>CAYMDS010000001.1:0-39202 GCA_964389405.1 uncultured Gammaproteobacteria bacterium
TTCTTATCCTTCTTATCTCATTATCACTAATAGTGTCAAGCCTTACGCCTTATGTAGGTACAGTCGGACCAGTTCAAGCAAATGAACCTACATTAAGTTCTATTTCAGGCGCTTCAAAAAGTATAAAAGAAAATGGAGAAACAGATTCAAAAGCAAAAGATTTATTAGTAAACGCTTTATCTGAAGAAATCAAGACACCGCGCATGATACAAAAGACATCAAAAGATAATAAGAGCGTGAAATTTATCTTCCATAAAGAACCAAGAGTCAGAATTATTAAAGACGGACAGGAGATCGAGTTTGAAACGAAAGAGTTGGGTAATCGAAAAGTAAATCCTAAAGATTCAAAGATATTTAAAGATAAAGAAGTTACATATACAGAGGTTATTCCGGGAATTGATCTTAAATATAGTATAAACGACTCTGTATTAATTGAAGAGTTTATAGTAAAGAATAAAGATACCGCCAATATGTTAAAAGGCTATATCAGTCAAAAAGTTCGAACAAGTGGCATTAATCTTGTTTCCAAAGATTCTGATGCTTTTGCTTTCTATACACAAGATAATAAAGAAATTTTCCAATTCTCAGCTCCATTCGCAAAAGACGCAAAGGGAGATAAAACATTTGATATACAACTTACGATGAATGAGGAAATAGGTGGTTATGTGCTTAAAAAAACTTTAGGTGAGGCTTCGCGGAGATGGTTGATGGATCCTGAAAGATCATATCCTGTGATTATTGATCCGAGCGTAGTTGTTTCAGGAGGAATTACTGAGTCGGAAGCCCAGTATGGAAGTATGCAAAGAAAATTGGCATCCTTTACACGTGTAGCGGGTAACAAAATAGATGATGCAGGTGATCCAGGAGGCATGAACGGTAGTTCTCCTCAGCTTGTAAGAACATCGACTGGAGTTTTGTATGCAGTAATAAATGATGGAGGAGATATCGAGATCTGGAAATCTACAGATGGGATTACTTGGTCTGAGCCTGCAAGCAATGGTCCTACCGATCTTGGCACATCTGCAGAAGTAGCAATAGCTATAGATTCTTCAAACGTTATCCATATTCTTTATGAGAATAATGATAATTCTCAAGATTTAAAATACATTACCTACGCCTCCGATGCTTTTAATGTAGGAGGTGCGGAGATTGCAATAAATCTTGGTGGGACAGGGAATAGTTTTAGGGGGATCGATATTGCTTTGGATAACCTGGGAAAGCCTCATGTTATCGGAATACAATTCGGTGGGTCAAATAGATTAAAATATGCAAATAAAACAGGAGCGAACTGGAGTTCTGATGTCGACGCCCATCAAGGGGTCGGTATGCACATGGCAAGTATAGCTATAAATGAAGATTATATTCCCGAAATAGCCTTTATTGATACTACGAATGATGATTTAATCGCTCTTGAGGGAAATGCAAATAACGCTACCGCCTTTACTGATACAAGTCCTGTAGTTGATAATTCTGTACATAATACAGCAGGTGTATATGGTACAGATATAGCTGTAGACCTATCCGGAAATACTTGGATTTCTTATATCGATGCAACTACTCAGTATGTGACTTTGGCTAAACACAATGATTCAGATTCTTGGGGCACGTGGTCTACGACAAACAACACCAATGTAGGCAGCGAACCTAATATCGCAGTAGAGAATGGAAATGTATATGTAGGGTATGTTGATGAAAACGCTGATGTCGCATGGGATAGATATAACGGTAGCTGGCTAGGTGAGAAAGTGAGAAGGGCAGGTACTTTTCAGGACGTGAGGCTTAGATGGTCACATAATAGCCATAGTTTTAGCACAAACTTTGACTATCTTTATTCTGATGGTACTGATATATATTGGGATTCTTTGTCGGATAATTTTTATGCCTTTTATAATGATGGGGGAGATGTATCATATAAAAAATCTACAGACGGTGGAGTGCAGTGGAATACCGCAGTGACAGTCGATGATGGTGATGCTGATAACTATAATCCAAGTATTTCGGTTTCGAATAATATTATTCATGTCTTTTGGGTTGATGATGGAGCGGAAAGAATCGAAGGCAGGCGCATCGATACCGGCTCTTCGGATGCACAAGGTACACTTTGCCAGACTTCGGTGGATGGCACTTTGGGAAGTACCTTTATGGTTACTGTGGCTAAATTGTCAGATACTGCATCTATTATCGCTTATTCAGATACCAGCAGTGATAGTGAGGTAAATATATTTTCACTCGCTGGATTAGATGGTGCGTGTACCGGAAATTCAACTTCTATACTGACGGGTACAGTCACTTTTGGTACTCAGGGACCGGGGCTTACCGCTGGAGATCGTCCGCTTTTAATACCCCTCTCCTCAACAAGTGTAGGTATGATCTTTCAGGATGGCACCGATTTATCTTATGCGCAGTATTTCACAACCAATAACGAGTGGACTCGGAATAATCAGACTATAGCATCTGTAACGCATAACGTGTATTCCGCTGCGACGAATGGTACGACTATCTGGCTTTTGGTTGCTGATACGACTCAAGCTGATGACGTATTTCTCTACACCTACCCCACAGCTAATACTGGAGCTATCGAATCCACCACTCTTGATGCTGATGTAGTGGGTTCTTCTTCAGATATGGAAGACAGTATACTAGATATGTATTGTGTAGCTGCGGATGATTGTAAAATTGTGTTTATTGACAATTTAGATACAACCGCGCCTGATCTGATGTTTGTTGACTGCGACAATGCGACTTGCTCATCAAATACTATCAATAATATCGATAGTGATGTCGGAGATGCGTCTGTGGGGGGTAATCCTAAAATTTACTGCGTAGCCTCTGATAATTGTAAAATACTTTATGGCGACATGTCGGATGTAGCGCCGGATGCGGTGTTTGTGGATTGCTCTGTTGGTGATTGTGATAACGCTGGTACGCCTGGCACATGTGCATCGGGTGGAAGGACTTGTACTGTAATTGATACCGATTTAGGTGCTGCAGATTCAGAGTTCTATGGAGATATATTCTGTATTGCTGATGATAACTGTAAGCTGATTTATTTCAATACTGTCGACGAAACGAATGATGTATTATACTTTGTGGATTGTGCTAATGCTGTATGTTCTGGAGCTACACCTGGTAATATCGCGCAGGATTTTAATGGTGATACATCTTATGCCAATGTCCATATGTCTTTATACTGTGTATCTGATACAGATTGTAAGGCGTTGTATCATGATGCAGTAAATGGTGATTTAACCATGATTGATTGTTCGAATGCGGCATGCAGCGCACAGGATAGCGGCAGTCCATCTGATATTGATACTGGTGTGGGAGGAACAACAGTTAGCGCGCCTAATGATATCGATTGTAGTCCCGGATCCACAGACTGTAAGATAGTTTATATAGATAGTTCTGAGAATGAGGTCAGTTTTGTGGATTGTCCGGATAGTGCTTGTACCTCCTCAGGTAGAACAATAACTAAGTTAGATGATACAGCTGGATCAAATGTAGCTGATGTAGGTTTGGGGAATGAGATGGCCAGAATTGATTGTGTTTCTGCCACAGACTGTAAAGGCAGTTGGAGCGATGGTGCTACCTATAGTTACTTTTTTGATTGTGATAATGCTACATGTACTGCGGGTTCCGCAGAGCGATTGGTGACACCGGCATATGGTTCAGCTGTCGATTGCACAGGGGGAACATCTGATTGTAAATTAGTATACTATGATGCCTATGTATCAGTTAATGATGGCCCGGTAACTTTTACTGACTGCACAAATGATAAATGCATACCCGACTGGACTGATGCCTCAGATCCATGGACGGGGGAAAGCCAAATCGAATCAGTAACCATTACCTATGATTCGACGAACTCAGATATAGTAGCAAGTGCCATTATGGACTCTTCAGATCAGGCATATTTCAGAATAAGTGATGCAACCACCATTTCATGGGGAACAGAGTATTCATATAACTTAACAGCAGGGGATTTAGGACATCTGTCTTCGCCTGAATCCGCGGCGGGTTTTGGGGGAATGGGAATAGTATATAGACAGGGTAGTAATTTCGAGTTTGCCACTTTGCCTGAAAAAATATGGATATTTATTTTTATCACCCCTTTTTTCCCTATCTTTATTAAAGATATTAGAAAGCGTAAGATATCTAAGAAAATAAGCTGCATTCTTTAAAGCAAATTATCTTAAGTCTCAACATATGGAAGACATAAAACAAATTAAAAATGTAAAAAGTACTCCGAAAAGACAGGCTGTAATTAACTTATTTATTATTCTCACTATCCTGCTTCTGGTTTTGCCTTTTTATAATACTATTTCTGATATCTTTACCAGAATAGTTATAAATTTTGATTGGTACCGACCGATAAAAGATTATATTGTGCCTGCGCAGGTCAGGATGGTTGCTGTAATTCTTATGCCTTTTGGCCTAAAGCCATCAATTATGGGTGAGTATCTCGCAATAGGTAGGGAAGATCCATATCTTATAGAAATAGCTTGGAATTGTATCGGATGGCAGTCAATGTTATTTTTTCTCATATCCGGATGGATAGTACTTCAAGGCAATGATTATACGACACTTAGTAGAATTAAGACATGGATAGGGGGTTTTGTAGGTACTTTTTTACTCAATCTTTTAAGAATAAGCTCAATTGTTTTATTAGCTTACTTTTTTGGTCAAGACACAGCATCATTTTTCCATGATTATGGATCTACATTAGTAGTTATAGCCTGGTTAATTTTTTTCTGGTGGTTTTCTTATAAGTTTTTTCTTGAAGAAAAAGATTTTACTCTGGATAATTTTTTTGAGCGTAAGTAAATTTTAAAATTGTATTTATAGAAAATTTAGATTCGCAGGACTAAATTCTGCATGATTTGAGTTAGGAGGGAAGTGTAAAGAAAAAAATACGAAAGTCCTGTAGTAAATATTATTGATATATTTTGATATAGTTATGAAGATATAATTTGTGGATAACTTTTAGATTTAGATTATTATATCAATCTAAACTATGGTTCAAGTCGTGCTATATTTAACTCTGAAGCGTATGTTATGATCTGGGGATCTGTAGATACGATGACATATTGTAGTTTTGAGGCCATAGCCAGTAAAAGACTGTCAGTAAAGCTTATATGATTGGAGTTTTCATCATTTGTAGGATGTTGATATAGTGAAAAGGCAGTTTTCACGATTTGCTTATTTGGAGAATTTATGGTGCAGTTGGCAATAATTTGCCGCAAGTATGATGCTACGACGTCATGTAATTGTTTTTTTTCTGAAACTTGTAAAGAATATCGCGCAGGAATTACATGTGTGGTAAATAATTCGAATTCATTTAATATAAAATCCGGAATCACCCGCTTCATGAGCGGAATTTTTCTATAAACATACAGATATTTTTTCGATATCTCATCCTCCTGATCGTTATATTTTTGTAACAATTCAGCCACCAATATACTTGTATCGATAATATACATATTAAGACTTCTTCTCAACAGCTTGATTCGTGGAAGATAAGGCAGAATCTAGGTTGTTTGTGTTAATTTTTGTACCTTTAGGAAGCTTGATTCGTTTAGAAAGACGTTTGACTGATAAATTAAATATTTTTAACGTGCTTTTCTCTTCCTCGTTCATTCTCTCTATGTATTCCTTTATGAGATCATCAATCACCTGTGATTTAGGTATTCCTAATTTTGCGGCCAATGCATGTAATTGTTGATATGTATTGTTAGTTATACTAATAGTTTTATACATAGTATTAGTATAGTTATAACATATATTATAATAATTGCAATAGGCTATTGTAGTTAAATCATCCTGATTGAGGCTATTTGCGATACAAATGAAATAATGTTGTATTATTTACGTATATATGTGGTTACCGCCTTTATTTATTTCAGTTATAAATTTATCGAATTTCTTTATAGATAAATTTCCGAATATAGACTGGTATCCTTTTTGGTATTTAGGTAATCCTTATAGATTTCTCACAGGTCCTGTTATACCTTTTGCGTTATATTTGTTTTCTTTAGTTTCAATTCCAGGTTATGTTGCTTATTGTCTGATTATAGCTTTAAGTCTAATTTTAGGTGGATTAGGGCTATTCTTCTATTTTAAATTTAACGGAGTAAGTAAATCCAATTCTTTTTTTCCTGCTTTGTGTTTTATTTTTATCCCAATAATGTATATAGTTCTTCCTTATCAAAATGGTCTTAAATATATAGCTATAGGTATATATCCACTGCTTTTTTTACTGTATCAGAAAAGTCTGATTTCACCTACTAAGCTTAAGGGGTTTATTTCTTCTTTTATAATTACTTTTATTCTTCTTATAAATAGTTCTTCCTTTTTACCTTTATTCATAGCGTTAATTGCTTTAGTCATTTCAGAAAAGGATAAAGGTAGAGAAAAAAATGTTTTGGAACTGATTCTATTTATATCTCTTGCTATTTCATTATCTTTATTTTGGTATACACCTGAATATATCGGGATAATTTTAATGAATCCATCAATTGGCGGCTTGCCGCTTATTAAAGTATCAAGTAATTTATTTAATTTACTATTTCAGCTCTTGCCTATTATTTTTGCTTTATTGATTTCTAAATTTAAATACTTGAAGCTTTCGGGCTTTAAATTTTTTTCTGTTACATTTTTCGCATCTTTAGTTTTTTTATCATTCATTCGATTTATCGCTGATCCGGATTTTATCATGGACTGGACCGGGTTTTTTCCTGAGATTCAGTTGGCGCTAGCTATGGTTATCAGTAGCTTCAGTAAAGAGTTTAAGAAAAAAGGATATGTAATATTAGCTACAGTTTTTATTTTATTTTATGGATACATCGTTTTAACTGTTTACCACACTGACTTTAGTAATGGTTTTGAGAATAAATATAAAACCAGAATAGAACAAACTCTCTCAAATAATGTGAAGCCTAATAATCGTATTTTTTTATCAGGTAATCCTGTTTTTTGGTTAAGCGATAGAGATGAAATCATGCAGGTTCGAGGAGGAAATGATCTGGGGAGTATTAATACTTGGTGGATGCATGGAGCATATCAAATACGTGAAGGCGATGATGCATCGCTTGCTGCAGTCTGGTTAAGAATATTTGGTGTATCTTATATACTAATAAATTCAAAAGATTCTGAAGAATATTTTAAAGATTTTAAAAACATCGAAAGATATAGAGATAGTAAGTATTTTAGCTTGCAATATTATGAAAAAGGCAACTTTCTGTATAAAGTAAAAAATTCAGCTCTTGTGCGTATTGCTGATGTTGGAATTTTAAGTACGCCCTCGCCTAGAGACGGCGCTGATGTTAGAAATTTATTAGCTTACGCTGGGAATTTTAAGCAGGAGATAGAATTCAGATCCAATAAGTCTAATCAAATTATAGTATCTGGAGAAATGAAAAAAGATGAGGTGATATCTTTAGCTGTTTCATTTGATAGAAACTGGAAAATCGAAAAAGGTGAAGGAAGAATACTTGGTGATGCGTTGGATAATATAGTTATAATGCCGGAAAAGCATGGAAAGCAGGAATTTATATTGAAATATAAAAGAGATTTTTTTGATTGGGCTATACCAATGATTTTTTCTATGATTATTATATTCATGATTTATCGCACTGAACGGATAATATTATTTATAAAAAGAATCATAAGCAAATTTTCTCTAGGTCTTCAGGATGATTACTAGTTGACATCGTTTTAAGACGTATTCTACTCTAAAAACAGGAGCTAATCTATTAGCTAGATGAGTTTAATCAGAAAAGGCTTAATATGGAAAATGAAAAAGTTAAAAGAGGTATAGATTTTTCAAATAGAGTTGGGGAAGGACAATCAGCAGCTTACCGCAAATCCTTATCTTGGTGGCGTGGTGGAAAACTTAATAAGCGTACATCTCTTTTTTTACTTTTGGTATTTAGTCTGAATTTTATAGGAGTGATACCTATTTTCCAAAGAGATGTTTCAGGGGCTTTTGAATCTTCTGCGGCGTTTATGCTAATCGCAGGGCTTTTAGAGAAATTTATATTCATTCCGACTAATATATTTTTTACAAGTATTACGATAATATCGCTTTCCATAGCACCTTTATCTTTCTATCTATTTATAAGAAAGATCGCTTTGCGTCATGAATTGACTGCGTTAATTGCCACATTAATATATATATTTCCCAATCCATTTTTCGACTACACCCCATCCCTTGGTGCAGCTATAATTTATGGTGATGGAGCGCATGCTGTAGTTTTTTCATTTCTCCCTTTATTTCTTCTGTACGTTGAATCATTTATAGCATCAGGCATTCCTATTCTAGGAGTACTTACTATTATCGGAACAGCGATAATCGCTATTCTATCTCCGTTTATGATGTTTAATCTTATATTTATTTATCCAGTTTTGGCTGTGGCCGAAGGTTTTTTGGGTGATCTTAGGGTGAAAATGCTTAGGATGGTTTTTGTTTTTGTAGCGGCTTTTAGTCTTTCAATTTTTTGGTATTTTCCTACATTTTTTTCACGTGGTATACAGTTATCGCATGTTGTCTATACTATTGACAAGAGCTTTCACCTTTTTCCTTTATTAATACCATTAGTTCCTCTCTTCGGCGCATTATTTTTTCTGGTTTTCGATAGAAGAAAAAGATTAAAACCTATTTTTATAGGCGCGTCTTTGCTGATTATTTATGTAATGTTTTTCACTGCCAGTCGGGATATCATGATCGGGGGTGTATTTACTCCTGAGCGTTATAGGCTAGAGCTAAATTTCGCGTCCTCCATAACCTTATCATTACTTGTTATTATTTTTACTGAAACATTTATGAGGGATGCTTTAAAGTATAGAAAGAACAAAGTATTTTTTGCATTTATACTGGTTCTCACTTTTGCCTCGGTTGCCATATTCGTTTTAATGGGTTTATTATCTGTTTATAGCTCATATCTTTTTATGAAGCTTGAGCCTACTCAAAGAAGTAGTGGTATAGGCATCGGCAATCTGGTGCGAATTTTTCGCTTTGATGATATTCCATCTCTGATTATGGATTTTATTTCTCTCGGAACTTTTATTTTTCTACTCTATATTCTTAAGGCTTATCCTTCATTACATAAAAAAATTCCCAAAACATCTTCGGCTTGAAAGAGTTCTTCAATTATAGTACGCTGAATATAGTAATTAGCATCTGATGCGAGGTTGTAGCTTAAATGGAGCATTAAGTTTGGTTAGTTCAATTCTTTAACTATTAGTATCTGTCCAATGAGAAAGAAAAAGACTTTACATATCGCCCTTGTTCATTGTGGCTTCGCCTATTCCGGCGGCGGAGAGCGACTTATTATTGAGGAGGCCCGGGGTTTAGTGAAGAAAGGACACCATGTAGATGTTTTTGTTCCAACATGGAATAAAGCTTTATGCTACCCAGATGTTCTCAAAAAGATTACAGTTTACACGCTTTTTCCTTTTATTCCCTTGAACATTCCAATGAAGCACGCGTTGGAGCAAGTCTTCGCTGCATTATTAGTGCCTTTTTATTCATTCCGTTTTCTAAAATACGATATTTTGATAGGTGCTAATCAGCCCGGTGCCTGGATAGCATATTGTGTCTCTAAAATGCTTAGAAAGCCATATGTAGTTTACATGAACCAACCGAATAGACTTTTATACCCTCGGAAAATTGATATAAAGGAAAAATGGGCAAATATAAAAGATTATGCATTTGTCCATTCTTTAATAGTTAAGCTGAAATTTTTCGTTAATATTGCAGATAAAGTATCATTTACAAGAGGGAGCTCGATTTTAGTGAATGGTGATTACATTGGGAGCATAATCCAAAGAATTTATAAGAAGGATTTCATAACATGTCCGGCTGGCGCTTACCCCCAGGATTTTTCCCTTCTTCGTGTAAACCCTCATACAGCTTATGTTGGTAAGTTTAGCTTTCGGAATAAAGACGGCATGAAATTTGATATAGAAAAGCCATATGTACTCATAACGAACAGACATCAGCCCCAAAAACGATTTGACTATGGAATTAAGGCATTTAATATATTCAGAAAAAGATATCCTGATATGAAGCTTATTATTCCTGGTCCGTTTACGGATGAAACTAATAAATTGAAAAAAATCGTCAATAGATTAAAGCTTAATAATTATGTACTTTTTGTCGGACAGATATCTGAGAAAGATTTACAGAAGCTTTATCGTGAATCAGTTCTTTATATTTATACAGCACCCGAAGAGGATTACGGGATGGGAATTGTTGAGGCGATGGGATGGGGAGTGCCTGTGGTCGCTTGGAATCATGCTGGACCGACAGTTACTATAAAAGATGGATTAACAGGCTATTTGGCAAAGCCATATGACATAACAGATTTTGCTGAGAAAATGCATGAGGCTATTAAAATAATGCCTGAGAGAGCCGAGATGGGAAAGCGTGCCTGGAACCATGTGCGAGATAATTTTTCTTGGGATAGTCACATAAATATCCTGGAGCGATCTCTGTACCAAGCCCTAGCCTAATACAGAAAAGTAATAATAGATAAATTATTTTGATATAAAACTCTAGAATACATTTTAATTTTTAGTGACCAGTATACATGTATACTGGTTATATATATGCCTAGAGCATCGAAAAGAAAAATTAGATCAGAGCTCCTGGAAGAAATGCGTGACAACTTCGCATTCCTAATTTCGTCTTTAACTATTTCATCTGATATCCAAAGTTTTTTTACAGTTTTTTTGACAGAAGAAGAAAAAATTATGCTTACCAAACGGTTGATGATTCATCTGATGCTTAAAAGCGGTTATGAGATTTCTGAAATATGTGCTACTGTCGGTGTGAGTCGGGAAACAATCAGGACACATAAATCAGTTTGGATTACGAGTGATGAAAAATATAAAAAACTTATAGCGAAATTAGCACAAAGAAAAAAGACTAAAGAGTTCTGGAAGAAAGTGGAAAAAGCTTTAAAGCCGTTAGAGTATGCTCTAACAGCGAAAACCAATATGAAATCCCGCGCGAAACTATTTGATTACTCCTCTGACTAGTATACATGTATACTAGTCATCCGATGCAAAAAGATTAATTATAGGTAAGAATTTGTTTTGTTGCTGAGTAATCATTTAATCAGTTACTTAAAACTTGTCTTACGGTCTCATTTAATCTGTCGGCTGCTTCGGTGGTTGCAGCGCTTGGGTAGTTGGCCATTATCCATAAAGGTTTATTTGTTTCCCGTCTAGCCTTAAGCACTCTGTTCAGATCATAAATTAACTGATCCTCAGTCCATCCGGCTTTAACATATAAACCATGTGTATTAGGTAGTAATGGATTAATATCTACTCCAGAAGTTGCGGCGTATTCAGTATCTCTTACGTCAGGCCCGCTTACAAATACGAATCCTCTTTCTCCGGGTTTTTCTTCAATCCAGCGTTCTATTTTTTCACCCTTTCCGACTAGAGCATGATTTTCAGCCAGTAATACCGCACCTGTAGATTCCAGTTCTCTTTGAAATTTCTCGCTCAATCTTTTCCTCCAGCCTCCATTATGTCTTTTTAATACCGGCCAGTGCCAGCTGATAGTAGCATCGGTTTCAGCGACTAGTATTCCTGTTGCTTTTCGCCAGAAGGGCATCGAAACCGCCAGACTCTGCGGCCAACGCATTAAGTAATTTACAAAAGAATCATTGGCGGCTGGTTTAGGTGAGACAATTCTATCTATCATCCAGGGTGGATGGATATTAACAACATAATCCTCTAAAAGATGATCAGAATTTGCTCGTGGTTTACTTAATAATTCAAAAACTGTACCTGGACTTGGTATTGGTTCATAGGCATTATAACCCATGGATGTGGCGCCAATTATACCTTTTGTTAATGGATCATAAAGCTTTCTTTGTCCTGAAGCGATATAGGCTGCTTCTGATAATCCTACTCTAACAATTTCTGCCATGTTTTATTTTAATTATTCTGTAGCGGATTATTACACAGTTGCAGCCAGGAATCAATATTCCTCAATTGCCTCGGGGGTTTGGATGGTGAGCTGTCGTGAGCAGGAGTCGTAGTTGCCGGTGGCGTAAACTGCCTTGTCTTTAAACGGAGTAAATGAAGCATCGCGTCCGCGATTGAGGTGGATTGTAGTATTATCAGATAATTCGAGAATGTAGCGGTATCTCGGACTGGTATTGTCATCTGGTGAAAGAAAATTGCTGAAGTATTTAATTATTCTTTGAATTTTTGCAACTACATGATCCGGTTCTGTATCGGTTACTTTAAGAACTTTTACTACTCCTTTATGTGTTTGTACTCCTTTATCACATAGAGCATGGGTCGTTCCGAAAAAACCGAGAAACGAAAGAGCCAGTGCTACACCCATAATACCAATGGACCCCTTAAGAGTAAATGAAAAAGCTTTTTGTTTTTTAATTTCTTCAAGAAGTTCTGTAATTCTACGTAGAGGATTACCGATGTGGACATTTATAAGTGTATCGTCATCAGATGTTTCTGAAACCTTTGTTTTATTTAGGACAGCAGATGTTACGGGATCTTTTTTCACAACTGTTTCGACTTGTGGTGCAGCATTTGATGGAAGCTTAGTAGACTCATCCATAAATAAAGATTACGAAAGGAGCATATAAAATGCAATAAGCAAGTTTCCTGAATTTATTGGAGGTGATATACTAGAGTACGTATTGATATGAGTGAACCTGCAAAACATCAGTCTGAAAATCATCTTAATGACTGGATGAAAAAAATACATGATGCGTCTTTTAAACACCAGGCTCCTTTAGAAATTGATGAAAAGAGTAAAGAAGGTAAAGAAAGCTTAAGAAATGTATCGGCCATTAAATCATATGATCATATAATAATAGGATTTTTCCTCCTCTTGGGCCTTTTATATCGTCTGGTAGTTATTTTCTTTATAACAGGCACAGAGAATGCAGGTGTAGGGTGGTATGGAGATACTTATCATCATTGGCAAATAGCGTATCTGACTAAGACGACAGGGTTTTCTCATGGCTTTCTTCGTTTATGGGATCTGAAAGGAATGGAGTATTTTTGGGGACTTTTACATCCGCTTTTGATGAATTTTTTATTTTTAATTACCGGTAGTACGAATATTATTCTTAGTAGAATGCTGAGTACGGGATTTGGTTTAGCGTCTGTCTATATGTTATTTCTTCTTGGAATGAGGTATTTTGGCAGAAGAGTAGCCTATGCAATTGCTTTTTTTAGTGCTTTTTTTTCGATTGCAGTTTTTAATGACGCGTCCGGAATGCTTGAGCCGATAGGTTTATTTTTTATGTTACTAGGTATCTATACATGGCCCAGGTTGCCATTTATGACTGCAATTTCTTTTGTGCTGGCATCTATGGTGCGCGCGGAAATGTGGGTTTTCAGTATTGGTTTACTTTTCGGAATTTTAATAAAGCCTGGAAATACACACCGAAAAACTATAGTTATATTATTATGGTCAATTTTCATGGTTCTTTACATGAAATATTTTTTGGATCATACAGGAAACGCTATCTATCCGATATATTGGAACTTCCTGGCGAATGCACTTGGGGAGTGGGCTGGAGATGATCCTTTAACCTCCCTTCAGCTTACGGTACGACCTATCCTGATGGTAATAGGAGCAATAAGTGCGGTAATGCTTGGTTTTATTATTTATAAGCGCCCAAAAAACATACTGCTTCTTCTTCTAGGATTTGGCAATATTTTTTTCGTGACCAGCTTTATGGGTTTTGGACACTATATTCATGGTTGGGAGTGGTGGTTTCCGGTAATTCGTTTTTTTGTATTTCCGTATATGTTCGCTGCCTTAATGCTATTTGCATTGATTAATAAATTAAGGATAGGCAGTCAGGCTATGGTAAGTGTTTTGGTGATGCTTGCGGTAGGGGTTTTGACCGTTACTACACAATTGGCCTGGGTGCCAATTCTTCAAAGATTTAAAGAGACACGTCCAGAGTGGGAGCGAAGCATAAGCTGGGGACGGGAAGTTGGAAAATACTATAAAGAAGGTACTCTTCTTTTTCCCGACGGTGATCCGCATTTTACTTATACTTCTGTGCAGTATGGGCATGTTGAAGGGCAAAATATACTGAGTCAAATGTTTGACCCTTTTTATTATATAGATGAAGATCAAGTATTTGGGCAGTGGAGTAAGTACAAGAAAGCAATTAATAATGACTGGATTAAAAAACACGATATACGCTTAGCTGTTTTTCGGACCGACACTGAAAGATATATAAGACTTATAGAAAAAGAGCCTGAAATTTTTGAAAAGGTTTCAACATTGGAAGGAGGGGTATATGAAATATGGCGAATTTATCCGGAAAAGATAAGATAAAAGACTTTGATTATGAAAAAAAAGTTTGGGGTTCAGGAATTGTGCATCCTTCACCTTTCTATATTCAAGGATTAAAGCTTAAGTATACGCTTGAAGCCTTAAAAGATGTAAAAGGGAAAATTTTAGATATCGGATGTGGTGGTGGTAATATCGCAAAGGCCATTAAGAAATACAGGCCGGATCTAGATATTTACGGTATTGATATTTCAAAAAAAGCAATAGATGAAGCTCTTAAAGATCCGATGAGGGTAAGTTTTTCTGTAGGTACATGTGAGAAAATACCTTTTAAAGATAATGCATTTGATGCATTAGTTATGTACGATGTCTTGGAGCATGTGGAAAAACCTGAAATCGCTTTACGGGAGATGAAGAGAGTCGTTAAGAAAAATGGAAAGATTCATATATTCTCTCCTCTGGATGGTCAGCCGTGGACTCTTTATTCTTTTATATATAAGCTGGGGTGGCAGCCTAAAAATACTCATACAGGACATCTGCATGTTTTCTCAAGTAATTCCTTTGAAGAACTTCTTAATAAAAACCGTTTTCATGTCATAAGTAAGAAATATTCATTTCATTATTTTTTCTCTCTATTTGATATAGCATATTTTAGCCTTCTTGAAATTATGAAATATAATCCTGATAGTTCAATTGAGGGTATGATTGAATCCAGAAAGAAAAGTATACCGGCTAAGCTATTTAATATACTGTATCGTATAGTTATAGCTAGCGGGTATTATGAGTCTCAAGTGTTATCAAGTATTCCTGGCGGCGGCGGACATTTTACTGTTAAACCAATATGAAAAATCCTAAAAATTTTTTTAAGTCAAAGACTATTCTTATAACAGGGGGGACCGGATCATTTGGCAGTTTTTTCGTCCGCGAAATACTTAATTACCTACCTGAGAAAATAATCATTTATTCAAGAGATGAAGACAAGCAGTACAGTATGCAGCATGAGCTGAAGGCATATAAGCAGCGTTTGAGATTCGTGATCGGAGATATACGCGATAAAAGCTCATTGCTTAAAGCGATGAAAGAGCATGTAGATATACTTATACATGCCGCAGCGATGAAGCAAATACCAAGCACAGAATACAATATCTCAGAGGCGGTAAGGACAAATATATTAGGAGCGCAAAATATTACCGAAGCATGTCTTGAGACTAATGTCGATAAAGCTATTGCGATCAGTACAGATAAAGCAGTAGAGCCCATTAATGTCATGGGAATGACTAAGGGCCTTCAGGAGAGAATTTTTGTCTTGGCAAATAAATATAGAAACGGCGCTAAAACCAAGTTTGCTGTAGTCCGTTATGGAAATGTCATTAACTCTCGTGGATCAGTCATTCCTCTTTTTAAAAAACAAATAGCCTTAGGTGGTCCGATAACTCTCACTGATCCTACTATGACCCGTTTTATTTTAACTCTGGAACAGGGGAAGAAGCTCGTTATGTCTGCTCTGGGATCAATGGTAGGTGGTGAAATCTTTGTGCCGAAAATAAAGCCAATCCGGATTATTGATTTAGCTGAGGTGATGGTAGAGAAGCTAAAACCGACTAATGGAAGTATCGTAAGAGTAGGTATTCGCCCTGGTGAAAAACTGCATGAGGTGCTAATTTCAGAGCAGGAATCATTATATACAGTTGATAAAAAGACTCACTATATCGTCCTTCCGCAAATAGATCTAGAAGAAATCGGACATACATATCTTATAAAGCCAGTGAAGAAAAAGGTATTTTCATATTCTTCAGATAATGGATCATATTTGACGAAAAAAGAAATTTACGAGGTTTTAAAAAAAGACAGAGCCTTATAGTTTTACTTCTACATAACCATCTCAATAGGGGAATCAGCTAGTTGACCGTTTTTCGCATAAGTTACTAATCTATTAAGTTCTCCTTCGATAAGGTCATGACTTCCTTTTCTTCCGCGAACGCTATATGCCCAGATCTTAATGGGTTTTTTCCCTACTTGCAAACGATCTTCGTGATGTAGCTTAAGGTAATAAGGGATTCTTGCAAATTGCTGAGGTGATGAGACAACAGCCAAATTTGTTATTCCATGTAATGGGCTTTCTGGATTATCGATTTGTTGAAAAAGGCTTGTGAATTGATGGCCTGTATGTACAATATTTACTACTCCTTCAGGTGTTAGAACATTATCTATGACTAGTATATTCTCTGAAGGCATGTTGGTAAATCGCGAATTCGCTACTCGGCGAAAATCAGCGTTTTCGTCAGGTGTACCATTATAAACTAAAAGTGGTCCACATTCTCTAATCATAGCATCATCTATGCTTAACGGCCGTTCTCCTGTAAGTTTTTCAATTCTTGATCTAGTTATCTCACGAACTACAGCTGCGGCAGCCCGAATTCTGTCGCGGCCTTGGTAATGGCCTGCGTGAGGCTCTTTCTCGCTTTTAAGTGGTTTATTATAGAGTCCATACCCGCTCACACATAGTACTGCTTGAATATCCGGCGGGTATATTCTTTTTCTTTCGGTTGCTACCCTTTCGAGATCATCAACAATAGATAATGCTGAAAGACGTAATTTCGCAGGATCAAACTCTTTAGTCATGCTGGAGATTTTAAGAGAGTATAGTATAATTTGTCAAATTATTGTAATTAATACTTTAGATAAATACGTATTTGATAAGTTTCGCATAGCCATCCCTTAGCCGTAGACAGTAATTCCCTCGATTTCTATATATTGGATTATTGTCGGAAATGACTTCTGAACCACCCGGGAGATTTTCGTAATACTCAATCTGTTGTAAATACATAGTTTTTTCTTTTATTTTAATATTTACATTAGGATAAGGGTAAAGGAGGCCACGGACTAGATTATTTAGTTTATTAAATTCCATATTTTTTAGTTCTATAAATTTAATTTCACTTTGTGCAGGATTTCGGCGTTTGTTTGGTGGATATTTTATGGGATTTTTTTGCGGTTTAAATTTTAACTTATTATTAACTGCATCTGTAATTAGTTGTTTAGTCATAATCGTACCAACGTCAGTCATTCTTTTGAAGATATCCTGCACACTTCCTGCAAATGATATCAACTCCTGTGAGTAAATTGGACCGCCATCGATGATATCGTTCATCCTAAATATCGTAACTCCTGTCTTTTTTTCATTTCTTAAAACTTGATGCTGTATGGGTGTTCCGCCCCTAAAACGCGGAAGAAGGGAAGGGTGTAAGCAGAGACAGGTGAATTCTTTTATAGTTTTTTTATCAACTATCCAGGACCAGCTGTAAAAACAAGCGATATCAATTTTTTGGCTTTTTAATAGATTATAAATTGTGCTGTTATCGTTTTCTTTAACTATTGTAAATGAAGTTTCTTTTTGATCTTTAAGCCTAAATTTACATTGGTGTTTATCATTTGCGATTAAGAGGGGGATCGAAAAGTCTTTTCTTATTTTTTGGTATTTTTTAATCTCCCGAAATATATCATATCCCCATTGTCTATATATAATAAATGCAACTTTTAACATATTTCATATCTAATCAAATGATATGCTTCGGCAATGGTTACTCCGATCTCTTTTCCATAAGTATGTGCAAGGTGTATCAAGTTCTCGATACTCCTAGGAAATGGATCTTTTCTTACCTGAGTAGTATGACATTTATAAAGGTTTAATTTGAAATCCAATAAGTTACCGCCTTTATATTTTTCGGAAAGGTCTAAAAATACGTTTGGTTGTTTAACAGTTCTTGTAGACCATATATATGGTTCATAATATTCCAGCACTATTGGTATAAAATGACGTATTTTTTTAGGAACAGGGCGAAGTACTGTCATGCAGGCATCAAATACAGCGCGATGATCCTGGTTATAGCTACTTGAAGTGGGTATGGCTATGATATTAGGTTTAAATTCATCTACTATGTCTTCAATCGGTTCAACTATATCTTTTTGGGCTAGTGTATCAAGCCGGCAAAATTCATCTCCTGTAAATATAGTTTTACTTTTTACTCGTGCAAATTTTTCAACATTTTGAATTTCTTTACTTCTGATATTTCCAATTGTTTTTCCTGTCACTAACTGCCGACTGTTTCCAACGCTTATATATACAATTAAAACTTCTGCTTTCTCCTTTTTACATTTCCCGATTAGACCTCCTGTGCCAAGTGCTTCATCATCAGGATGGGGTGAAATAACAAGAAGTTTTGATTTATCGTTTATTACCATAATTATTTATAAAACTTTTAAACTGTATCAAATCATGAGTGATATCCACGTTTATATCAGAATCGATTACTGAACTCAATGGTCGTCTAGCTTTATTGAAGTGGTTTTTATATTTTGTTTTTAGAACCCTTTTTTTATCTATCAAAAATACATCACAAAATAGTTTCGCAAATTTATACCAGCTAATCTTTTTCTTACTAAAAACATTTATTATTCCGGACTTGTCTTTGTTATTAAAGATTTCAAAAGCGACCCTATTTATTGAGACAGGATTTATAAACATATTTATATAAGTATTAGTTTTTTTTCCTTGTAGTAGATTATTTACGATATAGGTTTTTTTACTATAAAAATTTGTACGAATAATTAAAGATTTATCTCCCAATAATTTCTCGCCGAATAACTTTGACCATCCGTAAATATTTCGAGGTTTAAACGCATAGTCCGTTGAAATATGAATCAGTTTTTTATTATATTTTTGACATGCTTCTAGGATGTATGATGGTGCGAGTCCGTTAACATTAAATGCTTTAGCAGGATTTTTTTCACATAATTCTATATCTGTGATCGCTGCGCAGTTGATAACGTACTTTCCTGAAAAAGGAATTAAGACCTTATAAATTTCGTGAGGATTTGTTATATCACAACTGTTACGATCATAAGATATCGTCTCATTTCTGTACACATTTATAAATGTACGTGCAAGTATTGAGTCGGCGCCAAAAATTAAGTATTTAGGTTTTTTATTCATCTATCATTGATTTTTCAATAATTATATACTACAGTTATTAAATTCGGAAATTATGAAAAATGGACTAGTTTCTGTCATTATCGTAACCTTAAACAATTTGGAGTGGTTAAAAAAGTGCTTAAACGCTTTGAATGATCAGGAATATAAGAATATAGAAGTTTTCGTAGTCGACAACGGCTCATCAGATAACACCGTTTCTTATTTAAAAAAACATATGCCTGAAATAATTTGTATTACGTCTGGGGAAAATATAGGATTTGGCAGAGCATGTAACCTGGCTTTAAAAAAGGCTAATGGGGAATATGTTCTTATATATAATGACGATGCAATCTGTGAAAAAGATTTTATAAAAAAATTGGTAGTAAGAATTAAAAAAGAACCATTAATTGGTGCGATACAAGGAACTCTATTATTTGCTGACAGAAGAAATATTATTGAGTCCGCAGGGGCATATCTGACGCCTACCGGAATTCTCATAAAAGATTTCGGGGGAGAATTTGATGAGAAGTTAGCTCTCGAAAAAGAAGTTTTTAACGCTAATTTGCCGCTTATCAGAATGTCCGTGCTTAAGAAAGTCGGGTTTTTTGATGATGATTATTTTTTGTATTTCGAAGAAGCAGATTTATGTTGGCGAATATGGCTTTCGGGAAGTAAAATATTATATCATCCTAATGCGAAAATTTATCATGCAAGGGGTGTAACCACGAAGCGTCTACAAGCCCCTGTAATCGTAGAAAGCACTTTTCGTAACAGGATAAATTCACTTATAAAAAATTTAGAACCCGGCAGTCTTTTAAAGATTCTTCCATTTCATCTTACAATTTGCATTGGTGGAATGATGGCCTATATTTTGAAGGGTAAGCCCCAAGGAGCAATGGCGATACTAAAAGCCTTAATATGGAATATTAAATCGATAAATAATACTTTGAAAAAAAGGAAAATAATAAATCGAATGAGAAAAAGAAAAGACTCTGAATTGCTGCCAATCATAATGCGACCTATGTCTGCCTCATATCTTATGAAAACTTCTTTAGATTATTTAAGGCAATGGTAAAAATAAATAAGGGTAGCTACTATACGCGTAAACGTTGCAGGCTTTGTATATCCAATAATTTACGTTTAGTTATCGATTTCGGTTTCATGCCTCATGCAGGGAATTTCCTAACAAGAGAAGAAATCGGTAAAGAAAAATATTATCCTCTTCGTATATTTCTTTGTGTGGACTGCTTACTTTTGCAGATTATTGATATAGTTCCGTCAAATGTACATTTTAGTGATTATCGATATATTTCATCTGTCGGATTAAGTGACCATTTTACGCAATTTGCTAAGGAGTTAAATATGCCTAAGAACAGTTTCATAGTCGAAATAGGAAGTAATGATGGTGTTCTGCTTAGGCCTTTATTAGATCGGGGATACCGCGTCTTGGGAGTTGATCCTGCTAAAAATATTGCACAGATAGCTAAAAAAAAAGGTATACCTATGATTATCGATTACTTCACAGAAAAAGTGGCATCAGATATCGAATCAAACTATGATAAAGCTGATGTCATTATCGCAAATAACGTCTTAGCGCATATTGACAATATGGATAATGTTTTTTTCGGTATTAAATGTTTATTAAAAACAGACGGTGTGTTGATTTTCGAAGTACATTACCTTCCGGAGTTAATAGATAAACTCCAGTACGATTTTTTCTATACTGAACACCTAAGTTATTATATGCTGCATTCGCTTAAGCCTTTTTTAGATAAATATGGTTTTAGTATAACAGATGTCAAAGTTATTCCTGTTCATGGCGGTTCTATCAGAGTATACGCAAAACAAAAAAATGGGAAGGTTCCGGAATCAAAAAATGTGACGGATTTAATGAAAAGAGAGGAAGATCTGCTAAATCCTAAGGCATATCCTTTATTTGCTAAAAAGATTAATGGACATAAAAAACAACTTCTGCATTTACTACAAAGATTGAAGCAGGAAGGTAAAAAAGTAGTAGGATATGGAGCATCAGGACGGGCAAATACAGTTCTAAATGCTGCAGGTATTGACGGGAGTTTACTTTCATATATAGTAGATGCGTCAATAGAAAGGTATAATCGTTTCACTCCAGGTGTACATATTCCCATCGTTTCACCTTCTGAGTTTCATGATGATAATGTAGACTATGCACTTCTTTTCGCGTGGAGTTATAAAGAAATGATACTTAAAAAAGAAAAGAAATTTATTAAAAACGGCGGTAAATTTATAATACCCTTTCCTTCAATTGACATTATCCCAAAGTAGTCTTTTATATTGAGGAATCTGAGAAAAAAGAAGTATAATTAAATCGTGAATCCTAAAAAAACTTCAGTTATTTTTTTATCTTCCCGTTTTATCGTTAATACGTTATTTATAGTTTTTAGCTTAGGAGTTATTCTATTTCTGGCATACTTTTTTGGCTTTCGTATTTTAAGAAATCCGCTTTCAGGAAATGATGCCATTAATAATTTAACGTATGCATCATGGATTGCTGAGTATTACCCTAAAATTCCGCTTTGGTATCCACTAGCTGGGGGAGGAACGTCGTTTCTTATCGGATATCCAAGCCTTTATTCATGGAGTGCAGCTGTACTTCATAAAAATACTTCGTTAACTCTTATCCAGGCAATGGGTGTATTAAGCTTCGCGTGTTTATTACTTCCTGCCTGGAGTGTTTTCGCATTCGTATGGATGCGTTTTAAAATGCGGCCGGCAGCACTTTTTGCAGGCATCTTTTATTTACTTTCACCTATTTCATATGTTCTTATATCAGGTGCCGGATTTCTATCACACGCATACTCATATATATTTACTGTACCCTTTTTTATTTTTTATGATATGTATCTTGGGTCATGGCTTCATAAGACTTCAAATACGAAAAAAATATTTGCTTTACTTATGGCTGGTATATTCTTCGTATTAACTACTTTGGCCCATCCTGTATCTTCGCTTGGTTTTATGGTGATTTTCGGTTTTTATAGTCTTTTCTTAGGCTTTTGTACGAATAGATTCAGGGGTATAAAAAGAGGTTTTATTGCGATTCTCACAGCAGCGATTGTTTTTTATTTACTTTCATTTTTCTGGTTTAAGCCATTTCAGGATTTCACCGGTTTTTCCAACCGAGATATAACCTTTACAGCCAATACAGAAACGCTGCCACCAGTTAAGTTCGCCGGTATGCTGGGTTTAATCGGTCCGCAGACGGGTTATCCATTTCCTAACTTATCAATTGTGCCATTTGTTTGGATCATGGCATTAATTGGTACGTTTTTGGGTTTACTTAAAAAAAACTATAAATTATTTTTGCTTGGTTTATTGGGATTTTTTAGTTTATACCAGACCGGAACTTATACTTTATGGATTTTATTAACAAAAATTAATTGGTTACTAGGCTCTTTTTTTGTCAATCGATATTATTACACATCGACAGCTATTCTTCCTCCGATAGTCGCAGGAGTTGGATTGTGGTATTTAGTCAGTTTGCCGATAGATCCCCTGACTAGAAGAATAAAGAAGCTACATGTGGTGCTTTCTTTCCCATATAAACTTATTGCATCATCGGTTCTGATGATTAGTGCAGTAGTGATCTTACTGGGAGGTCTTTTTTATTTTAATCACTTCAGCGGTTACAGCAGTCCCCGAAAACCTTGGTTATTTCATTATGGGGAGGAAGGTGGTGTTCCATTAAAATTCATATGGAACAGATCTTTAGAAGATTTTTGTGATAGAAGTTCTAAAAACTATAATGAAGTTTTATGTGAAAATCCTGCAGTGAATAAATATGTAGAGCCGGCTACTTTTCTTTTTTATTGTGATCAATATGCTTATAAGGATAAAAAGAATAGACCTTATCAATGTGCTGGGAACGTAAAAGAAAGTGATATGGCTTCATTTGTAGATACATGTAAAAATAAAACTTATACCTCGCCTTATTATGAGGATTTGTGTCTTTCTGTGTCAAAGACCCCAGCGGAGCAACTTTTGCATTGGCCTTCGGTCCGTTTGTCAGATTCTACACTAAAAGAATTACATACCGCGTCATTTTTGAGAGCAGACAATCCTTACAATTATTTATCAAAATATGAAATACGTTTGGATATTACACCAGGACTCGGAACATGGACAAAAGAATGGGGTGTGAATAATAGAAGTAGTATTATAAACGCTTATACAGGACAGCTAGTTTTGAACAAATCCTTTCAAAGTTACTTTAGAGATGTGATGTTCTCAAAAGATTTGGTAAAAAGCTCTCTTGCAATCGATGAAGCTGCAAAATATTACGGGACATCCGCGATAATTAATACAGGGAATGACCAGACATCTAAATTCCAAGATCAATTGTGGAAAAATGAGAAGCTTAAAGAAGGAGGCACGATCTGGGTTCCTCCATTCCAAACAGGTATTTACGATCTTAAACAAAATAATAAAGTATTAGTAATTGGTACCAAGAATAAACAGGCATATAAGCAAATATTCCAGCTTGCTACTTTAGGTGTTATGCCTTATGAAAAGGCTTTACTCTTTGAGGGGAAAGAACATATCGACAGTTACTCCCAAAATGAGTTGGATAAATATAATTTAATAGTTCTCCATGGTTATTCATATAAAAATAAAAATAAAGCGTTTTCGTATCTTAAGCAGTTTTTAGAAAACGGAGGAAATGTATTTATAGATACAGGCTGGCAGTTCGTATCAAAAGATTGGGGAGGCGAGAAAGGTACGGAGTTTCCTGAGTGGTTTCCTGTTAAAAAAATTCAGTGGGGAAGTGCCGGAAGTAGTTGGGCTAACGCCGTAGTAGATTCAGAGTCAATTGGAAATATTTCATTAGCCGATTTTAATCCGTTAACATGGGAAGATACTTCATGGGGGCTTTCTTATGCAGAATCTAAAGATGTAGCCGGAACTCCTCTTATTACTATTTCCGGGAAGGTTATAGCAGCTTATAGACAGTTTGGGAAAGGAAGAATAGTGTGGTCAGGAATGAACTTGCCTGCTCATGCATTAGGTCCTGAGAACGAAGAAGAGATCCGGTTTATAACAAGAGTCTTTGAAGATCTCATTGAGAAGAATATAAATGTTAATTTATCGAAATATAAAATTGAACGATCGCCTGATGTATTGAAAGTTGTATTTAATGGTAGTATACCACCGGAAAGCACATTTTATTTTAAAGAAGCATATCATCCATACTGGAAGGCTGCGATAATAAAGCAAGGTAGTGGTAAAAAAACAATGCTACCGATAGAATCTGTCGGACCGCGGTTTATGGGTGTAGTACTCGACGAATTGCAGCCAGGAGATATACTTGTTATGACGTTTGAAACGTCAAAAATATTATTGATAACTTCTATTGTTTCTTTTTTGACATTTATTATATTAATATTTTTATTCATAGATATGCTTTTGACAGGAGGTAGAATAGTTCGAAGCTTACCTTTGAAAAATATTAAGACAGAAATACCTGGTGCCCATATCTTAAAGAGCCAAGTCCGAAAAATGAAGGATTCAGTTATCAAGGATGAAGAAGAATATTAATTATGGTGAAAAAAAAACTTAAAATTGCTATTTTTCATTTAGCCTTTTTGTATTCAGGGGGCGGAGAACGACTAGTTCTGGAAGAGGCGATCAGGCTTAAAAAGTTGGGACACTCAGTTACTTGTTATACGCCGGCTTTTGATGAACAAAAGTGTTTTCCAGAACTTATGAAAAAAGTGGAGTTGCGGCGTATACTTCCTAGAATTCTACCCGGATGGTATCCAGATAGCGCGCTTTTATCTATTTTAGCTACCTGTGTTTTGACTCCTTTATTTTTCTATAAATTTAGAAAATACGATATTTACTTCGGGGCAAATCAGCCAGGTCCTTGGATCGCTTTTCTGCTATCTATAATTAATAGGAAGCCGTACGCGATTTATCTTGCCCAACCTACTCGTCTTATTCATCCTAGATTAATTGATCAGCAAGTAGGATTAAGGCTTTTATTTGGTTTCAGTATGCTAAATATACTTACAAATGTTTTTCGGCCTTTCATATGGTTGTTTGATTTTGTAAGCATAAAAAACGCAACGACTGTTTTCGCTAATGGGACATACGCCAGGGGTTTATTGGAGGAAGTTTATCGTATAAAAGCCACCAACTGTCCTGCCGGAAGTAAAAAACAAATCAGAATCACAAAAGATATGATTTCCAATAGATTTAGAGGTGAAGAAGTGCTAAATCAAATTAAGATTAAAAAACCATATATCTTAATTACTAACAGACATTTTCCTCATAAAAAATTTGAATATGGACTTGAAGCTTTCCAGAAGTTAAAAAGAAAAAAATTAAGTCTGGTTATAGCCGGACAGGAGACTGACTATACGAAACACTTAAAAGCTAATTATCTGAAGGATAAAAGAATATATTTCGTGGGACTCCTATCTGAGAAAGATTTACATTCTGCGTATCAGCAAGCATCTGTATATATATACCCAGCACCTGAAGAAGATTTTGGTATGGGAATAATAGAAGCTATGAGTTATGGAGTGCCTGTCGTCGCGTGGGGTAATGCAGGACCCACTGGTATTATAAAGCACGGTTATGACGGATTTCTCGCCAAGCCTTTTGATACAGATAATTTTTCTTTTTATATCCACAGTCTACTTCGTAACAGATCGACTTATGAAAAAGTAGCAATAAACTCTCAGGAAAAGATAACAAAGCATTTTAGTTACGCAAAACATATAAAGATTCTAAGTATAGGTTTTAAAAAAACTATTGTTTTATGGAAGAAAGGATTCTCTGACAAAAAAATATTTAAGAAGCGAAGAATATTAACTGGAGCACTTGAAAGGTTAGATATTTCTAGAATATCGGTAGGGAATATACACATTCGTAAATGAGACAGCGAAAAGAAATATCCAGTCACAATATAGTCCATTATTTATTTACTGTAGTAGAATATATCTTTAAAGGGATAATTCAAGGAGTAGAGTGGTTATTTGTAGCCATAGCAGGGTTTTTTATCTTTCAGACTAAGAAAACTCCCTATGATATCCTTATAGGATTACCTCTCTTTTTAATTGGTATAGGATTCGTTTTGAATAATCTAATTACAGTATTTTTTAGCGTGTTATCATATAGATATAACAGGGGGGTTTGTCGCTGGTGCGATAGAAGATAATAAATAAAAAGTAAAATCTAAAAAATTATTCAACTTTTTGTTGAATGCCTAGTAGCCACAGAACTGCTTCTTTTTTATATCTTCTATCACCTCGGGAATTAATGCGAATGGCCGGAAGCTTCCCCCGCTTCCCCCATCTTTTAATTGTTAGCGGTGATACTCGTAAGATGTTAGCTACTTCTCTTACTGTTAATAGATCCGGGAGTTTTTCAATAGAAAGATTTTTGTTTGCGGAAAGATCACCGTTCATAGTACCTAAATATGTAAAACCTAATTACACAGTAACAAACTATAACAAACTTGTCAATAGCAATCGTGGGTATAAAAAAAGTATCTAGCAAAAAGAATTAGTATTAAATTTAATACTTTATACTTAATACTAGATACTATTTTATTTAAGTTCAACCGTTCCACCTGCCGTTGTGAGCTTTTCTTTAGCCTCTTCAGCAGTTTTCTTATTTACCTGCGTCAGGACTTCTTTTGGAGCTGTATCAGCAAGGTCTTTCGCTTCTTTGAGTCCCAATGTCGGAACCAGTTCTCTTATCGCTTTAATGACAGCGATTTTATTAGCTCCGGCACTTGTCAGTACTACGTTGAATACAGTCTGTTCTTCCTTCGGCTCATTTGATGCTTCAGCAGGACCCGCTGCCGGGGCTGCCACAGCCATAGCCTGGGCTGAGACTCCAAACTTTTCCTCTAGTGCTTTTACAAGATCTGACAATTCTAAAACTGACATTTCTTCAATCGCGCTCATTAATTCTTCTTTTGTAAGTTTTGCCATATGTCACCTCCCTTCGGTCAGTGAGAATAAAGAATCAAGATACATGAATCGCAAATGGTGTTTGTTCTTGAATCTTGCTTCTTGAATCATGATTCGCTCACTGCTTTTTTTCTTTAACTGCACTTAAAGTCATTACAAATCTTTGTAAATTCCAGTTAAGAGCCCTATGGAATCCTGATATAGGAGATTGTAATTGTCCAAGGAGTTGGGCTCTGAGATGTGGCAAAGGTGGGAGTTTAGATAACTTATCTATTTGAGTAGCATCTAGAATTTGGCCGTCTATAAATCCCTTTTTTACAACAGGTAAATTTAATGCCTTGATTGATTTAGCAAGCTCTTTTAAAGGCGATAGAACATCATCATATATAAAAAGCGTAGCGGTAGGACCATCAAAATTGAGAGTTGAGAGTTGAGAGTTGATAGCTTCGTTGTCTTTCGTGCCATCATTCAATGCAATTTTGAGTAGTGTATTTTTGGTGGCGACGTACTCTGCATTAATTGACTTCATGGCGCGTTTTATTGTCTCAAGCTGTTGGTGGGTGAGGCCTTGATAGTCAGTGAAGACGAATCCTTTCGCATTTTGGACTTTTTCAACAATTTCGCCTACAATCGCTTGCTTTTTTTGTTTATTTGCACTTACTTGTTTATCATTTTTCATAAAAAAAAAGACACTCCTTTACGAGTGCCGGAAAGAATTTAGAATTATGAATTTAGAATTATGAATTCTAAACTATGAATTCTGAATTGTTTAAGCTCCTCGATGGGACTTATTTATTAATGCCCATTGTCTTAGGTTTTCGTATGATATCACGGCGATCTCATGATTGTCAACGCTCGGGTCACACAAGCATGTGCCCTGCGAGAAGAATAATTGGTAACAGCAGAAGGGCTACAAGCATCATATTGGTAGGATCCATTTGTCCAGCAGCATAATTCTCCATAGGAGTCAGAGTAGCTGTCGGAAAATCTGTACTTGTGGGAGGGATTGATGTAGGTGTTGTGTCCTGGCATACTGAAGGAGCTATTCCGCAGGACGTTCCACAGGATAAGGGCTTAGGAGGATTTACTGCCCACGCATGCCAGGCTGGATCATCTTCAGTTAGCGGGCCATCTACACCTTTCCAATTTTCTGCTCGTTCCCGACATGCCTCTTTATCGTAAGTGGACTCTCCATACTCACACTCAGGCCAACCACTTCTTCTTGAATCTTCTTCACAATATGGAGTGTTTGTTGGTGTAGGTGAAGAAGAAGGATCCGGAGTCGGTGTGTCATCCTGATCCGGAGTAGGAGAAGGTGTAGTGGTAGGCGTTGGGCCGCCAAAAGTTGGGATCTGTGTAATCTCCGGACCACCGTCTCCTGTAGGATCGCCTGTAAGTATTAAACTTAACGGTATAACTGTACCTAAGACATTATCAGTAGCGTTATCTACCGGTGCGACAGAGAGTATATAAGAGGACTCACCGAAATGCACTAAAGCTTCCTCTCCTTCAGTAGGCGCTTCTGCTATAAAGCTTACTGATGCAGCTTTCGTGACAGTAGTTATAGCATTGGTCGGATCAAAGCCTACAGATAGTTCCGCGCGGATTCTTCCTGGTGTAAGAAGTGGTCCATCTAGAAGAGAAGGGAAGGCTTGAGTGTTAGGTATAAATGAGGAATTTGGATCAACAGTGAGCTTAGTGGGATCATAAAGTATGTCAATTAGTATATAGGATACAGCATGAGATCCCGGGTTTACCATAATATCGACAGTGAAATTTTCTCCTGTATTTTTAGATATAGGTGAAGGTGAATAATATAACGTAGCATTTCCAGATGCAGCAGTTCTATTTTCTTTAGGGTTTTTTAACGATACGATTGTAAGGGGGATAGCTAAAATCACTGCGATCAAATACGCAATTACAAAAAGTAACACCTTATCTTTCCACAGTCTTTTTACATGCATATACCAATAGTATTCTTTTTAGAAAAGTGTTGTCAATAAATTGAAGCGAAAGAAGAATTAACTAAGTGAATTGATGTCCAGTCTGATGCCGGGGGACATAGTAGATTTAAGGGTAACATTCTTTATGTTTTTCATTTGGATTGCTGTTATCGCCGTTCTTATATTTTCTGAAAGTTTATTTTCTCCAAATGAAACTTTTCCTACCATCATATGAAGTATGGGGAATTTTGCTTCAGTTTTAAAGTTTATTTGTCCTCCTTCATATTGCTTTGCGGCATCATTTGGCTTCGGGGTTACTGTGCCATTTTTGGGATTTGGCATAAGGCCTTTCGGACCCAAGACTCGTGCTATACGAGCAAGTTTAGGCATAGAATCAGGTGTTGCTATAAGAATGTCAAAGTCAATTACTCCTGATTCTACTTTTTTAATTAAATCTTCAAGACTCTTCGAATCCTCTGATTGACTGACTATGGTAACGCGCGTTTTTTTTCCGGAACCATGTGGAAGTGTTACATTACCAGATATGCCTTTCTCTGTGGTATTAATATGAAGTTCCACAGATTCATCGTATTTGGCAAGTCCGAGTTTAGGAAGAAGTGATAAAGCTTCAGTTAGTGAATATTGTTTGGATTTATCTAGGAGAGCTACTTTTTGTTGATATACACCTGATCTTTTGGATTTGGCATGTTTAGAGGCGTATTTGCTTTTCGTTTTTGGTTTAATTTCGGATGTGTTTATAGGAGGGTTATCTTTTGGATTTTCTTTCGTTTCTGCATTATCAGCCTCTCTTTTTTCTGCACGCTTTGCCTCTGCCCGTTTGCGAGCTTCTTCCTCTTGTTTTTTTTCTTTTTCTTCATCGCCGAGCGATTTGATTCTAATTTTACCCATAGTTTATTAAAGTTATAAGTTATGAGTCCTGAGTTATGAGTCAAACTGCATTTCTAACTCATAATTCATAATTTATAACTCATAACTTGCTGTTTATTTTACCTCAACGCCCATACTACGTGCTGTACCAATTACTATCTTAACTGCTGGCTGTAATTCATTCGTATTCAGGTCTTCCATTTTTTGTTTTGCTATCTCTTCAGCTTGAGATACAGAAATCACACCGCCTGATTCACGGCCTGGTTTCTGAGAGCCTTTTTCTTTTTTTAAAGCCTTCTTAATCATCTCAGCAACCGGTGGCTTTTTCGTAATGAAGGTGAATGTTCTATCTTCATAAACTGTTATAACTACAGGAAGAATATTGCCTTTTTGATCGGCTGTTTTATCATTGTAAGCCTTTACGAATTCCATGATCGGCAATCCGTGTTGACCTAAGGCAGGGCCTACAGGTGGTGCTGGAGTTGCAGCACCTGCTGGAATATTAAGTTTAATAAGTGTTTTAATTTTTTTAGCCATATATTAAAAAATTATGAGTTATGAGTGCTGAGTTATGAGTTTAACTACGTTATTTACTCATAATTCATAATTCGTAACTCATAACTATTTTATATTTTTTTCACTTGTAAAAAATCTAACTCTACCACTGTTTCTCTTCCGAATAAAGTAACCAATACTTTCAGTTTACCCCGCGCTTCATCTATCGCATCAACAGTTCCTAGGAAATCAGTAAGAGGGCCATCAACAATTTTTACTGCCTCGCCAGTCGTGAAAGCAGTTTTATATAGAGGTTGTTCCTGCTTCATGAATTGTTTTATCGCTTCAACCTCATTGTCAGAAATTGGGGTAGGCTTATTGCCAGCACCGATAAAAGCAGTCACACCTTGAGTGGATCTTACTAAAAGCCATGTCTCATCATCCAGAATCATCCGAATTAGAACGTATCCTGGAAAAATTTTCTCCTGAACATTTTCCTTTTTTCCGGATGATACTTTTATAGTGCTTCTAGTTGGAACGATAATATCGAAAACCCTTTCATCAAATCCTAAAGATTGCACCCGCTGCTGCAGATTTTTCGCCACCTTATTCTCATGGCCGGCATAAGTATGAACGATGTACCACTTGCCCTGATCTGATGCGGTCTTTGCTTTTTCTTCTGTGACTGTAGTTGTAGTATCCATATATTCCTTTCTCCCGATTTAATCGGGATTCAGTCAAAATAAAAGATTAAAAATGAGATCTCAAAGATTTTATTTTTAATTTATATTTCTGAGATTTTATCTTTGATTTTTTATTTGCCATTTCCGACGATAACCTGTGCTGGTCTTAATACAGTATCAAACAACATATACCCAGCCCGCACTTCTTTCAATACCTTATTCTCTTCCCCCTCTATGCTACTTATCGCTTCCATAAGATATGGATCGAAATCTTTTCCTATAGTATCAATCTTTATAACTCCTTCGATTTTCAAAATACTAAGAAATTGGTCAATGCTTACTCTTATATTCTTATCTTCTGTATGTAAAGCCGCAAGAGTTAATGTATCTAAAACAGGAAGAATTCGCAAGAGCAAATCTCTATTTGCTGATTTTACCCACTCAGATTTTTTTTCTCTTACCCACTTTTCCTGATTCTGGTAATCCGCAAGCGCTCTTTTCCACTTACCTTCAAACTCTTTAACTTTGTTCTCCAATTCCTCAATTTTATTGTTTTCTTTAGTATCTTCAACTACTTCCTGATTTTCATTTTTTTCTTCATTATTTTTCGCGTTATTATCATCTTTTTTCATTTTTTTTATTTTTTGAGATTTGATTTTTAAGCTTTAATTTTTTCTCCTACCATCCCTTGGCGATTTCATGCACTAATCCCCGTATTTTGCGGATAGTTGGAACTACATATGTATAATTCAAACGGACTGGTCCTATAACGCCTATAGCGCCTCGATGCTGCATGGGTGTCTCATAGGTGGTATACACCAAACTATATGGTCCCTGAAGAATTGAGGCTAAATCATCACCTAGAAGAATTTGCACATCTTCATCTTGTGCCATGGGCTGAGAGACAAGCTGTTGCAGGTATTCATGGCGATCTATAGCTTCAAGCAGGTGCTTCGTAACGTCTATATCGTAAAATTCAGGCATATCCAAAATATTTGCATAACCTGAACAGTAAAGATCACCTTCATCAGTCGTCGCGATAGCAAGGACTCCTGTTCTTTCAGCCAAAGATCTAGCAACTTCACGAAGGAAACGACCTGACTGCTCTCTGTAATCCCAAACCTTTTCCTTCATCGCGACCTCTTCGCCCACAGAAATATCTTTCTCCCTCATCAGCTCATTTACATAAAACTTCATACCGCGGGGAGTCGGCATACGACCTGCAGACGAATGAGGCTTCTGAAGATAGCCCATCTCAGTAAGCTTCACCATTTCATTTCTAATAGTTGCGGGACTTGCGCTTATACTATGCCGTTTTTCGAGCGTTTCTGATCCTACAGGCTCTGCAGTACTAATATATTCTTCCACCAGAGCCTTTAATATCTCTATTTGTCGCTGGGTTAGATTGTGAATTCCTTCCATAAATACGAATTAATTTTAATTATAATAGTCTAAATTTATCCAAATGATTAATAGCGATATATTCGAATTATTCCTATCCGGATAGATTAGAATCTAATTAGCAAAATAATATCACGAGTGCCAAATTGTGTCAAGCCCTATAGTGTCCGATCTTTCAATTTTCTTACTCATCTGTGAAGCGTTTATCACTATCTTTACCTATACTGTATATTAACTTATGTTTGTGTTACTTATTATAACTTTATTCGGTATACTTTTCTCCTTCATTGCTACTCAAAACACTGTCAATGTCCCAATTCAGTTGATAAACCTACAATTTACTAATGTACCTTTATACCTAGTAATTTTATGCTCCTTATTAATAGGGATATTCTTATCTTGGGGATTAAGTCTTGTAGATTGGGCTTCAAATACCTTGGCTCTTTCCAAAAAAAATGGAGACCTGAAGCATTCTCAAAAAGAAATCTCTAAACTACAAAATCAAGTCAATAATTTGCAAATAGAAAATTCAAGACTCCGTGGAGAAAAAGAGGAAATTAAGAAAGATTATTCACCTCCCAGCCTTCTTGATCGCTTCCGTCACATTGCATCAATTTAATAATATAATTCAGGGTCAGCTGCAATTTCTTTCCAATTTACAAAGTTGTCGTTATAAAATCCTGCTGTTGCTATCATTGCCGCATTATCGGTGCATAAAGATGGAATAGGAATCCGTAAGTCAATTTCAAATTTCAAATTTCCAATTTCAAATTTCAAATTATCAGTTAAACTCTTATTTGCTGCGACTCCTCCACCCAGTATTAATGATTTAACTTTATATTCTTTAACAGCACTTAATGTTTTAAATACAAGAACATCTACTATAGCTTTCTGAACCGATGCGCAAAGATCTGCAATCAACTGTAAATTTTCATCCTGAGGCGAATCGAAGGATTTCTCAAGGTTTCGCTGCAAAGACTCCTCGCTTCCCAAAGCCTGACTCAGAATGACAGTTCGGGTTTTACCAAAATCCCACCCATTTTTCTTAATTAAATTTAAAACAGATGTCTTAAGGCCGCTAAAGCTGAAATCATAGTCTTTAGAATCCCACATGGGACGAGGTAATAAAAATGCTTTTGGGTCACCTTTTTCAGCCAATTTAGAAATAACAGGTCCGGCAGGATAGCGCAACCCTAAGAGTCTGCCTATCTTATCAAATGCCTCCCCGGCCGCATCATCTCTTGTGCCACCTATCACTGTCAAATCCCCATGGCTCTTCATATAAACAAGATCCGTATGCCCTCCTGAAACTACCAAGGCAATAGCAGGAAACCTTATCTTTTCCATTTTCCATTTTCCATTAACCATTAACCAGTTGGCGTAGATATGTCCATAAAGATGATTAACCGGGATAATAGGAATCTTCCAAAGATAGCTTAAAGTCTTTGCTGTCTCAACTCCCACAAGCAGTGATCCGATGAGTCCCGGTCCATACGTTACTGCAATTGCATCTATTGCCGGGTGTTTAATATTCATACCCGCCTGCTGCAATGACTCTTTAATAACAGGAATTATAAACTTTATCTGCTCACGGGCAGCATTTTCAGGAATAATACCTCCCGTAGCAGCGTGATTTGCAAGTGAGGTTGCTAGACTGTTTGATACTAGCTTAACGAGTCGGCTCTTTACTGTTCCTTCAATCACAGCTGCCCCTGTTTCATCGCAACTTGTTTCAATTCCCAAAATTTTCATCTCTGAAATTGTACCACAATAATTTAAACCCGTGAGATACTAATGAAAATATAACGTAGAAAAATTGGAGATAAGCTCTGCACCTTTGAACCTATGGACCTTTGCACCTGTTGTTAAACATTTGAGGATCCTTTATATACTTTCGGAGTAAGCCAGTCAGTCGGCGGATTTAGATCATCGGAACCATTTCCAGGTTGTGGCTGCGGATTAACTTGTTTTTTTGGCGGCTGATTAATAAATTGTTGCGATGGGTTTTGTTTTGGTATGAATTTATTTCCATGTTGATTATGGGTTTGACCTCTTTGGTCAAAATTTGGCTTTCTGTCATTTGCCTGCTGCCCCATAGGCCTTCTATGCGGCTGTTGTATTTTCCCTTGAGCTGTGGGGCGAAAAGATAAATCTTCTGACTGCATATTTCTCGATATAGTCTGCCTCACCGCACCCTGTCTCATGAGTATTCCTGCCATTTCAAATGCGAGATAAGATGTTTTCTTACTTTGAAAACTATCAGTTGCATGCATAATGCCATCTAACAAATTCTGGGCTATATCAGTATCCACAGGCGTACGAAGATCGGAAAGAAGCTGCGTCATATGCTCGCTTACTGACGACATACGATTAGAAACGAGAACTACATCACCATAGCCTTCATTTTCTTGTTTGTTATCGATATTTACAATAGTAACATTTTTCAAAACATCAGGTCTGAAAAGACTATGAATTTGAGAAAGCTTGGGAGTACCTACCGTAAACAGGAGATCCAAGCTGTCACCGCTACCTCCTCTAGTGTATTTTATGTCTGTTTCAGTAAAATTTAAACCTTCTTCTCCTGCCTTCACTACTATATTTAAATAATTATTCTCGATAGTATAGGATACTTTTTCTATCTCACCCTCCCTATAGGGAAATGAAACTATAAGATCAGCCCCAGAAGATTCAAGGCTCGTTTTTACCTTATTGATGCCTACTAAATTCGATACCTCAACGATAGGCTCTGTGGAGCAGATAACGGAAACATTCTTTCCCATCTGAGAAAGAGCAAGATAAAGACCCAGAGCAGCTCCCATATCATCAATCGTAGGATTTTCCTTGACAGCCACAGCTATGGTTTTGGCACGATTTAGTGCTTCTTGAATGCGTTGAAGATTTGAAGTCGAATTATCCATACATTAATAACCTTAAAACTATAGGTTATTTATGTGAAAGATATTACCATATCTCCTATAGTAATGTCAAGATTGTGAGCAAGAACAAGTCCAGCCTCACCTTTAACAACTTTAGGTATCGGATTTTTACCTACCCTGAGTGAGTTAATAGTCGTTTCACCTATTATTTTATCCTCTCTTACAATACGTATTTTATCGTTCTTAGCAAGTCTTCCCTCTGTAAGAGATACTCCGTAGGCATAGGTTTTCTCAAATGGAAACTTCGCAAGTATTTTCGCTTTCCCAAGTATCGTTTCCAAATTCATCTGGCGCTTGCCTTCCAGTACATCATTCAGTTCATCCAGCATCTCATATATTATCTTATAGTTTTTTACTAGAATCTTTTCTGCATTAGCTAGCCTCTCCACATCAGATCTGATTTTAGTATTGAAGCTTAAAACAATTGCCCCTGTGGCCTTCGCCTGTAGCACATCTGCCTCAGTTATCTCGCCTACTTTTTTTGAGACTAAGGCGACACCTTTCGGCAATGCCTGCACTACGGCTTCCAGCGACCCTTGTGTATCTGATGTAAGAATTAGAGACAACCCTTCCTGATCTTTAGTTTTATGGTATATGAAATTTTCTGCTGATACTTTTTCCGTTGTCTTAGAAGGCATTATCGCGTTTATCTTAGAACTTACTATCCCCCCAACTGGTAGAATATTATGGCTTCCCAAAACTTCTACTCCCTCTCCCACTGATGCTTCATCTACTGGTTTTTGAAATTCATTTAATAATGTCCTAACCCTAAATATTTCCCCTTCGCAACTCACTTCATCCCTTGCTTTTATAGTACCGTTTTTTACTATAATAGTCGCCTTTGCACCTGCTCTATTATCAAGCTTTGATTCAATTACTACTGCTTTTAATGGGGCATTCTTACTGGAATTTTCGTTAATATTTTTTAAATCTGCGACAAGTAAAATAAGGTCTAAAAGTTCTTTTATATTATGATTAGTTTTAGCGGATACTTCGATAACTGGAACGTCACCGCCGAATCCTTCAAGTAAAATATTTTCCCGAATTAATTCTTGTTTCACTTTCTCAGGATTTTTAGTGGGCAAATCACTCATCGTCAGCACAACTATAAAAGGTAATCCGGATGCCACGAGAAGCTGTATGCTTTCTTTTGTCTGAGGCTTTACACCATCAACTGATGAAACTATCAGAAGGCCTATGTCTGAGGCTATTGCACCCCGGCTTCTCATGTCTGAAAACGCTTCATGTCCTGGTGTATCTATAAAGGTTATACGAGCTTTTTTCTCTTCATAAATTGTTTCAATAGATGAAGCACCGATGCTTTGGGTTATGCCTCCATATTCGCGGGCTGCTAATGAAGTCTTACGGATAGAATCAAGTAAAGAAGTCTTACCGTGGTCTACATGACCCAAAACTGCTACTACGGGTGGAAAGTAGGATTTATCATTAAGTTTTTTGTCGGTATTTTTGTCCATAATTCTATTGTTGATATAGTGATTTTATTATTCACAGAAAACTCAGAAAGCTCTGCATACCAGTATTTCAGATTATCTGAAACTCTGACAATCAGATCTTCTGGCTTCTGAGTATTCCGATTACTTATTTGGAATTTCATACTTACTCTTCGGCTGTCTTTACCTCTGGCATCTCTACAATTTCTACCGGAGTAGTTAGTTCCTCATCTTTCGTACTAGCGTCTTCGGATTTCGTATCATCAGTAGTGACAGAAGCAGAAGCTGAAACGCTTATAGGAGTCTGATCAGAAGATGTAGCTTCTTTCGCCTCAACTTCGGGAATGGGGACAGCTTCGACTGATGCATCCTCTCTCCCTTCGATTTCTATTCTATATCCAGTAAGTTTTGATGCTATACGCACATTCTGGCCTTCTTTTCCAATTGCAAGTGATAGTTCATCCTTTGGCACAGAAACTGTGGCTATTTTCTCTTCTTCATTTATCTGGACAGTAATATTTTTAGCAGGTGAGAGAGCCTGGGCTATATATGTCTTTATATCATCTGACCACTGGATGATATCTATTTTTTCCATCCCGTTAAATTCCTGGATTATAGCCTGCACCCTTACTCCTTTTTGACCTACGCAGCTTCCCACAGGATCTATACCTTGCTGGTTTGAAAAAACTGCAATCTTAGTTCTGTTACCTGCTTCCCTCGCTATCGCTTTGATGATTACACTTCCCTGTGCTACCTCAGGCACTTCTCTTTTAAATAAACCTTCAATAAGACCTGTATGTGATCTGGAGACGATAATCTCCTCACCTTTTAAACCTTCTTTAATTTCCCGAAGATAAACTGCTAACCGTTGATTCAAATGGTATTTTTCATTACCGATTTGATCCTGTTGGGGCATTAGTGCCTCAGTTTTTCCAATATCTACAATAATATTTGGGCCTGCGAAACGAAGAATCATGCCGTTTACTACACTACCGATTTTCACTCTATAATCAGAAAAAATCGCTTCTTTTTCTTTCTCGCGGATTTTCTGAAGAATTACTTGCTTGGCGGTTTGAGCTGCAATTCTCCCGAATCCTGGTGGAGTGACATCTTCATCATTGTGAAAAATATGTGCCTCACCTGTACTGGGATTTAATTCAGCACGATATTCTTCTATTTCTACTCCGGGATGGTCTTTACGATAGGCTGCCAAAATAGCGTTTTTTACCGTTTCTAAAACGACATTTGGATCGACTCCACGCTCGGATGCGACTTGATTTAAAGCTAATACGAATTCTGATCTTTGAACCACTGGCATAATGATCTAAGTATACCAAATATACCAAACAGGTTCAATCACATAAACTAAACTAGCTTAGATATCGCTCTTGCGTTTTGTATTTTTAGTTTAAATAACACTTGTTGAGATATTGCCCATACCGTCAACGCTCATGGATACATTGCTGCCTCTTTTTATTTCATCTTTCAATTTTTTCTGCGCAAGGATATCCTCGATATTAGATTCGATGTAGCGCCTTAAAGGCCTTGCCCCGAATTCTATATCAAAACCTTCTTGTAAGATTTTAGTGAGTAATTTCTCATCGTACGTGAATATTATATCTTGTTCTAGTAATCTTTTCGCTAAATCTGCCAATAGAATCTTCGCAATTTGGGTCATCTCAGCTATCTCTAGAGACTTAAAGACTACCACATCATCAAAACGATTTAAAAGCTCAGGCCGGAATAAATGCTGTGTCTGGAGAGTATCGAGTAACCTCTTAGAAAAATCTTTATCGATAACTGCGTCCTTTTTAATTTCTTGTCTGATGAACTCAGCTCCTGCATTTGATGTCGCTATAATTATACTATTAACGAAATTTACGGTCTTACCCTTGTTATCAGTTAAGCGTCCATCCTCTAGTACCTGTAAAAAAAGGTCTAGTATCTTAGGGTGAGCCTTCTCAAATTCATCAAGTAATACCAGAGAGGATGGTCGGTCTGAAATTTTATCTGTAAGTTCTCCGCGCTCTTCTCCTTCACCCGGAGGTGCCCCCAAAAGCCGTTTTACGCCTTCCTCATCTGCATATTCACTCATATCAAGTCTGATCATTCTTTCTTCTCCACCATAATAAAGCGCAGAGTATCTGGTGAGTTTTGATACAATAAGCTGATG
>CAYMDS010000002.1:0-37987 GCA_964389405.1 uncultured Gammaproteobacteria bacterium
AAAATTAAAGCTAAAGTACAAAAACAGTATTCGTATATTTTCTTTACTCGAGGTGGATATATTACCTTCAGGAGAATTAGCTATAGATGAAAAAAGTAATGAATATTTAGACGCGATGCTGGTCTCTGTTCATAGTGTTTTTAATATGTCCAGTGAACAAATGACAGAAAGAGTATTAAAAGGTTTATCTCATCAGAAAGCAAAAATTCTTACTCATCCAACCGGAAGATTAATAAATCAAAGACCTGGTTATACTCTAGATTGGGAAAAAGTATTTTCTTTCTGTAAAGAAAATCAGAAAGCCTTAGAAATTAATGCATATCCGACACGTCTTGACCTAACGGATAATATTGTAAAGAAAGCGGTAGATGTAGATATAAAGCTTGTGATCAATACTGATAGCCATGAGGTGTCTCAGATGAACCTTATGCGTTACGGAGTCTCTGTAGCCCGACGGGGATGGGCTACACCAAGTGACATTTTAAATACATGGGAGTATAATAAAATTGAGAAATGGTTAAGGGGGTGATTTTTATGAATCCGCTATTTATCGTTGTAATCGTAGCAGGCATAGCATTATTTTATTTTTGGATGCTATATAACAGTCTCGTCACAGCAAAAGTAAGAATTCAGGAAGCGCTTTCTCATATAGATGTTCAGCTGAAAAGAAGGACTGATCTTATACCAAACCTTCTTGAGACAGTTAAGGGTTATGCCAAACACGAGAAGGAGTTACTTGAGAATATAACGAAAGCCAGAACTAGCCTTATGTCAGCCAAAACTACACAAGATAAGGCGCAGGCAAACAACATGCTTTCAGATACTTTAAAATCGCTTTTCGCTGTTGCTGAAAATTATCCGGACCTTAAAGCCAATCAGAATTTTGGGAAACTTCAGGATGAGCTCTCGGATACCGAAAACAAAATCGCGTACTCCAGACAGTTTTATAATAGTAATGTAATGGATTACAACACAAAAGTTGCTGTTTTTCCGAATTCTATAATTGCAAACATGTTCGGTTTTAAACCTGCAGAATTTTTTGAAGCCGAGGAGGAAGAAAAAAAGACGGTTAAGGTGACTTTTTAGTTTCTTTAAGAAAATAAAAAGTCACCTTGAGCAAGGCGTAGGATCTCAGTGGAATTGTAAACCCTAGAGATTCTTCTCCGCCGCCGGCGGATCAGAATGACATTTAGCATGAGCATATACTCCAACATTTCGCAAAACAAATGGAAGACTTACCTTATCATGGTATTATTTGTCGTATTTATTTCGACGATAACCTTCGTCTTCGCCGGCGCTCTAGGAGAGAGTCCACTAGGACTTACAGGGATAGCCCTGGTCTTTTCCGGTCTTATGAGTATCGGAAGTTACTACTACTCTGACAAACTCGTTTTAGCAACTACTGGTGCAAAACCCGTTTCTGAAAAAGACAATCCTATGCTTTATAAAACCGTTCAAAATCTAGCTATTGGGGCAGGACTTCCTATGCCGGCGGTATATATAATAAATGACCCTTCTCCCAATGCATTCGCTACAGGTCGGGATCCAAAGCATGCGGCAGTCGCGGTCACTACAGGGATACTTGAACGCTTGAATAAATCAGAACTTGAAGGCGTGCTAGGACATGAACTATCACATGTAAAGAATTTCGATACTAGACTTATGGCTATCACAGCAGTTCTTGTGGGATTCGTCGCTATACTGGCTGATCTTTTTATGCGAAATTTATGGTGGGGAGGCGCAAGTAAACGTGATGATGAAAGTTCAGATGCCAGGTGGCAACTCATTCTTCTTATAGCAGGAATTGTTCTTGCCATGCTCGCGCCATTAGTCGCAACTCTTATTCAACTTGCAGTCTCACGAAAAAGAGAATTTCTCGCAGATGCATCAGGAGTTCTAATCACCAGATATCCGGAGGCACTCGCATCAGCGCTTGAAAAGATCTCATCGGACCCACGCTCTGTAAGATCTGCATCAAATGCTACAGCGCATCTATTTATAGTTAATCCATTTAAAAAACAAAGCGCCGGTAAATGGCTAATATCACTTTTTAACACCCATCCTCCAGCTGAGGAGAGAATAAAAATTCTCCGCTCAATGTAGATATGACCTATCCAAGTTTAGAGGAAATTAAGAAGCTGCACAAAAAACTTGCTTTAAACGATCAGGTTTTTCAAAGAGTTTTTATACATTGTGAGATAATAAATAAAATCGCACTACGTATAACAGAAAAAAATGCATTAAATATAAACCTAGAATTAATAAATTCCGGGAGCTTGTTACATGATATAGGAGCTTATGAATTTTTTAACAAAGAGCCTTTTAACGAAAAAGAATATATTCGCCATGGTATCGTAGGCTATAATATCCTCAAAGACCTAGACTTCCCACAGGAATTATGTAGAATCGCCAGTCATCACACGGGAGTTGGAATTCAAAAAGAGGAAATTATAAGAGACAATTTACCACTCCCGCATGAAGATTTTTTGGCAGACACACTCGAGGAAAAAATTATTATGTATGCAGATAAGTTTCACTCTAAACATCCTCAATTTAACACGTATGAAAGCTATAGAAATAAAATTGTAAAGTTTGGCTTGGATAAGATGAAGATATTCGAACTTATGGCGCAGGAATTCGGAATACCCGAAATTCAGAATTTGGCAAAAGAATATAATATGCCCCTCGTTTAATTCAAGTTTTATCTTTAATGTTACAATTAGTACATGTTTAATCAAATTATAATTCTCTCTGGGAAATTACTTTCATTTATCACCAAAAAATTAAATCTTGGGCATGGATCCACTTGGCCGGGGCATATAGCTCTTTTATTAAATAAAAACTTTATAAAAGACGTTCTTAGAAGAAATAAAATGAAGATAGTCATAGTAGCCGGAACAAATGGAAAAACTACCACTTCTAAGCTTTTGACAACAATTTTAAAAAGTAAAGGAGATCGTGTTCTCCACAACTCCTCGGGAGCGAATCTTCTCAATGGCATCGCATCTATCCTACTTCTAAATTCTGATAGATTTTCTAATCTAAACTATGACTATGGAATTTTTGAAGTAGATGAAAATGTGCTGCCTTTAGCTTTGCAAGAAATCACTCCAGATTACCTTATAATCCTTAACTTATTTCGAGACCAACTCGATAGATATGGTGAAGTTAATATAATTGCTGATAAATGGAGAAAAGCAATTAAGAAGCTTACCGAAAAAACTAATCTGATACTAAACGCGGATGATCCGCAAGTCGCCTTTCTCGGAAAAATTGTAAAAATAAAAACTGATTATTTCAGTTGTAGCGATGTATCAATACATGGAAACGCTAAATTAACAGAGCATGCAGTCGACTCAGCTTATTGTCCTAATTGCGGGTCTAAATTAAACTATAAATCTATAACCTTTTCACACCTTGGCGATTGGTACTGTAAAAAATGCGATCTTAAGCGTCCGATAAAAAGCTTTTCAGCATCTCCACATTATCCACTTCCTGGTTTATATAATAAGTACAATACAAACGCTACAGTACTTTTTACGCAAATCGAAAACATACATCAAGATATTGTAAAAAAAGCGCTATTGAACTTCAAACCGGCTTTCGGCAGGCAAGAAACCTTAATAATAAATGGTAAAAAAATAAAAATATTTTTATCTAAAAACCCGACAGGATTTAATGAATCTTTAAGAACAGTAAAAGATCTTGGAGGTAAGAATATTTTATTTGTTCTAAATGACCGCATACCAGACGGGAGAGACGTTTCGTGGATCTGGGATACGGATATAGAAAATATTTTGGAAGGTAACGAAAATATTATCGTATCAGGTGATAGAGTTTATGACATAGCGCTGAGAATTAAATATGGAGTTCAAAATCAAAAATCAAAAATCAAAAATCAAAAATACAATTCAAAATTTAAAATTATAGAAAACTTAAAAGATGCAGTAAGCGAATCTCTTGAGCTACTAGATAAAAACGAAGCTCTATACATAATCCCCACCTATTCAGCCATGCTTGAAGTCCGAAAAATATTAACAGGCAAGAAAATACTGTAAAATTTATTCATTTTGAATTCTAAATTATGAATTATAAATTGACTATTGGTTGGCTTTATCCTGATCTTATGAGTACATACGGAGATCGGGGCAATGTAATAGTTTTACAAAAACGCTGCGAAGCAAGGAATATTCAGGCGGATATCCTACCAATTACTCAGGATACTAATGACCAAAGGCTAAATACTGTCGACATTCTCTTCGGGGGCGGATCTCAGGATCGGGAACAAGAAATCGTGATGAGAGATTTGAAAGGCAAAAAACAGGAAATAATTAAAAAATTAGTTGAGAATGACATACCTGCTCTTTTCGTCTGCGGAGCCCCACAGCTCATGGGAAAATTCTATGAACCGTCAAGAGGTAAAAGAATAGAAGGACTGGGAATATTTAATATGGAAACTATAAACCCGGGCCCAAAGACCCCTCGCTGTATCGGTAATATAATAGCGGAGGTGGATTGGAGTCATTTATATCCAACTCATAATTCATCACTCATAACTCATAACTTGCTGATCGTTGGTTTTGAGAATCACGGCGGACGAACATATCTTGGAAAAAACGCAAAACCTTTTGCTAAGGTCATAAAAGGATACGGAAATAATGGAAAGGATGGCACAGAAGGCGTGGTGTATAAAAATGCAATAGGCTGCTACTTCCACGGTCCACTACTTCCTAAGAATCCTCAAATTGCTGATTTTTTAATTCAAAGAGCATTAGAAGTAAAATACAAAAAAGAGATAATTCTTAAAAATTTAGATGATACGCTTGAACTTAAGACCCGAGAAGCAATTGTCAAAAGACTCAAAGTTCATATATAATCCCACGTATGAGCATAAATGTCCGCCATATAGCAAAACTGGCCAATTTGACACTCACTGATGATGAGGTAATAAAATTTGAAAAACAATTAACCGAAACTCTACAATATATAGCTCAACTGCAGGAGGTTGATACGAAAAACATTACGGCTACAAGCCAAGTTACCGCGCTTGAGAATATATTTCGAGAAGATGAAGTCTCCCCTTCTCTCACCCAAAAAGACGCACTTTCAAATGTAAAGCCTCGGAAAAATGGATTCTTCCAGGTTAAAGGAATATTAGATAATCAATAAATGTCTACTAGTATTTACATAGTCCGTCATGGTCAATCTCAGGGAAATGTTGCTGAAAAATCAAAAACCCCTGTAAATTGGGGTCAGTGGGGAAAATTCGAAGCCCCACCTACTACGCTTGGAAAAAGACAAGCCAAAGCAATTGCACTTAAGTTACAAGACGTTACATTTGATGCCATTTTTTCATCCGACTTAAATCGTGCAAGAGAAACAGCTGAGATTATCTCAAAAAAAAGCGGTGTTGCTGTTCAAACCGAATCAACCATAAGAGAAAGAAATTTTGGAAAATATTTATTCGGATTAAGCTCTGATGAAAGGAAAAAGGCAAGAATAGCAGTCGAAGAGTTAAATAAAGAGGATAGATGGATTCATAAATATTCAGTTGACGGTGAAAGCATAAAAGAAGCTATAGAACGATTTACCGCTTTTCTTAAAAAAATTATACCGCTTTATAAAGGTAAGACTATATTAGTGGTTAATCATGGTAATATAATGAGAATGTTTCTAGTTCACCTCCGTTGGGCTAAATTTAGTGAATTACCTGCAGGTGCTATCGCTAATACAGGTTACTTTGTCTTGGAAACAGATGGAAAAACATTTCACATCAAAGATACTCATGGTGTAAATAAAAAAATATGAATTTAGTATCTCTAACGATATCTGAAGCACAGAAAAAATTACGCAAAAAAGAGATTTCCTCTATAGAGTTAACTAATGCGTATTTAGACAGAATAGAAAAATATGATTCTAAAATAAATTCATTTGTCACAGTTACGCGTGAGGAAGCTTTGGAAAATGCAAAAGAGGCTGATAAAAAACTGGCAAAAAACGATAATTCTCCCCTCCTTGGTATTCCCCTTGCGATTAAGGATAATTTCAGCACCAAAGGAATTCGTACTACTGCCTCGAGCAAAGTTTTGGATAATTATATACCTCCATTTGATGCCACAGTGGTAAAAAGATTAAAAGATGCAGGCATGGTAATGCTTGGTAAAACTAACATGGACGCATGGGCGCATGGCTCATCTACAGAAACTTCCGATTATGGTGCTACCCGAAATCCTTGGGACACAGAGAGGCTTCCAGGCGGATCATCTGGAGGATCAGCCGCAGCAGTAGCTGCAGATCTTGCAATAGCTTCAATAGGTTCAGAAACCGCAGGATCTATAAGACAGCCTGCCAGCTGGTGTGGAGTCGTAGGTCTAAAACCTACTTATGGAAGAGTAAGTAGATACGGAGTTATAGCTATGGCATCCTCAACTGACAGTCCCGGACCCATCACTAAAACAGTAGAAGACTCCGTACTCATTCTTAATACATTGGCAGGAAACGATCCGCTTGATGCTACTTCATCGCCATCTACCGCTCCTGATTATACAAAAAGTTTAGGTAAAGACGTAAAAGGATTGAGAATCGGAATTTCCGATGTTTATTTTCCAAAGGAGATGGAAAAAGACGTCAAAGAATCAGTTATGAAAGCTTTAAAGCATTTGGAGTCGCTTGGGTGTGAAATAGTGCATATTCCTCTTTTTGATCCTAAATATTCTATAGCAGTCTATACGATACTCCAGCGATCTGAAGTGTCATCAAATCTCGCCAGATTTGATGGAGTCCGCTTCGGTAATGATCGAACATATTTTGCCGATGAGGCAAAAAGAAGAATAATGCTTGGAACATATACCCTATCTGCAGGTTACTACGATGCTTACTACAGAAAAGCGCAGCAGGTCCGCACTATAATCGTTAACGATTTCGTTAAAGCTTTTAAGAAGGTAGACGCTATAATAAGCCCTACTAGCCCGACTACTGCTATGAAAATAGGTGCAACGGAAAACACATCTATGTTTGGAGAGCTGGCAGATGTACTGGTCGAACCTTCATCGATTGCCGGCCTCCCAGGTATCAATATTCCCTGCGGGATAAGTATCGAAGGACTTCCGATAGGCATGCAAATCATGGGTCCGCAATTTGCAGAAGGCAAAATTATAACTTTAGCAAATGCATATGAAGAGTCAACAGAGTGGCATAAGCAAAAACCCAAATTATGAAATACCAACCAATCATCGGACTGGAGGTTCATGTCGAACTAAAAACAAAATCGAAAATGTTTTGCGGATGTTCTGCTTCATATTTCGGAAAAGAACCTAATACCCATACATGCCCTGTTTGCTTAGGATTACCCGGCGCACTTCCTGTACCAAATAAAAAAGCAATTGAATGGTGCGTGATGATAGGTCTTGCTTTAAACTGCAAGATAAACGAATTTTCTAAATTTGACAGAAAGAATTATTTTTATCCAGATCTTTCTAAAGGCTATCAGATTAGTCAATATGACATGCCTTTTGGTGAAAATGGATATATCTTACTAAAAAACGGTAAAAAAATTGCCATTAGACGAGTACACATGGAAGAGGACACAGGAAAATTGATACATGAAGGAGATAGCAGTTTAATAGACTTTAATAGGAGTGGAGTACCACTGGTTGAAATCGTCACTGAACCGGATTTTACTGATGCGCTAGAGGTTAAAGAGTATCTCCAAAGACTTCAACAAATCGTCCGCTACTTGGATGTCTCAAATGCAGATATGGAAAAAGGAGAAATGAGGCTTGAACCGAATATCTCACTTCTAGAGTTGTCATTGCGAGGAACCGAAGGTGACAAAGCAATCTCAAAGAGATCGCTTCACTCCGTTCGCGATGACAAAAAATTTGAACTTCCCAAGTATAAAGTTGAAGTAAAGAATATTAATTCTTTCAAATTCGTTGAAAAAGCAATTAACTATGAACTGAAGCGCCAAGAGGAGATACTTGAAAAAGGCGAAACGCCCATTCAGGAAACCCGCGGTTGGAATGAGAATAAGCAGAAGACATTCTCTCAACGTTCTAAAGAAGATGCTCACGATTATAGATACTTTCCGGAACCGGACATCCCCCCGGTGAGAACTCTCAACTCTCAGCTCTCAACTCTCAGCTCCAACATGCCGGAATTGCCGGATGCGAAATTTGAACGCTTTCAGAAAGAGTATTCACTCCCCGCTTACGACGCAGAAATTTTAACTAGAGAAAAACACATGGCAGAATTATTTGAAAAAATAGCAAGAGAAGCGGTGAATGAAGAGATAACTCCTAAACAAGTTGCGAATATAATTATTAACAAAAAAATCGACATTGCTAACTCTTCGCCATCAGATTTAATTAACACTATTAAACAAACAGTTCAAGTATCCCAAATAGACCCAACCGCCCTAAATGCAGCTGTTGAAGAAGTTATATCTGAAAACCAGAAAGCGGTAGACGATTATAAAAAAGGCAAAACTACTGTAATAATGTTTCTAGTCGGTCAAGTCATGAAAAAATTAGATGGAAAAGCCAACGCTAATTTGGTAAAAACCCAACTTGAGAAAACTTTAAAATAAGTTCAGCATGACATTTTACATTTTGTTAAAATGTATAATATGTCAGGCTTCATTCATCTCCATAACCACACAGAGTATTCTCTTCTTGATGGCTTAAGTAAAGTTAAAAAAATGGCAGAGAGGGCAAAAGAGCTGGATATGAATGCATTGGCCATTACAGACCACGGGGGAATGTATGGTGTAATTAAATTCTATCAAGCTTGTAAAAATATTGGCATAAAACCGATAATAGGATGTGAAATCTATGTCGCTAAACGATCTCTAAGAGATAAAGAAGCAGGTGTTGATAAAAATTATAACCACCTTATTCTTCTTGCGAAAGATAACATAGGATATAAAAATCTACTTAAAATAGTGTCGACCTCCTGGCTTGAAGGATATTATTATAAACCTCGTTCAGACATAGAACTATTAACAAACCACAGCGAAGGACTCATATGCCTTAGTGCATGCGTTAATGGATATATTAGCGATCCCCTACTGAATGATGAAGACCTCGAAGCTGAAAGGCGCGCAATAACGCTTTCTAGAATCTTCGGTGAAGGTAATTTTTATATTGAGCTTCAAAGGCATATTGACGTTCCGCCCCAAAAAAAAGCCAATGAAAAACTGATAGCGCTTTCGAAAAAACTAGGAATTCCAGTTGTCGCGACGAATGACAATCACTATACGAATAATGATGATTCCGAGGCTCAAGAGGTACTTTTATGCTTACAAACCCAAAGCACACTTGAGGAAAAAGGGCGGAAATTATCAATGATATCTTCTCCTGACTTTTATATAAAATCTACTCAAGAAATGACACAACTTTTTGCCGATATACCGGAGGCTATCCATAATACCCAAAAAATCGCAGATATGTGTAACGTAGAAATAACCCTAGGGAAATGGATAATGCCGAAATTTGATGTTCCTTTGGGAAAGACTACTGGAGAATATCTGACTACACTTGTCTATGCAGGAGCGGAAAAACGATATCCGCAAATGTCAGACAAATATATACCAGACCCCAAGAAACCTGAGAAAATATCGAAAGAAACTATAATTGATCGTATTGAGTACGAACTATCAATTATCTTAAAGAAGAAGTATGAAACTTATTTTCTGGTGGTATCCGATTTCGTTAACTGGGCAAAAAATCAGAATATTGCAGTAGGCCCCGGAAGAGGATCTGCTGCAGGATCTATAGTATCGTACTGTCTTCGGATTACAGACGTTGATCCATTCTTCTTTTCCCTTCCATTTGAAAGGTTTCTAAATCCGGACAGACCTTCTGCGCCTGATATAGATTTAGACTTTGCAGACACCAGGCGCGAGGAAGTCATAAAGTATGTCACTGAAAAATACGGAAAAGATAAAGTAGCTCAAATAATTACTTTTGGATCGATGGAGGCAAGGGCGGCTGTCCGTGATGTCGGACGCGTACTTGGATACCCTTATGCAGTGCCGGACAGAATATCAAAGCTAATTCCACCTGGATGGCAAGGGCATGCTATGACTATTGATATGGCGCTTGAACAAAGTCCTGATCTGAAACGTTCTTATCTTTCTGAACCAGATACGAAAAGAATATTAGATCTTGCCCGACATCTGGAAGGCGTTGCACGCCATGCATCAGTCCATGCAGCGGGTGTAGTTATCGCAGATAAACCACTTACCGAATACGTACCTCTTCAAAGAGAAACCAACGGTGAAAAAGTGGTCACACAGTTTGATATGTATACTGTAGGTGAAGACGGAGTCGGGCTTTTGAAAATGGACTTTCTGGGACTTCGGAATTTAACTATTATCGAGGAATCATTACGTTTTATAAAACAAAATCAAAACAAACTTATCGATTTTAGGGATGTACCCCTTGATGATCCGAAAACATTTGCTCTTCTTTCACAAGGCGAAACTACAGGGATTTTTCAACTCGAGTCTGCGGGCATGCGCCGTTATATTAAAGATCTTAGGCCTACGTCTATATTCGATCTTCAAGCAATGGTAGCTCTTTATAGACCAGGTCCTATGAATATTATCCCTGAATTTATAAAAAGAAAACACAACCCATCACTCATAAGCTATCCTGACGAACGATTGAAAGAAATTCTTAAAGAGTCTTATGGAGTCATCACGTTTCAGGATGATGTACTTTTAACAGCTATAACTCTAGCAGGGTATTCATGGCTTGATGCAGATAAATTCCGCAAGGCTATGGGTAAAAAAATTCCATCCGAAATGAAAAAACAAGAAGAGATGTTTATAGAAGGATGCGTTAAAAATGGAATGTCAAAAGAAAAAGCTCTCAACATATTTCAATTAATAGCACCATTTGCAGGGTATGGCTTTAATAAGGCGCATGCCGCCTGTTATGCAACCATCGCATTTCGAACTGCATATCTAAAAGCGAACTATCCTGTAGAATTCATGACTGCTCTTCTAACTGCTGAATCAAGGGGAACAACTGGCCCGGTAAAAAATGAAAAAATAGCCCAAGCAGTGGCAGAATGTAAGCGCCTAAACGTACAAGTACTCCGGCCGGATATTAACAAATCAGAAGCAGACTTCGTTATAGAAGATCATACAAAGGTGCGCTTCGGCTTCTCTGCCATAAAAAATGTGGGCTCTGCAGCAATTGAGTCGATACTGTCTGCAAGATCTATAAAGTCCTTTACAGATCTTTTCGATTTCTGTTCCCGCGTAGACCTTGCGAAAGTAAATAAAAAAACACTTGAAAGCCTTATAAAAGCAGGGGCTTTGGATGATTTTGGGAATCGCGCATCTCTTCTTATAGCTATGCCTGAAATAATGCAAAAATGTCATCAAATTAAAAAGCAGGCACAAGAAGGACAATCTCTGCTTTTTGGTGATACTGATGAAGCTTTAAATATTGATAGACATAAAGTTACAGATGTTGAGGATTTTACTCTGAATGAAAAATTGCTATTTGAGAAAGAATATCTGGGGTTCTATCTTACCTCTCATCCCCAACTAGATATGTTATCTTATATTAAATCAAGGATTTCTCATGAAATAGATGTACTTGAGGCGGAAAAAGAAGGAACAATAGTCAAGATTGGCGGTATTATCGAAACTTCCCGAAGGATTCTTACGAAAAAAACTCAGACAGAAATGGCATTCATATCGATAGGTGATGAGAAAGGAGTTACTATAGAATGTGTTATTTTCCCCCGAGTTTTTGAACAGTATAAAAGTCTTTTGATAAATGACACAGTAGTAGTAATCGAAGGAAGGCTTGATATGAAAGATGATAGACCAGTGATAATAGCTGACAGGATTTATTCAGCAAGAAGTCTAAGTGGTGCAAATTGATTTGTACACTTGACTTCATCATTTTATACATTTAAAATTATGAGGCTATGGCAGCCTTCGCACCTGATGTAATCACTCATCTAGGTCCGCTACCAATAACTAATACACTTATCCATACCCTACTTGTCGATGGGATTCTAATCGGTCTATCTATCTATCTATCCAAAAAAATTAATATCTTATCCAATGGCTTACAGGCTATCGTTGAACCTGTCATTGAAGGTTTATATTCTTTAACAGAAAGTATCGCGCCAACACAGAAAGCGCTAAAGGCTATTTTTCCCTTTGTGGCAACCTTTTTCTTGTTTATATTTGTATCTAATTTCACAGGCTTATTACCAGGCGTAGGAACAATAGGTTTTTTTCCGGCGGAAAATAATATAGTCGAATCAGCTCATGCTGTAACCGAAAATAAAGACCAATATGTAGAAAATGAAAAAAAAGAAGTTGAACATAAATTTGTTCCTCTACTGCGAGGCGCTACGAGTGACATCAATGTGACCCTTGCTTTATCAGTAGTCTCAGTTGTAGCGACTCATATTTTGAGTATAATGTTAACGGGATGGAAAGATTATTTGTCTCGCTGGATATCATTTAATCCGATTAATTTATATGTTGGACTGCTTGAACTGATTGCTGAATTTACTAAAATTATCTCTCTTTCATTTAGATTGTTCGGAAATATTTATGCAGGAGAGGTAGCACTACACACTATATCATCATTATTTGCTTTTCTTGCTCCCATTCCATTTCTTTTGTTAGAATCTATTGTGAGTATCGTTCAGGCTTTAGTTTTTTCTATTTTAACATTAGTATTTATGTCTGTTCTTACTAAATCCCATCATGCGGCACATGAGCCCGCAGATCAAAATGCTTCATTACATGGAGAACTTGAGGGGGTGGTAACAAGATGAATTTTACACTTACAGGAGGAGCAGTTATCGCAATAGGAGGGATAGCACCAGCTTTTGCAATTCTTTACATTGGAGGTAAAGCAATGGAAGCTATCGGACGTAATCCAGAGGCAGCGGGAAAAATCCTTCCGCCTATGTTACTCTCTCTAGCATTCGCAGAAGCTATCGCTATTTACGCACTTATTTTGGCTTTTACAGGATAATTAAAATATACCAGAAGGTGATCTCAATCAATTTCAATTAATCTCAACTAATAACTAGAGATTAATTGAAACTAGTAGAGATTTATTATATTTCAAGGTTTGAGATAATAAAATATGGAAATTTTAAATAATTTTGGATTTGAACCAATTCTTTTTCTTGCACAAATTGTAAATTTTTTAATCATTTATCTTCTGATGAAAAAATTTCTATATAATCCACTTCTTAAAACCATAAAGGAAAGAAAGCTTAAAATCGAAGAAGGACTTAAAAATACTGAAGACTCTGAAAAGCTCTTGGCATATGCCTCAAAAAAAGAACACGAAATTCTGAAGAATGCTCAAGCTGAGGCAAAAAAGCTTCTAGAAGAAGCGAAAGCTAAACATGATTATCTCCTCAAGCAAACTGAAGAGGATACTAAGAGACGTGTTGAAAAAATGCTGGACGATGCAAGAGCCCAAATACGGATAGATTCAGCTGCCGCTGAAAAAAGATTGGCAAAAGAAGTAGCTCGAGTATCAGCACATATCCTCCAAGAATCTCTTACAGGATTTTTTACACCTGAAGATCAGGAAGCTATTGTTAGAAAAGCATTAAAAAGCTTGAAAAAAAAGGCGGATTAAAAAAATGGCAAATTATGATATTACCAGCATCTTAAAAGAAAGCACAATTCAGGGAAAACTTGACGATAAAAAAATAACAGAAATTGCGGATAGCCTTAATAAAACATCTCTTAAAAAATACATCAAAATTCTCAAAAAAAGCCAGCAGTCCAAGCAAGTGATTATTGACGTACCTCAAAATAAAAAAGATGCATATATTCACGATCTGCAAGATTTATTCCCGGATAAAACAATAATTATTAGAGAGAATCCAAATTTACTTCTAGGTATTAAAATATCTACAAATGACGAAGTTGTGGATATTAGTCTAAAGCATGAATTTGAAAAACTCATAGATTACATTGAGCAAACAGAATATTCATCTTCACCAAAAATTACAGGAGAAGACATCATAGCGCAACTTGAAAACCGGCTGAACTCATATACTTCAGAGAAAGATTATCAATTTGAAAATATCGGTAAGGTGGAAAAAAATAGCGACGGGGTAATACTAGCAAACGGACTATCAAAAGTTGCTATGGGAGAATTAGTAAGCTTCGAAGGCGAAAATAATAATCTAAGAGGATTCGTACTAAATCTTTCTGAAGATATTGCGTCAATTATCCTATTAGGACCAAGTACTGCTATTAAAGAAGGGGACATCGTAAAGAGAACAAAAACTCATTTAAGTATTCCTGTACGTGAGGAAATTATAGGACGCGTCGTGGATCCCCTCGGACTACCTCTAGATGGAAAAGCCCAAATAAAAAACGGTATCCTTATGCCTCTTGAAAAAATTGCTGTAGGCGTAGTGGACAGAGAGCCTGTAGATACTCCACTAAAAACTGGAATAAAAGCCATAGACTCAATGATACCAATCGGAAGAGGCCAAAGAGAACTTATTATAGGAGACAGAGGTATTGGAAAAACAGCCATCGCTATTGACACTATTATTAATCAAAAGCTATATAACAAATCCAAACGTCAAGAAACCAAAGATCAAAAACCTATTATTTGTGTTTATGTCGCAATCGGCCAGAAACAAAGTTCTATTGCGCAAACCATTGAAATTTTACGGGAAAAAGGAGCGATGGAATATACTACAGTAGTTGCTGCTCCCTCTAGTGCACCTGCCGCGCTTCAATACCTTGCTCCGTATGCTGGATGCGCAATTGCAGAATATTTTATGGAGAAAGGACAGGACGTCCTTATAGTTTACGATGATCTGACTAAACATGCATGGGCGTATAGACAACTATCTTTGGTTCTGAATCGTCCGGCTGGAAGAGAAGCCTACCCCGGTGATATTTTTTACCTTCACAGCAGACTATTAGAAAGAGCTGTTAAATTGAATAAAAAAAACGGTGGTGGTTCTATTACAGCTCTTCCCATTATAGAAACACAGGCAAGCGATATGTCAGCATATATACCTACAAATGTTATATCAATTACTGATGGGCAAATATACTTAGAACAAAGTCTTTTTAATATAGGTATCAGACCTGCAATAAATCCGGGTAATTCAGTGTCCAGGGTAGGCGGGGCAGCCCAAACTAAAGCCATTAAATCAGTTGCAGGTAAACTCCGGCTTGAACTGGCTCAGTACAATTCACTTGCGGCATTTGCTCAATTTGGAAGCGAACTTGATGAAACAACTCTCAAACAGCTTGAGCGAGGAAAAAGGATTGTCGAAATACTTAATCAGCCGCAGTTCAGTCCCCTATCTGAATCTTTAGAGATTGTCAGCATTTGGGCAGCCACAGCAGGGTTATTAGATGATATCGCCGTTGAAAAAGTTTCCGACTTTGAGAAAGCTATGCATGAGTATATTTCACTCCATGGGAAAAAAATACTAGAGGATTTGGGCTCAGGCGAAAAGTTATCTGAACAGACTCTAGAATCATTAAGGAAATTAGGGGAACAATTTAAAAAATCATTCATCTAAAATAGAATCTGACGCTTAAAGGCTTTTCATGCTAAACGCTGAAGCTATGAGTCCTAAATAATAAATATATGGCTAATATCTTATCACTAAAACGTAGAATTAAAGCAGCACAAAACGTATCGAAAACCACAAAGGCACTGCAAATGATCTCTGCATCCAAAATGAAGAAGGCTCAAAATGCTGTTATTACTGCAAGACCGTACGTACAAAAACTACAAGAAATATCAGAAGTAATACGTACATCCAGTGAAGAAAGCTATAAACATCCATATCTTACTTCTAGGAATAACTCCGGAAGAACACTTTTATTGGTTTTATCGCCTGATAAAGGACTATGCGGAGGCTTGATTACAAATCTCATTCGAGAATTCCTCTCCTACAAAAAAACCGTTGAAAAAGACATACAATATATAATTGTCGGGAAAAAACTTGAAGGAAGAATAGTTCAAATAAGCAGAGAAATTATAGCTTCATTCTCATTTGGAAGTACTATCCCAGAGTTTCAAATGGTATATCCTCTTGTGCAATTAATTGATGAATATTATATAAGTCAAAAAGTGGATTCCGTAAAAGTACTTATGGCCGAATATAAAGGAGTTTTTACTCAATCACCGAAAATTCAAACCATTCTGCCTATTGAATTTCCGGATGGAGAAAAAAAGTCTTCATCTACTTTTATCTCTTTTGAGCCTTCCAGAGATCAAATACTTACATCGCTTCTAACGCATTATCTTCAAATGTCTATATATTTATCTCTCATAGAAAGCTTCGTCTCTGAACAGGCAGCGAGAATGATAGCGATGCAAAATGCCACGACAAATGCCAAGGATATAATAGATACTTTAGAACTAGAGTATAATAAAACACGACAAGCGAAAATCACTAGTGAAATTCTTGATATAGGAAGCAGTGCCATTATAAAAAGGATGGAGTAACAGCATGAGAGAGAAAGATAAAAAAAACATAGGCGTAATTATAGGTATAGCAGGTCCAGTAGTCGATATACATTTTGAGGGTATTCTACCTTCGGTATTTGAAGCTCTTTTAGTAGAAACTCCTGATAAAAAAACACTTACGATGGAGGTCCAGTTTTTGACCGGTGATCGAGAAGTGAAAGCAATAGCTTTCGGTCCCACCGACGGATTAAGCCGGGGCATGGAAGTAATAAGAACAGGGAGTCCTATTAGTGTCCCTACAGGCGAAAAAACACTAGGACGAATATTTGATGTATTGGGCAGACCCATTGATGGAAAATCATTTGACGCAAAACAAATCAAACTTGAACCTATTCATAAAGATCCTCCTATTCTTACAGACCAAGAAACAAAACCGCAAATACTTGAAACCGGAATGAAAGTTATTGATCTTATAGCTCCTTTTGCGAAAGGAGGAAAAACAGCCGCTTTCGGAGGAGCAGGTGTAGGAAAAACAGTTATTGTAAAAGAGCTAATTAGAAATATAGCGATGGTTCATAAGGGACATTCAGTCTTCGCAGGGGTTGGAGAACGAACTCGCGAAGGGACTGATCTATGGCTTGAAATGATTGAAGCAAACGTTATGGATAAGACTGTGATGGTGTATGGTCAGATGAATGAACCACCAGGAAATAGACTCAGAGTAGCTCTAACTGCACTCACGATGGCTGAATATTTCAGAGATGAAAAGAAAGAAGATGTACTCCTTTTTATCGACAATGTATTCCGTTTCGCCCAGGCAGGATCTGAAGTTTCAGCGCTCCTTGGCAGAATGCCTTCAGCAGTAGGGTATCAACCCACTTTAGCACAAGAAATTGGGGCACTTCAAGAAAGAATTACATCAACCAAAAAGGGATCTATCACATCAGTTCAAGCAGTGTATGTACCTGCTGATGATTATACAGATCCTGCTCCGGCTACCATATTTGCCCACCTTGACTCGACCATTACACTGGAGCGATCTCTTGCTGAGCAAGGTTTATATCCTGCTGTAGATCCACTTACGTCGTCTTCACGAATACTCGATCCAAATATAGTAGGACAGGATCATTATACTGTCGCGCGTGCAGTACAAAAAGTTCTACAGCGTTATAAAGACTTACAGGACATTATCGCTATACTTGGCGTAGACGAATTATCTGACGAAGATAAGCTAGTCGTAGCAAGAGCAAGAAAAATTCAAAGATTTTTAACACAACCGATGTTCGTAGCAGAAGCCTTCACAGGTCAAAAAGGGAAATACGTAAAAGCAGAGGATACAGTAAAAGGATTTAAAGATCTTCTGGAAGGTAAATATGACCACTTACCAGAGCAGGCATTCTATATGATAGGTACTATAGATGAAGCCGAAAAAAACAAATAGCTTTCAGTCATTATAAAAATTAAAGCTCACTAAATTCTGATACTCATATTAATGTATGTTACTGGAAATAATTACCCCTGAAAAATCTGTATTACAAGAAGAGATTGATGAGCTACTGGCACCAACCGCTGCTGGCCAAATTGGAATCCTACCCTATCATGTAAATTTGGTAACAGTGCTTACAACAGGCGAGCTCATAATAAAAAAGGGGGGGAAAGAAAAAATATTTGCCATAATCGGCGGTTTCTTGGAGATACATAATAATAAAATTTCAATACTTGCTGATTATGCTGCACATGCTGATGATATTAATGTCGATGAGGCTCTTAATGCACAAAAACGGGCGGAAGAGGTGTTAAGAAAAGGACGGGAGGAAGTATCAGAACGGGATTTTGCACTTGCTGAAGCAGAACTTCGCAAATCAATTCTTCAAATTAATGTGGGAAAGAAAAGAAAATTAAGAAATATCTAATTCTACTAATCTGCGAACCAACGACTGAAAATACCGGTAGAGAGAAGTCTTCCTGATTTTTTTTCTTTTAATGCCAATTCTCCGCATTCTATTTCTCCCGAAAGATGAAAATCTGAAAGTAAATTATTAAGCATTAATGCTGAAGCGCTTATTGCATATGCATTCACCCATACAAATAAAGGCTTATTTGAAAGCACTTTTTTACATAAATCAAGCAACTGAGGAAAGCTGTCATAAAAATTCCACAGCTCGCCATTCGGACCATGACCATATATGGGAGGATCCATTATGATTCCTTCATATCTTACGCCCCTCTTCACCTCACGATTAACAAATTTTATAGCATCATCCAATATCCAGCGAATAGAGGCATCTTTTAACCCTGAGGTTATCTGGTTTTCTTTTGCCCACTGTATAGAAGGTTTTGAGGCATCTAAATGGGTTACCCTAGCGCCTGCTCTGGCGCAAATTAAGCTAGCAATGCCAGTATACGCAAACAAATTTAGTATATTTAGTTTATTAGTGAATCTTGATTTATTAATCATTATTCTCTCCTGGAGCCATTCCCATTGCCCTGATTGTTCAGGAAAAACACCTGTATGCTTAAATGAAGAAAGTTTCACCCATATTTTTAACCCTTCATAGCCTATACTCCATCTTTCTGGTATATTAGTTTTTTTTATCCATCTTCCTTTCTCTGATTTAACTTCCGGAATTAAAAATGTAGCATCCGCTTTATCCCATTCAGAATCATTCAATCTAGGCTTCCAGATAGCTTGCGGGTCAGGACGAGATAAAACATATTTACCAAATCTCTCTAGCCTCCTTCCACCACCTGAATCTATCAAGTCATATTCAGACCAATTTGAATTTAGTATGATCATATGATGTGCATATTATACTATTTACAATTAACTATTTGCTATTCGCCAGATCTATTTGCCTTAATCTTCAAAATCCCATAAAATAAGCATTGTTTGCCCACATAGCTCAATGGAACGGACGAGCGAAGCGAGGAGTTCGCTTGCTTGACAAGCGTGGAAGAGCGCGGTATCACCCGCCTTCATGCCGATGTGGCTCAGTGGTAGAGCAATGCTTTCGTAAAGCATGGGTCGTGGGTTCGACTCCCACCATCGGCTCTTAATTTAAAATATGAATGCATCTAATACCGACAATCAAATAAAAGATTTATCATCTCCAATTGAAAATAATGCTCAAAAAGCAGAAAATGAAATTATGGAAAGGTCTCACTTAAAAAAATCACTAGATAAAAAGTCCAGAAGGTCACTTTTAATGACCTGCTTCGGCATTCTGCTTTTTCTCGTAATTACGATCCTATTTGGGCAATCTATTTTAGTCAATTTCAGCATACTACTTGGTATGGGTAAGAGCTCGCAAAATATTACTGATTCTACGAATACTGATACAGATATAGTCATACCGCCACCTGAATTAGATACACTACCCGATGCGACAAATAGCGCTAGAATTGACGTCAATGGGAATATCTATTATGAAGAAAAACTACAAGTAAGACTTTTTCTGCAAGATGAACTCATAGATGTTATAGAAATTGATGGGAATGACTCATTCACGTTTAATGATATAACACTAAAAGATGGTCCTAATAAGCTAAAGGCTGTCGCTGTTTTAAATGGAAAGAGAAGTGAAAACTCAAACATACTTAATATTAATTATCTAAAAGATAATCCTTCATTAACTATTGAATACCCTGAAGATAATTCATCTTTTTCTGGAGGAAGTAATGCATTAGCTATAAAAGGTAAGACTGATTCTGGAAATAATATTTCGATAAACGGTTATACTGCTATAACTAAAAATGATGGCAGTTTCACCTACGATTTAACTTTGACAAGTGGAGAAAATAGAATAAAAGTTATTTCTACCGATAAAGCCGGAAATAAAACAGAAAAAGAAATTAAGGTTAACTATTCTCCCTAATAGATAAGCGCCTAAGCCTTCTCCAGACTAGAATTATTTAAACCTATTAAGGTCCAGATCCAAAACATGATACTTGGATAAAAAAGTGCATTTATAAAAAAAGAGTTCGCAAATAAACCAAAAATAGACGCAATTATAAGAATAGATAGGTTTTTTTCTAAGGTTTTTCCTTTAATCCTTTTGTATTTAATATAATTATTTTTTAAAACCACAAACCACATATAGATATAAATGCTAAATCCTATGATTCCAGTAGTTGCCAATATAAAAAGAAAACTATTATCTGTTCCCGCAGCAGAATGTGAAGAGACCCAGGTTTTATCATCTGTAAAATTATATTTTCTTTGAATATACCTATAAGTATTAAATCCCACCCCTAATACAGGATTATCTTTTATCACCATTATGGCTTGACGTGCGGATTCTGTACGGGCAGAAATTGATGCCGTACGCCATAATTCAACTCCGGCACTTCCAAGATTTTTCGGAATCATAATTACTCCAATTACTAATAGAGAAAACAGTAATAATATAATTCTTTTGCTTTTTAACAGCCATAAGTTTGTAAACATACTTACCATAAACATCAAATAGCCTGATCTGGAGTAAGTAAATATCATAGCAATAAAGGACAATCCAAATAACATTATTAATAAATTTTTATATTTGCTAGAGATGAGATTTCTAGTTTTAATAATAGTAAGCAGTAAAAGAAGGAATAAATTTATCTGTGTAGCAGCAAAATTAGGGTCAAGAAATGTAGAAAAAAGACGATATAAATGATCATCCCAACCAAGATAATATAAATTCCTAAGGTTAGGATAAAACAGGTACTGAATAAATCCAAATATGATAAATATCATTTGCGATAAAATTAGACATTTAATAATATTAACTTTAATCTTTGAAGAGAACGAATACACCATAAAAAAAACAGCACTATACATACCCCATCTTACTAAGTAAAAAGATGAGAATATCAACTCTGTGACCTGAAAATTTAAAATGCTTATTAGTAAAGATACTAAGCAAACTCCTATAAAAAGACCTATAGGAATAGTCATACAATTTTTAAACAATTTTGTATCTCGTTTTATAAGTATTTCTTTAAATACCCATATAAATAAGGTAATGGTCAATAAAATATCGGTAACATTTAATACTACCCCTGATCCGAAATCAATTCTTCCTATCTGTCCTAAAGAAAATGCAAAAATTAATAAATAAAATAAATATGTCACTATCATAATTAAGATGTAAATATTCTATTAATTTTGTGTTACAAGAGAATAATAGAAATATTCACACACAACAAAGCAAGTAATATTATACGTGATGAATATACCTTATAGTTATTCATGAAATTAGTACGAATGAAATTCTTTATTTTTGGTATAAACTGATACCCTTGTTAAGGGGTTGTTATATATAATTTTCCAGTTACTAAACCGCTTTGGTACCTCAGCGCTCTGGACCGCTACATAATTAAATCTATCTCCTTCTTTTACCCATGACGAATCAATGAAAGGAAAATTAACATAGTATAAATTATGAAATCCATATAATAATACCTTATCAGATGAATTAATATTCTTTCTGAAATATCCATCTGTGTCATAAAAGTCACCAAATGAAAAATTTAAATTTTCTACTAGAAATTCGTCCCTAGATTTAATACCTAAAATTACAGGTAAATATTTACCATTAGCCATCCCCCTATATATAACAGATATACAAGAAATAACAATTACACATGATATAATTGCCGATTTTAATATTTTTTTATTTGTCGATAATGTTATCACTTCTCCAATCAGAATGCTAAAAGATGGTAAGTAAGGTACTATGAATCTTCCCCCACCTGTCCTTGGCGTAAAGTACCATATTATTAGGGCAAGAAACGAGTATATCCCAATTATTTTTATAGAGGATCTAAACTTCCTAAAATATAAAACGATTAATGGTAAACTGATAAGGTATATTGGCGATATAGGGTCGTCAGCAAATAAAAAAATAGTTATAAAATCATTAACTAACACTTCTAAAGAAAATAATCGGATTGGTGAATCAATATGATATGCTGTAAATACTGGATAAACTGGATTACCCGTATATTTAAAAGCGAACAAAAACCAAGGTAGCGCTGTAATTAATGAACTACAGACAAATAAGATAATACTATCTATTAAATGTCTAATTTTTTTTAATTGACTGTATGAAATAAATGCAATTAGAGGTAGATAAAGCAAGAATGATCCCATACTAATCAGCTTAGTAGAAATTGCAAGTCCAAACATAGTTCCACTAATTAATAACGATTTTCTTTCTCCCTTTTCTACCCATAACAAAAATGCCCACAGAGTCAAAAATTCATAAAAAGTTCTCGCTAGATCAATATAAGCTGTTATTGATTCCCATGAGACAACAAGATTAGAATAAAATATCAGTCCAACTAATAATGATAACTTGTTAGAAAAGTATCTCCTGGAAAGGGTATATATTGCTAAAACACATAAAATACCAAAAGAATAATGTATAAATTTCGCAATTATTTCATTACCTAAAGACAAACCGACAAGGTAGAGCATTTCAGTTAGTTTTGGCATCGCAGAATAATATAATAAACCGCCAGGTATATAAAAAATTGAATGATGTGATAAATACAATTTTGGAATTGTTAAATGGTACCATGTCGCATCGAATGCATACTCTGGTCCTAGTACACCAATAAAATTAATTACTACCAATGTTGTCAAAATAGATAATATACCCCACGCATCTTTTACTTTATGTAAAATACTATTTTTAAGCTGATTTCTGCTAACTTTAGAAAATGTTTTCAAACTATTAAAGTAGAACTTTGAACTATAAAGTATTATTAAAAAAAATGCAGAAGAAACGCTGATTATTAATGACTTATATAATAAATTAAGAATTCCTAACAAAAAAATAATATATGAAAAAATACCAATCAGAATTCCTAGAGTAAACATATTCCTTCCCTACACAATAAATGGTGAACGTATAAAGAAACATTTATTAACATCCAAACAATAAATATATAAATACATACAGCATTTTTCATTTTTTTATTTTTTTTATAGATAAATATTTTATTTGTATATACAAAAGAATAAATGTACCAAAAAATCCATGCGAAAGTATAATTGGACCTAATAAATGTTTATCATACAAAGAAGGATTTTTAATATTAATTGTTACGAGCGAATACGAAATAATTAATAGAAAAAGATGTCTCAATCTGAGTTTTACAATATATAAAAAAAAGAATGGAATGATTAATAAAATTAAATGATGTTGCCAAGAGAAACTATTTATAATAACTGTCACTGTCAGAAAAATAGAGATACTACTATATATATCTGATTTTTTTTCAAAAACCTTTATAGATGTAAAAACAATAAAAACTACTCTTATAATAAACGAAATAAAATCTGGAATATTAACTCTTGCAAAAAAACCTGTAATCGACTGATTATAATATACACTATCTGCAGGTATGTAAATAAGTGGTAGTAAAATATTCTTTATATAATATACATATATGCTTTGACCGAAATATATCCACGAAACAAGAAAAATAACAAGCGTTATAGTAATCACTTGTTTGGCATAAGCATATTCACGACTTAGGATAAATCCAGTTAAGAGAATTATAGGAAAAAGTTTTAATAGGACTGCAACGCTCAAGAACAAACTTGAAACAAGCTTCTTTCTATAAAAGAAGTAGATGCTTAAAATTAAAACGCTAAGTAATATAAGATTAATTTGTCCCATACCAATTGTAAATTTAAATGGAAATGATACAACTGATGCGGTAAATAAGATAATTGATTTGTACCGAGATATATTTATCATTCTATTAAGAATTAATAGGCCCAGTAAAAAAGATATAACTGATAATGTTGTCCATAATCTTGAAGCAAACACAAGCGGCATCAATGAAAATGGTAAGGTAAAAAAGAAGGTAACAGGAGGATACGATGCTTGCGTAAATAAACGCTGGTCTGTATAAGGGTTCATATGATGTAAAGTAGATTGACCAGCATAATAAAAAATACTGAAATCAAGCAAATCATAATTCCATACGAGTATAACTGTTCTTAAGAGCGATATTATCCCAAAAGTAAGTAATGCACCAAAGAAGATATTTACTTTCCTTCCCATAATTTCCATAATTTTCCTCTGACCAAAAATGAGTGAAAGCTCATAATTACAGCGACTATTAGGCCAGGTACCCCATCTAAGAAGCCTAGTTTTATAAAATAGTTATAGATAAATTTAAAAATAGGATAAGCAATTATATACTTTAAGCCTGACCTCTTTTTTTTTAAAAAAAGCTCAGAAGCGCGCAAATCAGTATAAAAACTAATTTCTTTAAGAAAAGTCTCTATATCGGGATGGGGGTTATGAATAAGATAATTCTTCATTTGGCTAATTTTCCCCTGCACCTTCCACTCTTCATGCACTCTTCCTATCCATTTCCCCCTGCTCTTCCTTGCGAGACGTAGGAGCTTAACACTACTTGGTTCACCAAATCTTATTTTTTTACCCCACATACTATCTACTCTTCGTATGTAATAACCAGATATATTCTCCAAGGATGTATTGATGGCATTTGCGATCTCATATTGTAAAGACTCAGATATTATTTCATCAGCGTCTATGAAAAGCACCCACTCAAATCTAGCTTTATCTAAAGCAAAATTTCTTTGATTTGAAAAATTTTCCTGTAAGAGATGTGTAAATATTCTTATTTTTTTATTATTTAATCCTTCTACTAGCTTTAAGGTCTTATCAGTTGAATGGTCATCTATTATTATGATCTCATCGCACCAGTTAAGAGAATTGAGGCATTGTAGGATGTTATATTCTTCATTTTTAGTCAGCACCACCGCAGAAATCATAATTATTTTTTAATATCTTTAATAACAGCTATGTCACCCTTTTGAAAAACTACAACTGAATTTTTTTTAAAATTTGAGTTTTCGTAAATTGTGTAATTTATCTTATTATTTATACTTGGTTCGGCACTATATAACCATAATAGATATTGGTAATTCTCGGCGTAATTTCCTTCGAATTGATCATATATACCTTTTCTGTGCAAATTAAATTTTTGATCCCTGACATCAGAGACGATTGCTTTGGCAATTTCTTTTTGGATTGAATAGGGTACGTAATAAGGTTTTTTAACGATTGATTCGCTAGGAATGTAATACCATTGATTAGAGAAATAATATCTAAAATTTAGTATAGAAATTATAAGGATAAATACAAAAATGGGAACTTTAATACGTTTATCTAGTAATAGCTGCTCTATTCCTATCGTAAAAATAATAATAGGAGCAGTAAGTATAGGCAAGAAGTAATGAATAGGCGGTGATCCATGAACAAAAACAGCAATACATCCCCACAGAAACCAAAGCAATATAAAATTAAGAGAATAATTATTAGAGCTATGATTAATCAGACTTTTACAAAACCGTATAAAAATGATTAATAGCATCATTCCAATTAATATACTTATAATAGGATATAGGTTTACCAGAAAGCTTCGGGTTATAAACGTATAAATAGATTCAGAGTTCTCATAAATTATGCTAACGGAAAGGTTATTTTTAGGATATAATCCAAGAAATCCTGCAACTCTGTAAGGTATCCAAAGCAAAATACTCTTGGTCATAAATAAATTATGCTTTAAATCATAAATAAAAAAAGGCGACATAGTGATAAAAGATCCAAATAAAAATAGACAAATGTTATTTATATTTGGTTTATATCTCTTAAAAATAAATGAAGAAACCATAAATGGAACTAACATTAACGGCGTAAAATGAAAGCTAAACATTGCCCCAAACAACAGACCTAACTGCAAAAATAAATTCCTTTTTTTTTCCAATATTTCATACAAACAGTATAAAAACGGATATACTAGCAAGCTTACTATCGAAAAAAACCTGCCGAACCGGGAAAACTCTAAACATAAAGGAGAAATTGCAATTAAAAAACTTGAAAGCGTTGCAACTTTCTCGTTAAATAATCTTTTTATTGTTAAAAAATTAAAAATTATCATAAATACTGAAACTACTGCTCCAAAATATGCGTGACTTAAAGGGTTGAAATTGCTAAAAACTAAAATTGGTCCGTATATCCAGTAATACAAAGGTCCGAAGTATAACCACGGATGAGAGGTTGGAGGTCCTAAAAGAGGTACCTGCTTTGTAATATATGCATTTTTAATGGCAAGTAAGTTATGTCCCATTTCTCCCGAAAATATAAAATTTTGCTCAATTTTATAAAATCTTAGAAATAAACCAAGTAGAGTTATTATAAATATCAACATTTTTGAATTATTCAAATTAAATAGGATTTTATTCATTTTGAGCTGTATTAAATAATTTTAAAGTATAGTAAATAACTACGGGCATAGATACTAAAGTTCCTACAATAGCAGACAACCCGGCACCTATAATTCCCCACCTATATACAAAAGGTACGAGTGTAAATATCATCCCCATAAGACTAACTGCAGTGATGCGAGTTATAATTTCTTGTCTTTCCATACTATAAAACAATCCTATGGTTGTTCGAAGCATCGCCCTTATAACACCATAAACTATTAATACTCGAAGCACATTTCTAATTTCAATCCATTTATCTCCTAAAATTATAGTTATGAGCTCGGTCGGGAAAATAAAAAAAATAACTCCCACAGGCAAAACTAATAAGCTCACTGTTAATAACGTCTTGGCGAATGCTTTTTTTAATCGCATTTTACTACCAGCAATTCTAACGTATATAGGAAAGGTGCTTTGATTAAATACATCAGAAATCTCCGTTATAGGTAAAAGAGAAATACTATACGCCCTCATATATAAACCCAGTGATCCAGTTCCAAGCATTCTTCCAACGAATATATTGTCTAGATTTAAATAAAGATAGTCAAATATTCCGGAAAGCGTTAACCATTTTCCCTTACTGACCACTTTACTAAATTTTTTTTTATCAAACCTAAATTGCGGCAAAGGCATAGCATACCTAAAAGTCAGTAGCACTTCCCATAATGCCCCCAATATAAGCCCAAATATAATTCCCGATGGATTTTTAAAGATAATTACAAACAAAAGAGCAGCAAAAGTTTCAATAAGCGTAATACTCAATCTGTAATAAAACTGTTTTTTATAATCCAGTTCTTTAAGAAACTTAGCAACAGATGGGTTAATAAAACCTCTAATAAGTGGAACTATAGATATTAAAGTCAAAAAATCTCTAGACTCAGGAGAGTCAAAAAATACCGCAATAGCTGGCGCTGAAATTAATATAATAAAAGCTAATAAAAAACCTCTTATTATAGAAACAACCCAGGCCGTGTTTATAAATTCGTCTATATCTTCTTTTTCCTGGATAAGAATTACATTGATTCCTGTTTCTGTAAATATTTCAACTAACGCTAAAATGATAATTGCTATATCTACTTGTCCAAATTGGGAAGGAGTTAATAATCTTGCAAGTACGATTAGCTTTATGAAAGTAAGACATCTAAAAAGTATCCTAAATATACCCAGCCATGAAATTCCTTTAATTGCATCTGTTGTGTAACCCATATAATTATAGCTATAAGCAATCAGCTATAGCCTATTTAATTTGCTAACTATTAGCTTTGGAACAGCGCTTAAACTTCCTAACATTACTGCTATATCTGAGGTTAATTGTAACAAAGGAAGGTATATAAAAGCTCGCATATCATTGACATATTTATAATTTTTATATATAGACCAGAAGAAATAGGCAGAGAAAATAAAACATAGAGTATACAACATAAAGTATTCTGGATATATTAGATAATATATAACTAGTGATATTCCTATAATATAACGTACGAAAATAATTATAACTTTCCCACGGAATAACCCGGCTTCGGCATCTCCATATGCAAATCTATAAAACATAATAAAGGACTCTTGAATAGAATTTCGAGGAATCCAGTATACAATAGCACCTTTTTGGAACTTTATTTGTATTCCATTTTTTTTAAGTCTTTTTGCAAAATCATAATCTTCATTGTGAGAAAGCTTCTCATCAAAGCCTCCAACAATATCCCAAGCTTTCTTTCTAAATGCCATTGATCGGGATGCAGGGAGAAAAGTTCTGGGATTTATTTTATCTTCCATAACAAAAACATATGGTATCAAACATTTCTGAAAAACATTCCTAGAAAGGCTTTTATAGTAACCAGCTACTACGCCCACTTCTGGATCTATAAAAGGTTTAATTATTTCTTTTATCCAATTTTTATCTAAAATACACCCTGCGTCAGAACACAAGATTATATCACCAGTAGCTTGCTTTATCGCTTCATTTCTCCCCACCGACCTATTTCCTTTTTTTATAATTACCTTAATCGGTAAAAAGCTATTATTTTTTTGTATTTTATTTATATTGGATACTGTTTTATCTGTACTGCCTCCGTCTACAATTATTACCTCAGTAGATAATTTAGTCTGTCTATGTATAGAGTCGAATAACTTATTGATCGTTTTTTCTTCATTAAGGACAGTAAATATAAGAGAGGTTTTCATAACTATATTCAGATTTTAGTTTGGAGATTTACTCCATAGCTTAATATATAAGCTAGATAAGTTATCCCAAGTCTGATTTTTGATCCAAATATCTAACTCTCTATTTGAATTGATATAAAAATCAGGGTTATCTTTCATATGAATAATTTTATTGATCAGATCATATTTATTGTTAAATATATTTATCCATTTGGCAAAAGAAGTCATTTCTAAATAATCTTCCTTCAAAGGATTATCATAAACAGCCATCACATTTTTTTTAAATATTAATGCTTGAAGAATAGAAAGATAAGAAGAAGCAAACACAATATCTGATTTTTTTATATACGTTTCTACTTGTTCGACAAATCCATGGACCTTTCCATATCCTTCTGCTTCTCGCCTCAAAAAACCATCACCACATACTTCAAATTCAAACTTAATTTGTTTATCTTTCAGCAATTCTAATGCAGACAAATACACTAATACACCTGTATCTTTTTCGAGCCTCCCAATAAATAATATTTTTAATTTTTTATTTGTATTTTTTCGGCCAGAGGCTGATCCGCCTTTGGAGGAGATCTTTGAATTTTGAATTTTTATAACCGACTCTACTGCTCCATAAGTTACAAAGTCTGGCTTTGTATGGTACCATTTCTCGATGAATGCGCCTACACATATATTTCCCCATGAAAGTTTTTCAGATATTTTACGGATTACAATATTTTTAAAAGGTACAGGGTATGATTCATATCCATGGAAGGTTGTATATACCGGCTTATTAAAATATATAAAGCGAAAAGGTAGGTACCAGTAAAAGACATCATGACAGTGCACTGTCTTTGCTGATTGAATAATTTTTTTATTCTTTAAAAACCAGAGCCATATTAATATTTTTTTAAAACGTCCTTTTTTAAATTTGGGAATTCTGTAAACTATGATTTTTTTACGAAATCCGGTTTCTACCTCAACGCTTTCTTTTCTTAAATCATTTAGATTTTCAGTCTTTTTTATATATTTAGTTTTTGCTGATAAATCATTCCAATCTTTAATAATTACCATTTTATCACTCATGTACCTAGATTGCCGATTAGATTCAAACCGCTCATCTATAGCTTCGGTAATTACTACTATCCTCTTACCCCTCTTTATCAATTCACGACTTACCCGAAGTACATGCTCCTCCACTCCACCTATCTGAGGATAAAACCTAGGCGTTAAAAATAATACGTATCCTTTTTCCCTCATGGCTTTGTGGCAACGACTAGAATATCTGATTCACCAAATAATGCTAAAGAAAAGTTATCAATTATCTCTACAAATAAAGAAATAGGGTATTTAATAAATCGGACTAATTTGCCTAAATAATTATTAATAAATAAAAAATTTCTAATCATGCCTTCAGTTTTTTTAGTAGAAATAACCTTAAAGCCTCTTTCTTTGAATAAACTTACAAGTTGATCTGAATCATAACGACGCAAATGGCCTACTTTTATATCAAACGTCTTAGTAAATCCAAGCCTATGCAAAGGCGCGTTTATAGAAGGAGTTGACAGCAAAAGAATACCTTTAGGTTTAAGTAAGTTATAGATACTTACTAAAGCCAGCTTATCATCTATTAAGTGTTCGATTACTTCAAAGCATAAAATCACGTCATATTTTTCCGTAGGTAATTGATTAGGAAAATCCATTTTTTTGAATTTTACATTCTTCAAAGCTAATCTTTTTGCGCTATCTTTAGACGCTTGAATTGCACTTTGGGAAATATCTATTCCTAAAACCTGATTACCCTTACTTGCTAAAAATAATGAAATAGTACCCGCTCCGCAACCGATATCTAAAATGTTTTTATTTTGTCCAACGTAATTTTTAATAAGTTTCAGAAGTATTTTATATGTAAAATTACGCTCGTTTATAATACTTCTGTGTGGTCGAGTATCTTTATGAAAAACTTCATATACATTGCTGCTCATAATAATTTACTATATTAGATATAATTTGATCTCTTGACAACGTGATAATCAGTATTCATATACTAGAGCTAGAATATGCTACCAAAAGTTCTTAAGAACAAAGCATTATTACTTACTCTCCTTCTTTTACAGCTTCTAATATATCTTACACCACCTAAACTTTTTGCAACATCAACCTGGCAGATTACTACCAAACTTCCTTACCAGCTGGCGAGTCATACTGTTATTACTAATGAAAATAAAATAATTGTAATAAATGGTTCAGCAAACTTTATGTCAAGTAAACATTCTGTATTATCTAATAACTTAAATCAAAATGGAAGCCTCAGTGACTGGCTAGATGAAGCTAAAGATACGCCAGAGGCACTAATATGGCACATAACTACAACAAATGGATCGTTAGCGTATATTTTGGGCGGGAAAGAAGAAAACATTGGCTCTGCAATGTCTCATGTAAATACAGTATACGTCTCAAAAATAAATAATGGTCAAATTGATTCCTGGACAACTACTACTAAATTACCTCAAAGCCTCTCTTTGGGAAATGCTTTTATACGCAGTAACAAAATATTCTATCTAGGAGGAATGCGTGAAGCTGGGGGGAATATCTATAATCAAAAAATTTATGCTTCAAGTATAAATTCTGCTGATGGCAGCATTGGCGTGTGGACGGACGCCGGTAACCTACCTGCACCCTTAAGCGGATTTGGGTTATTCCTGAACGGAAACCACCTCATAATAGTAGGAGGAGAAAATTCCAGCGGAAAATCCGATAAAGTCTATACTGCGACTATTCAACCAGATGGCACCATAGGATCTTGGCAGGAAACATCAAGTCTTCCTAGTGCATTATCAAGGGCTCAATTTACCCAACACAATTCCACCATCTTCTCAATCGGTGGAGTAAAAAACGATGGATCAACATCAGATGATGTCTACTATACCCAAATAAAATCAGATGGGACTATTGAGCCCTGGAAAACCAGTATAAATAAAATCCCCCAGCCCACCTGCTGCGGAAGCGCACTCTTATCAAATAATTATATATATCTTATAGGAGGACATAATACTGGCACGGGTGAATACTATGATGAGGTTTTCTTCACCAAACCTGAAGAAATAACAGATAATGGTGGCTCTCAGACACTGCCTGTACCTTATTTTAGTCAGAATACTTTCCCATGGGGAGATAAAGAGTATGATCATGCTAAATCATTAAGATTTACTGATACTACATTTGAGCGGTGGGGATGTGCAGTAACTTCTGCGGCCATGATTATGAGATATCATAATATTAACGTGCTACCAAATGGTACACCGATCGATCCTGGGAGTTTAAATAACTGGTTGAAAAATAATAACGGATATCTTACCGGTAAAGACAAGGAGGGTAGTTATTCGTATTTAAGTTTCCCTGCTATCAGTACGCTTTCAAAAAAGATATTTGATGCAGATAAATCAAGATTTAAATTAGAATATTACAGAGAAAAGCCCACGACAAATAACCTTGATACATTTCTTAATATTAATAAACATCCAGTCATTTTAAAGGTAAGCAATAATTCTACCAGTAGTCATTTCGTAGTCGCTAAAGGGAAAACTACTAGTAGTTATGAGATTAATGATCCAGAATGGAACTATCCTAGCCTAAATAACTTTAATAATACATTCACACAGATAGACCGATTTGTACCTGCCCATAGCAATCTATCGTATATCGTTATCGTAGTCAACCCAAAAACACATCTTCTTATCACAAATCCCCAGGGTAAAAAAACAGGAAGTAGCATTGTAAATAGACAGATAATCACTTTTGATGAGATTCCTAATGCCTCTTATTCGTACCAATCGCCAATAAACAATACTGATTCCCGTGGGCGAAACGCATCAATGGGAACAGGCGTAAATGAATTTCTGCTTCCTAAGCCTGAAAACGGAAGATATTTAATCGAAGCTTCCAGTCTTGAAGACAGACGTTATGAAATGAATATTTCTACTTTTCAGGAGAATGGAAATAATAAACTTGAAATTATCAAGGATATTACAAACAGTAGAGAAAATATTGCGTTGGACTTTAATCAAAATAAATCACCTAAAATTAGAAAAGTTAAAGTATGTAAAAAGCGCTATGATAAATCTACATCCAGTAAGAATAACAGCTATTCAGTAACAGACGGTCAGAATAGTAATCAAAATCATAATAATCACGACGATCACTGCGAAGATTAAGTATATAGATTCTTATTAGATATGAACTGGTTCCCTATAATTTCTTCGTGGGGAGATCCGATAATGCACGAATAATTCGTTTACTGGTAGGAACTACTTTCTTGACTATACCATTACCATTGGCTGCCATTATTGATTCATGATGCTTTACGATGGTTTTGATATATCTGTATGGGTATTCAAGATATGGTTTAAATTTCTTCCATCTGCGGGGCGATGATGTTACGACGAGAGCATTGTCAAATTTAATCTCACCGTATTTTGCGATATGAAGCGCTAGATCTATATCCTCATGCACCTCATTATCCCGCTTACAAGTTTCATCCTTAACTAAAAGCCATGCAGATCTTCGTATTGCCATATTCGGACCATACAAACACTGGTGGCCTGATATCTTCCGGAATGATTTAAAAAATACTACAGTAGGCCAGTCAGACACCTGGAACACATCCGGTATATTCGAGAAATAACTTGGACCTGATAATGCCATAAGGCTTTTATCTTTAAAATGCATTTTAATTTTTTTTATCCAATCTTCTGGCACTTCAGTATCGGCATCAGTTCTGGCTATCACAGAGTATTTAGCTGTATTAAATCCTTTATCGCGTGCCTGAATCATTCCTTGCTGATCTTCTTTAATTATCCTTACCTGATATTTACGGGCGATTTGTATGGTATTATCTGTGCAGTTGTTGTCTACTACTATCACCTCATCCGGTTTCTCAATCTGTTTAAAAATATGCTCAAGGCAATTTTGTATATACTTTTCTTCATTATAAACTGGAATCACCACAGATACCTTCATATTGTTTTAGAAGCAATTAACGTATATTATAAAAGGTATAAAGCAGTTTTTGCAATAAATTATGCATTTGCGCGCTTTAATGCAAAAAAGAATATGTATCAAAACACTATAGTCTTGACGGTCATCATTCCTACTCTCAATGAAGGTCTATTTTTACCCAGACTTCTTAAAGATTTAGCAGAACAAAAAGAAAAAAATTTTGAGGTTATAATAGTTGATGGTTCATCTACCGATAAAACAGTGGAGTTAGCTAAAACCTTTAGCAAGTATTTTCCTCTTCATATTTATGAAACCAAAAACCGTAACGTTTCACACCAACGCAATCTGGGTGTAGAAAAAGCTAAAACTTCATTTATGTGCTTCATAGATGCAGACGCCCGCATCACACCTAATTTTACATATAAACTATCAACACATATAAATTCAAAATCTCTTATAATTCCTAAACTAAAAAGTGAGAATAATGATTTTCTTTCTCGCGTTCTAATAGGAATTTCCAATTTATTTATATATTTATTTAAAATTATTAATAAACCTATTTCCGCAGGAGGCAGTATTTTTATAAATAAAGACCTATTTTTAAAACTCAAAGGATTTAATGAAAAACTCTTCATTAGCGAAGATCATGATTTAATCAAAAGAGCAAATAAGAATGGAGTATCACCATCTATACTAACAGATGTTTATCTAACTTTCTCTATGAGGAGATTAGAGCGGGAAGGATTTTTCGTATTTATTGGAAAATTTTTATATTCTTATTTATATCAATTTCTAAAAGGAAGTATTAAGCGTAAAATCTATTCATATGAAATGGGTGGAGAATATTATTATAAAACTAAAAACTCAAAGTAGATTCTTATACATACTTAATAATTTAGTTCCTACGTTATTTGCTGAAAAATTCTCAGCCAACTCTACACTTTTTTTTGCCATAGTGTCATAAAATTTTTTATCTTCATAAAAAGATTTTATTTGACGGACGAATCCTTCATTAGTATCTGACGATATATAGCTATCTTTAAACGAATCATTATATCCGGGAAGATTGCGTACAATTACTGGCAAACCGCATGCTGCTGCCTCTATGATTACCATAGGAACTATATCTTGCTTTGAAGGCATAAAAAATACATCTGCCAAATTGTAATACATTGGCATTTTATTGTACGGCATATTATCAGTTAATATGAGATTCTCAGGCTTTTTCTTAAGAAGTTCTTTAATCTCTTTCGTCTCTTCGCTAAGTCCCTTTATGATTAAACCCCCAACCCAAATAAATTTGTACTCCGGCAGTGCTTTCGCTACTTTTATAAAATCCTCCACCCCTTTTCGTGGAGTAAATTGCCCAGAACCTAATATAACGAAATCAGTATCTTTCAAGCCATATTCCTGCCTGCCTTGAACTCGTAGTGTCTTATCCTTCCTGAACTTATGGGTATCCAAGACATTAGATAAAATAACAATTTTAGTTTTTACGCCCATTTCTTCTAATTTTTTTTTAACGTATGGATTCAAAGCAATAACTACATCTGCTTTATTATAAAAAAAGCGAAGGTACGCTCTTGATAAATTAGAATAATACTTCCCACCTTTATAGCTTCCAATCAGAGTTTCCGGCAAGACATGCGCAGAAACGACAGAACGCTTTGCTTTAATCATCTGAAACAGAGCATATGGGCCATAACTGTGAATATGCGTAATATCCGAATCACGAGAGGAACCATTTATCAACACATTTATTCCGAAATTCCGTAGTATTTCTACATGATTTATAAAGGCTGAATACATACCGCCCCATACAGTTTTAAAATTTGCCACCTCAGATACGACATTTATTATCATAATAATTTTTTACATTTTAATTTTAGCAAACACCTTGTAAAAATGCGAAGATATTAGAGGATGGGGGTGAATACTCATCTTTTTAACGATTCAATCCCTGGATCTTTCGAATCTACTCGCCGTTTGTGCTCGCATCTGAGCTCTAACCTCGCCTAGAGGGAGGTCAGCCTTTGGTTGAAGCTGAGATTATTTGTGGGTCCGAGAGGACTTGAACCTCTGACTTCTTCAATGTGAATGAAGCGCTCTACCACTGAGCTACGAACCCATTTCTTTAACGTATGACGATCATCCTTTCGATATTACCAAAATACCATCTCATTGACAAATAAATCTGCTTAGAGAATAATATCCCCATGGATAACCTTATACAGACCCCGCAATCATTGAGTAAAAAAATCTGGTTATTTATATTAGATATCGCCCAAACATTCGTAGTAACCGGTATAGTCTTTTTTTTCATCACTTATTTTTTCTTTCGTCCGTTTCAAGTCAGCGGAAATTCTATGTACTCTAATTTTAAAGATAGAGAGTACATTCTTACGAACTTAATTTCACTCCGTTTTTCAAATCCCATTCGAGGCGATGTAGTCGTTTTTAAATCACCTTCTGATTCAAAAAAAGATTTTATAAAAAGGATAATAGCAGTACCAGGTGATGAAATCCTGATCGATAATGGTGAAGTCTCCCTTAACGGCAGAATTCTTAAAGAAAGCTATCTTGATGAAGGTATGAAAACTTTTGGCGGAGCATTCCTACAGGAAGGTATAAAAAAAACCGTACCAAATGGATATTTCTTCGTAATGGGAGACAACAGAAATGACAGCTCAGACTCTAGAACATGGGGATTTATTACACGAGAAAGTATCAAAGGCATTTCTTTCTTCGTTTATTGGCCGTTAAATGAGGTACAAATAATTAAAAATCCTTACGATGAAGAATAAATTAATTGGATCCGGTTAACATTCTGTGAATTTCTTTCAATTTCTCTGATGTCTCCTGAGGTTCACCTTTTATAACTAAAGTCACTCTTGCTAATTTTCCTGTTTGGATGAAGCTCACTTTGTCAAATCCATACTTCTTTTCTATCTCTTGAGCCATAGCATCCTGTTCGGGAACATACATTACGTCTTTAGATGCTTGAGGTTCTCTTTGTTGGATTTCTCCTTTTACTTTTCTAGCAATTTCTTCTGTCTGACGAACAGAACTGTTGTCACGAAGTATTCTTTTAAAAACCTCAAGCATCAACCTAGGATCACCCAACGAAATAAGAGGACGGACATGTCCTTCGGTAATTACTCCTGCTACTAAAGCATCTTTTATAGCATCAGGCAAAGATAATAATCTTATAGTATTTGAGACTGTAGGTGCACTTTTTCCCACCCTTTTTGCCACCTCATTTGTGCCCAAACCAAATTCATCAATCAAACGCTTATAGGCCAAAGCGCGCTCAATTGGGTTTAAGTCCTCCCGTTGCACATTCTCGACAATTGCCATTTCCAGCATGCCTTGAGGGGTTGTTTTTCTGACTACCACAGGTATTTTACTTAGTCCTGCCAACTTAGCAGCCCTCCATCTTCTTTCACCCGCAATTATTTGATATCCAGCAGGAGTCTCAGCAATTACTAAAGGCTCAAGGATCCCTTGTTCTTTTATAGACTCCACCAGATCACTAAGTGACTCCGGGGTTATAACTCCTCGAGGCTGAAGCGGATTAGACTGAAGCTGATTAATTTCAAGCTCGTAAATCTGATCTATATTATTCATGAAGTACTTCGATAATTTTCTTACCACGTAATGCTTTAAAATGCACTATACCTGGTATCTTTGCGTAAATAGTATAGTCGCCACCTATATCCGTCCCGTTTCCTGGGAAAAATTTAGTTCCTTTTTGACGTACTATAATACCGCCAGCCAACACCTTAGCTCCACCATATACTTTAACTCCCAAATATTTTGGACGCGAATCTCTATTACCTTTTACTGATCCTTGTGCTTTTGTATGTGCCATAATTGCTAAAAATATCAGAAAACCTCAGTGAAAAATTTCCTTCATATTACGGTAATTTTTCACACATGTCAAGCTATCGTGTTTTTTCAGATTTTGAAGATATATTTTCACTTTTTGGGGTTTTAACCATGATTTCATCTATTTTTAACCTAGTAAGGCTTTGTCTATGGCCTGTTACCCTTCTGTATCTGGCTTTTGCTTTAAATTTAGCCA
>CAYMDS010000003.1:0-36965 GCA_964389405.1 uncultured Gammaproteobacteria bacterium
TTCAGGCTTGAAAAATTTATTAAGGGTTCGGCTGCTGGAATCTTTAACCAACATACTAATTTCGATCTCAATAATCCCTTAACCGTGTTTAATATTAAAAATCTTGAGGAGGAGCTTCGACCGGTGGCTATGCATATCATACTTGACTATGTATGGACGAAGGTAAAACGCTCTCTGAAAAGACGGCTTCTTATTCTTGACGAAGCGTGGTATATGATGAAATTTGAAGACTCAGCAAGCTTCGTCTACTCCATCGCCAAACGTGCAAGAAAATATTATTTAGGTCTTACCACAGCCACTCAGGATGTAGAGGATTTCCTGAAAACAGAATACGGCAAGGCGGTTTTAACAAATTCATCACTGCAAATCCTTCTTAAACAAGGAACTGCCGAGGTAGATCTAGTAGGCGAAACGTTTTACCTTTCAGAAGGCGAACGCGAACTTCTTCTAGCAGCCGACGTCGGAGAAGGACTATTCTTCGCAGGTCGAAACCACGTGGCTATGAAAGTAATAGCCGCTCCCTTTGAGCATCAGCTCATCACATCAAACCCGGAAGAATTATTAAAAAGACAACAGCAAGCTAAAGCACAGATTGCGGAAAATCCACCTTTGACTGCTGCCCCATCTACCACATCGACAAAACCACAGATCCAATCCACCGCAGTACCTACACCACAACAACCCCCCCCAACTATCAATCCGCCACAACCCATACAACAGCCCACTAAACCAGCAACAACTGGCCCTGAGCAGAGCGTAAACGCAAAGCCGATTAATCCCTACGCATCCCCTATCCCATAAACCCGTTGCTTCAATACAGCGACATTTAGTACTATAAATATAGATTATGGATGAAGATCAGCAAATTGGCTCAGAAGCAGAACAAGACGCGCAATCCTCAGGTACGCCCGCCGCCAACTCTTCTCGCGGGAACACTACAGGAGGCCCCTCGCAGACTCAGGGATCTCATCTGCCGCAATTACCCACGAAAAATATACCCGGTGGCCAATTGGCAGAGAAATTTTCTGGTGCTGGCAACCTCGCAAGCGCAGCACAGGACATACAGCAAGGAAATCTACAAAAAGCCGCACTTAAAATAGGAACAGAGGCGGGAAAAAAGGCATTATTATCAAACCCATGGGTTTGGGTTATAATTGGAGTAATTCTTTTATTTTTACTCTTAGTCCTCGCGCTACTAGTTATCTTAGAAGGAGACGAGGACGAATCTTCCCCGCCCTACAATGAGGTAAGCATTAATAAATCTGGCCCATCAAGTGTCTCAAATGGTGAATCCATAAACTACTCTCTTGAAGTGACCTATGGAGGTATAGCTAATGATGTTATTGTCACAGATCCAATACCCGAAAACACCGAGTATGTTGCATCTTCTCCGCTTGCTAAAACATTTGACTCTTCTGGGTCCCTTACGACAGATCTCTCTCAGGTTAGATCTGTGGCTTGGTCATTGAAGGAGATACAAGGAAAAACTTCCAGAACTACTTTTACTACACAAACTTTATCTCTCACGATTAAACCCCTAAGAAACGATTTCAATGTTATGAACCGTGCGGTAGCTATTGCGATCGGTGGGTCTGGCGACCCAAACATAACACCTGGACCAGATTCATATATAGCCCCAAATGACGAAAATTGCGAGGGTTATTATACAAATTCTATCCAGAATAATCCCTTACAAAAAAACTTCGGAGACCCGGACTGCACCATGCTTGCAAATACTAGACCCGAAGATAAAGATCGACTGCACTTATTATTCCAGCAGCTTGACCCAGACAATGCCGACATGTGGTTCTTTGGGATCGTGCCTTGCGAGAGTAGTTATAGAACCAATGCATTTTTTGCTGGGTCGCCGGCTAGCGGAGGAGCGTGGGGCCTACTTCAAATGGGCAGTGCTTACTCAGGCACCCCCAGGGGCCCAACCCCAGGCCTTCCGGCTTCTGTAGGAGGAAAAAATAGCGAGTTTGACCGTGGTGATCTAAATTGGCAGCTGCAGGTTTCAAATGCAATAAATCACAACAGACTGACTCTCGAACGAGGCGGCATACCATTTGAATACTGGCAGTGCGCAAGAGAGGAATAAAACCATGAAGATACTACAGCTTCTCAGAAATAAAAAGCGTACACTTTCTATAGCTATCCCAATTACTATAGTAGTCATATATGGTATGTTGACTTTTGGGACGAACCCCAGGAAGATACCCGTAAAAAGTCCAGATAAAAAAATAACACTAGCCCCCACCATGTCCGTTTCTATTTCCACCAAACCCACACCCCAGACAAATCCACCTGTGAAATATAATCCCCAAACGTCAGAAAAGATGCTCCAAAAACTAAAGAGCAGATCTCCGCTAAGCACTCTTGACAGAGAAACAAAGGCACGAATTCTTGCAAGAATTAACAATAAATCTTCAGTACTGCGAGAAGCGTCCACTTTTCGTATAGAATATATTAAGTCTCCTGATGTTTTTATGGTTGAAATCCGTACAGTTGACATCGGTAAAGGGAAAGCGGATGCGAAAAATTGGTTGATGTCTCAAGGATTTACAGCACAAGGAGCATGCGAGCTGCCGGTGGTTTATTATCTAAGTAGCGATGCAGCGTCCAGGCTTCGCGATCTTGACATCACGTTTAGTCCCTTAGCATCAGGTTGTTAATATGAAAAAAATAATATTTCTTTTTATTTTCGTTTCTCTACTTACTCCAGTTATTGTCTATGCCCAAACAGTTTCTCCTACTTCGACTCCAAACAGCGTTTCGGTAACTGTTATCGGCGACTCCCTGACCACAACACCTGGGGCAGGAAGGAAATTAAATGAAAGCTTTGAGGACATAAACCTTTTAGCGGAAATTGGTAGAAATTGGACACAAGGCCTGGGGGTGCTTAACGAAGTTAAAAACGGGGGCGGACTCAAAGAGGTGCTCGTATTTGCGTTAGGCACGAATGGTGGCGTAACACAGGCGAATATAGATAGTCTTATCGCGGCAGTACCGAATAAAACTATAATCCTTATGACAATTTATAGAAAAAACGTCACCTGGCTTGAATCAACCAATCAAGTCATAAATAATGCAGCTACTAATCCGAACATAAAAGTCGCTGACTGGTATGCGCTGGCATCAACACATCCTGAGTGGTTTGGTGCAGATGGCACTCACCCTAACTCAAACGGATATACAGCGCTGGCTGATCTCATAATACAAACCGTAGAGAGCGCTGACCCAAATCCTACTAACCCACCCAATCCGGGTAGAAGTAATTGTGTAATCACGAAAGTAGGTAATCCTACAGGAGTTGCGCCTGTCTGCCCCACCGAAGGCTCAAACCAAAACAACAATCCTGTGGTAGGACCCTGTGGACCGCTTCTAACGTGGGCGCAAACAGTTAACGACCGCCTAGAGCTAGGCGCACCAGACCCATCTACTGAGCTACATTTGCGTTATCACAACAGACAAATGAGTTACATTAATAACTGTAGCTACACAGCGCTAACAAGGGACGGGCAAGCAAACCATGTAAATGATGTCGTAGACGAAAGAATAAACCATTGGTATTGGTGCACCTATATAGTAATTGACTCATTTAATTTAGTCGGTCTTAAAGGCGGGGGAGACGAAAAGCTTGACCTGACACAGGCAGATGTCCGGGATTTGCATATTTTTATGGATTCTACCCCGGGATTTCAATTTGTAGATTATAGAACAGATAAAAAAAACGCGCTAGCTAAGGTCAGGCCTGGATATGCTTTTTTCGTTGAGGATTGCTTTAGATCTTACTGCGAAGGAGGCGCGCATACTGGACTTATCAAATCCATAGCTGTTGATGAGCGCGGAAATGGAGAAATAATAACCTTGGAATCCAATAGCACTAGCAAGTCGCATACCTGGACGGTTGTAGAGTGGGAGGTGCTTAGCCCTGACTATGCCGGAAGACCACTAGTGGGCTTTGGCGGTCCAATATAGATAAACTTATGAACCCTACCAACACCAGACAAGGTTTACGAGAATTTGATAGAAAAGCACTGTTAGGTTTTGTCTTAATATTTCTTTTAATATCATTTTCTTTCACCCTTTTTTTTATTTTTAGAACAGTTAACCCCCCCGAGCGAACGCCTAGCTCCATCACTCCCACCAGATTTATTCTTCATAACGCCATCAAATCAGTCTCGCCTACTAATAAGTCTATAAACGTCAGTCTCTATGCATCTATCAGCGCTACTTTCATTAAACCTGTAGCTGACTTAAAAGGAATTTCGATCTCACTCAAGCCTCAGACGCCAGGCGAAATTAGTTGGACCCCCAACCATACGACCATTACGTTTTCTCCAAGCGAATCATTTACGCCTTCGAAAACTTACGAAGCAACTTTAGTTTTTCCAAGCGGAAAACAGGTGTGGCAATTTACGGTAGTTTCTTCTGAAAAAGTAAGCAATCAGGATGCTCTCAGAAATCAAGTTGAATCCGATATCGAAACAGCCGAGTCGTTGAAAAAGTTCTATGAAGACTATCCCTGGTGGGAAAGATTTCCATTAAAAAAAGAGGGTTACTTTGTTTACTTCCATCCCGAAAAAAAATCTTTCGTAGGTCTTCTCTACCCAAAGAAGGGGCAGCAATCAGCTGTTGATCAGGAAGTGCGCTTGATGAAAAGTGAAATAGAGGAAACAATAAGAAGTTATAATATCGATATTTCGGATTATGGAATCAGTTGGAAAATCACGCCTGAACCCTAATAGGCATTATAAGATGAAGAAATGATTCATCGTTCTCTTTCTTAAAAACCCCGGGATTTAAAGGCCCTGTCATTGCGAAAACCATTCTTTCAGCATCAATGTTTCCCAGTATATCCAGTAAATACTTCGCGTTAAATGCTATCTCGTTTGGCTCACCTTTTAATACCGCTTCAATTGAGACTGTGTTTTCTCCAACAGAGGATGTGCTAGACGATACTGTAACCTTATCTTTCTCAATTGTTAGCTTCACAATATTAGCGCTGTCTCTTGCGAAAATCGAGCAAATCTTAACAGCTCTCAATAGCTCTTCTCTGTCAAATCCTACCTGCACTGAAAAATCCAATGGAATAATTCTTTCATAGTTAGGATATGTAGCCTCTATTAGGCGACCTATCACGAGAGTCTCTCCTAGCTCAAAGATTACCTGATTGTTTGATTTAGCTACATACATGGATACATCTTCAGTATTTTCTTTAATAGCTGTAAGTTCCCGAAAAATCCGTGCCGGAATAATCATCGCGACATCTGCACTTCCACTTGTAGAATTTAATGAAGCTGCATTCTGCCTTTTTAGAGATAGTCTATATCCATCAGTTGCAACTAGCAGAAATCCGTCTGTCTCCTGCTTAACTAATATTCCTGATAAAGCAGGCTTAGTAGAATCTATACTGGCTGCAAAAACAATCGATACAATATCTTTTTTAATCTGCTCTGTCTTTAATTTAGCGACAAGCTCGCCTTTTTCATCATATAACTTCGGGAATTCATCTTTACTGATCGTTTGAAAAACAGATTTAGTTTTTTTACTTATCACCTGAAGCGCACCTTCTTTTACCTCAAGTGTTATTGTCTCTGTAGGAAGCGAATTAATTAATTCGCCAAATTGCCTCACAGGCACTGTTACACCTCCCTGCTCCAAAACTTCAGCTGGACAGTATGTCTCAATACCTATCTCAAGATCCGTACCTTTAATTATCAATTTATCCTCCATTGTTTCAAGAAGAATGTTTTGTAAAACAGGGAGTTGGCTTTTTGCTGAAACCGCGTGGGTTATGAAACTGAGTTTTTGTGAAAGATTGTTTGTTTGTATTTGTACCTTCATCTATTAAACAGACTTATTATATTCATGTAGATTTTTAAAGTTTGCTATTTAAAAATTTTGTATTTTGAATCTATCTATATATACATTAGTTGTTGTAGTAGTGTATATGGAAAAGTGGAAAAAATCAACATTGTTTTATCCTGTAAGATTATTTTTAAAGCCGATTAATTCCTTTGTCATATTTATAATAATAAAATGACTCATGCGTGGTAATTGTGGATTTCCGGTTGATAATTTTTGGGGATAGTATGTGGAGTAATAATTCTTTTAAAAACTACCGCACGAATTACACATTAAGCTCATGTGTGATCCCCATAATATCCCCAGAGAGAGTATCTTTGTTATCCACAAGTATTTCTATCTTTTCCACACCATGCATGATAGTCGTATGGTCCCGTCCTCCTAGGAGGTTGCCGATTTCTGCGTATGTAAGGCCTAATTTATTTTTCAAAAGATACATAGTTATTTGTCTTGCTTTGACAAGCGATGCATCTCGTTTGGGTCCGCGAAGCTGAGTAGGCTTTAGTCTATAAAAGCCGCAAACCACCCGGATTACGTCCTCTGCATGCAGATGCTCGCGTTTTTCCGTCTCTGCCTTACCCAGCACCTCTTTTGCAAGCTCTATGGTTATGGGGCTGTTTTGGGTAGTGGATTTCGTGATTAACCGCAGGAGAAGTCCTTCAAGTGTTCTTGTGTCATTCGCGTTTTCAGCTAGCAGCTTTGCTACTTCAATTGACACATCAGCGCTAAACTTTTGGGCCTTAATCATGATAATCGCAGTCTTAAGCTCAAAATCCGGTGCCTGGATATCTACAGCCAGCCCCCCCGCGAATCTAGATGATAACCTCTTCTCAAGTTTTTTAATCTCTTCAGGAGGGCGATCGGATGACAGCGCTATTTGAGCGCCTTTATCGACCAGAATATTAAAAGTATGGAAAAGCTCTTCTTGTACGACCATTTTGCCTTCTATAAACTGGATATCATCAATAAGAAGAAGATCAGCACTCCGGAAGCGCCTCTTCATTTTCGCCGTCTCATTGGTTTTAATAGCGTCTACCACTTCATTTGTAAACTCTTCAGAGGTGATATAGATAATTTTTCGGTCAGGTTGCTTCTGATACATCTCATTAGCAATTGCGTTCATAAGATGTGTTTTTCCTACGCCTACAGGGCCATAAATGAAAAAAGGGTTATATGTAGCTCCGGGATTAGCTGCAACTGCTTGCGAGGAAACGAACGCTAGTTGGTTACTTCCTGATACTGCGAAGTTTTGGAACGTAAAATCCGGCCGGACTCTGGGTAGGTGGCCGACTTTTAACGGACTGAGAACCGGCGACTCAATAAAAAGTGGTGCGTGTTCGGGTGTAAGAATCGTTTTTTCAGATGTGCTAATTGTGTCAGGCAGGAAAAGCACATCAACTTCTGTTTTTATCTCTGTCTTAAGACAAGCCTTTATTTTATCAGCGAAGCGCTTCTGCAGCATATCAATTATCATTGTGGAGGGTGCTGTAATTGTTGCAATTCCGTCATCTAAGGCTACAAGAGAAGTTTTCTTAAAAAGAGCAATAAAATTGGCGCGGGATACCTCCTTTTCGATATCTTTTAACACTTTTTCCCATAAGATGGACAAGTCCTTTGACATATAATGATCTTTTCTATTATTCTTCGAGCGAAGCAATAAGCCGGAAATGTGTTTGGGCGGATAGAATCCCGGTGGGCTCGAATAATAATTTGTGAAGTATCAAGCAGTGTACTAATGTGGATAACTCCTTGTCAAGGAGTATTTAGTCATCGTATTAATCTGCGCTTGTGAAGCTATGGTTGAATTTGCTATACTTAATATTATGGAAAAATCAATTACTCTTAAGAAAGTAAAGCGCAAGAGAAAGCATGGGTTTAGATCTAGAATGGAAACTCATAGCGGACAAAAAGTCCTAAAGCGACGGGTCGCCAAAAAAAGAAAGCGATTGACGGTCTAGCTTCTATATTTACTTTCATGTTAAAACGCCCCTACCGACTTCCTGCAGGAAGCAGATTGCAAAAACCAGCTGTCCGCCCGGCTAACTTTTTTCTTCTCAAAATGGCGCAAAATGCGCTCTCGTATAGTAGGTTTGGATTTATCATCCCAAAAAAGGTCGCCCCGCTTGCGGTAGATAGGAATCGTAGCAAGAGGTTGATACGCTCGTGTGTAGAGGCTTTGCTTTTCGATATTAAGCCCGCGGATTATCTTTTTATAATCAAGCAAAACCTATCTGAAATAAAGAGAGAGGAAATAGAAAAAGAGGTAAGACAGGTCTTGGGTCTTAGTCAATAAAACTATTGACCCATAGCTTGTAGGTTAGGTTATTATAGGTATGAGGCATATTACAATTGGCGCGATTATTTTGTATCAGGCATTTTTTTCTCCCATCTTTAAGCAGTTATTTGGAGAGAGTTGCCGTTTTAATCCTACTTGCTCAGAGTTCATGAAGCAATCGATCCAAAAATATGGTATGATTAAGGGCGTCCGGTTGGGTCTTAGGCAGCTTATGCGATGTCACCCCTGGGGAAAATTCCATGTTTAACCTTCTTATAAATCAACCAATCACAAATGCGCTTGTCGCAATTTATCAACTATTCAATTTTATCGGTCTTCCCTTTGCTTTGGGCTTTTCAATAATTGGACTCACGGTTCTGATACGTTTCCTTTTATATCCTTTGACGGCCTCTCAAATGAAGGCAAGCAAAAAGCTTCAAGAGGTGCAGCCTCACCTTAATCGATTAAAAGAGAAGCACAAAAGCAATCCTCAGAGACTGCAGCAGGAAACGATGAAGCTATATAAAGAATATGGGGTTAATCCTGTCGCCGGATGCCTCCCTATGCTTATTCAACTTCCTATCATTTGGGGACTCTACGGAGTCTTGAATAATACTGTTCGTGCTACATCCATAGATGCTGTTAATAAGATGCTTTACGTGGACTCTTTAAAATTAACGAGTCTGTGGGACACGCATTTTTTTGGCCTTCCCATCGGATCATCCCCTTCTGATCTATTAAAAACAGTAGGGCCCTTAATACTTCTTGTGCCGGTTTTAACCGGTGTCTTGCAGTTTGTGCAGTCAAAAATGATGTTTAAGTCCTCGCCAAAGAAAGATTTAAAGAAGTCTGTAAAAGAAAAAGATAAGAAGCCGGAAAGTGATTTCGCATCGGCCATGCAAACTCAGTCTCTTTATATTTTTCCTGTTATGATCGGATTCTTTGCAAATTCATTCCCTCTTGGGCTGTCTCTGTACTGGAATACATTCACGATTTTTGGTATCATACAGCAGTATATTGCTGATAAAAACAGGAAATAAATATGGTTGATGAACCCAAAAAAATCACAAAAAAAGAAATAGACATAGCAAAAGGAGTTATAAAAGAGTTTTTGACTAAGCTTGATATAAAAGCTGATGCAGCGGTTGAGCCAAATGATGAGTCAGTGGAGGTAGTGCTGGAGACAGAAGAAAGCGGCATTATCATAGGTTATCATGGGGAGACCCTGGAGGGCCTTCAGCTCCTCATGTCTCTTGCGGTGAGCAAAAGAATTGGTAGATTCATAAGAGTAATGGTGGATGTGGGAGGATATAGGCAGCAGCGGACAGAATATCTTGAGCAATTGGTCTCCCAGCTTAAAGAGTCGGTGGTCTCTGAGAAGCGGGAAAAAGTGGTAAATTCCCTAAAATCATGGGAGCGGCGCGTTGTACACATGATCTTGAAAGACGACCCGGATGTAATTACTGAGTCTGAAGGCACAGGCCGCGATCGTGTTCTAGTCATTAAGCCCCGGTAACATTTTTCGACCCCTCATTTAGCCTGTTTCGCTTCATGCTTCTTGATTCTTGCTTCGCTTAAACATGCTACAATAACGCGAATGAAGGCTTCGGCTAAAGAGTCGTTTTCCAGGCTACAACAGACAATATTTTTGTTAATAATTTTTTTTCTTCCCACTCAGCTCGGGTTACATTTTTGGCCGGATTCAGCCTTCGTTTTGGGAAGAAGAATAGATTATCTCTCCCCCACTCTTTTTTTTACGGATCTACTCATCGTATTTTTAATATTTACTTACCTGCTTCATGTGTTTTTGCGAATTGATAACACTCGTTTTAAAGAATTAGTGAGTCTTGGGAGATTAGAAAAGAGGCGATGGAGGGAGGCGGTTTTCGTTCTGTCGATAATAGCAAGTATAGTGTTTTCATCTCGTCCATTTCTTGGTATATACACGTTGTTAAAGCTTCTTGAGTTTAGTGTTTTTGCGATCATCTCTTCTCGTCTTCTTCGGAGAAAAGAGATGCGACAGCGGATGGGCTTTGTTTTTATCTTAAGCATGCTGCTGCAGTCCTTGCTTGTAATAGCACAGTTTATGCTTCAAGGATCAGTTGGTGGGATATTCTATTTTTTGGGTGAGCGGGCGTTTTCGGCGCAAACTCCGGGTGTTGCCGCCGCTTCATTAAATGGAGCGTTAGTACTTCGTCCTTATGGTACACTCCCTCACCCGAATGTTTTAGCAGGGTATATTTTGGTGGGAGCATTAGTTGCGGTATCAAGCATCAGGCATCAGGTATCAGGTATCAGAAAAGCATCCCTTTTTTTGTGTATGCTTTTTTTCTTGGTAGCATTTTTGTTGGCGATGAGTAGATCCGCGATGGCTTTTGGTTTGCTTCTTGCGATCGGGTTCTGGTTGCGAAAGATTAAGTATCAATCAGGTCGTAATAGAAAAAAGAAAGCCCGAGTTAGTCTTGGCACTGCGGTTTCGTATACGGGAAGATTCTTTGTTAAAAATAAAAAGATTTTTGCGTTGTGTATTATTGGTCCTATCATTTTCATTCTGTTTTTCCCGAATATACCTTCGCGATTTCTAGAATTTCGCTTAACAGATGAAGCATTTGTGCATCGGCGGGACCTTATGATAGCAGCGCTTTACATGTTTTGGGATCATCCGTTGTTTGGTGTAGGAATGGGCAATTTCTTATCAGCTCTGCCTTCCTATATAGAGCTTTATAAAACACCGCTTCAGCCGGTACACAACATCTATATTTTAGTCTTAGTAGAGGCAGGAATAGTGGGATTTGCGCTTGTCATTTCTTTCTTAAGAAATATCTATTCCAAGTTAAGCGTGTCGAGAGATTATGACCCTTTGCTTTTGGCAGCTTTCTGGGCAACATTTTTTTTAGGAATGCTTGATCACTATTTTTTGACGTTACAGCAAGGAAGGCTTTTATTGGCTCTTCTAATAGGCCTGATTATGGCTGTAAATCAAGCTTTTCGAACTCCGAACTTAGAAATTTAGGCGAAACAGTTTGATACACTTACGTACAGTCTTGCTTTTAAAACAATTTCGTGTTTTTTCTATAATGAATTAACTTTTCTAAAGTCCTAATATTTAAAAATATATTTACACGAAGCAGGGTAATTAAAAGTTAAATTATATATTTGATTCTACGGCTAAATTCGTTTATAAAACCCGAATGGAAAGCTCTGAGCTTTCATAAATTCATTAATTTTTCTCCGGTCGTACCCCGAAAGTCTTATATGTGTGCTATGCTGTAGAAAGGAAAGTTAGCATATGGGAGCCTTGTCTGAAAATTCAAAAAATATTAACTCCTCTCCCCTACTTATTTATGACAAGGAAGGGTTTTTAGGAAGCTATCTTATAGCTGAATTGGATCCCGACCAGACTATAGTTTACCTGACGAAAGATCCGCCCCTCCCTCATAAAAAAAATGTTTATCCCGTGCTGGTTACAAAAAGGATTCCTGTAATTCCAAAAGCCGGATATGCTAAACAAATACTTGTTTATAGAGATGACAAGATGCTTCTTAAGCTTCTTCCGGCTTTCGCAAAAAAGGCACTTGAGGATAAGGCGCCTATCTATTTTTTGATTTATCTACGAGATGCCACTGATAAGCTTTTAGATTATGTATCTGGAGTATCTAGTAGTATCAGAATAGTTTTGGTGGGGGATTTAGTGTCAAAAGAAAGTCTTGATAATCCAGTCTCTGATATATTGCAGGATGCGGGTAGGGGGAGGGTGGTGATTTCCGATCCGCTGAGCCAGCTTTATCCTTTGGGCCTTAAAGATCTGATAGGCGCTTTAAAACATCTGATATTATCTCATGGCGTCAGCGGTAGTCACATGATCTATGCTCTCCCTCCTCATCCCATTACTAAGCTTTCGTTTGTGAGGACGCTTCACAAGAAAGAGCCGTTAATAGTAGTGGATTTACAGAGAGACACGTATATTGCTCCAATTGCTTTAAAACTTCTCCCATACACCTCTCTTTTAGGCAGTGATTATGATTTCGGAAAATCAATTCCTGGAATAAAGATCTCAAAGGGCGAGAAATCATCGTTAAAACGAAGGAAGCTAAAGTACAAAAACCCTTTTTTATCAAAAAGAATTGTTCATGCAGGTGTAATGTTAAGTCTGGTTTTTATTTTTGGCCTCCCTGTTTTTAGTGGTCTTATCGGTAGCGGTTTTCTCATGCGCGCAAAGGAGCATATGTTGGACGGAGAGCTGCTAAGAGCTCGCTCGTCAGCTTCAGCCGCAAATGCGTTTTTTGCAGTATCCAATAAAAGCTTCTTAGGAATAGAGCTTTTTAAATTTTTAGGCGCGGGAAAGTCGGTGAGTGCAATCGAGAATGGAGTAAGAAGCGGAGAAAAAGCATCAAGTATAATGCTTGACGGCATAGATGGCGTGCTAGCTCTTAAGAGAGTATTTGCAGATGAGAGCGAAAATCCAAAAAAAGATTTTTTAATAAGCATGCAGCACATGCGTCAAATGGTGCTGGGGGTGTCAGTGTTAAAGGCAGAAGGCAGTATTCCTAAGGAGTATGAAGCGTATATTAGAGAATCAGAGCAATTAAGTGGGATGTTTGATGGGTTATATGAGATGCTGCCTGAGCTTTTCGGAATGGAGGGGGAGAGAAAATATTTGATTCTATTTCAAAACAATATGGAGCTTCGTCCAGGAGGGGGATTCATAGGATCATTTGGGGTTTTGCGGATAAAGAACGGGAAAATTATAGATTTTCCCATACACGATGTATATGATGCGGATGGGCAGCTGGGTAAACACATAGAGCCCCCATTTCAGATGAGAAGATATCTGGGCGCAAGTCATTGGTATCTACGGGACAGTAATTTTGAGCTGGATTTTGCAAAAAACGGTGCACATGCGGCATTTTTTTATAACGCTGAGATGAAAGATGAAGTTGATGGGGTTATAGCCATTGATGTCCACGTTCTTAAAAAACTTTTGGCAGTGGTTGGTCCTCTAAAGATGACAGGCTATAACGAGACAATTACAGCTGAAAACTTTTTCCTCCTCACCGAATCATACGCGCAGGATAATTTCTTTCCAGGATCTAATCAAAAGCAAAACTTTTTAAAAGCAGTATCCACCGGTCTTTTTAGTCGTCTTTTTGAGGAGAAAGGCGTGTCGTACCAAGGGGTTATTCGCGTAATCTCTGAAAGCATTAGAGAAAAACACATGCTTTTCGCACACCCTGATCAGTCAGTTCAGAAGGTGTTTGACGTGCGAGGTGGAGGATCAAGTCTGAGGGATCTTCGGGAGGAGAAAGAAGGTGCGTTTAATGATTTTCTTGGGATAAATGAGGCAAATTTGGGAATGAATAAGGCAAATTATTATTTAGACAGATCTATTTCTCACGAGGTGAAGATTGATGAGGCAGGCACTGCGCAAGAGACAGTAAGGATTCACTATTTAAATAGAAGCGCAGTGGGCGATAAATACGGAGGGGATTATAAAGCATATCTTAGATTGATTCTTCCCAAAAATGCTGCTTTGAAATCAATTCAATTTGATGGAGCACCTCAAGATGTGGTTCCCGCTGTTACTGATCCTGTGATTTTTACAGCCACCGACTATACTCCTCAAAGCGGACTTGAAGTAGAAAATACAAAGATAGACGGAAAAGAAATATATGGTTTTTTAATTACTGTTCCATCTGGAAAGAAAAAAATAGTTACTGTTTCCTATGTGGTTAGTGTTGCGCCTTCTAAGGCAGGTGCTCTTGATTACTCTTTAAAGATATTTAAGCAGCCTGGTACTGGTCCTGATGCCTATGCTTTCTCTCTTAGTCATCCGGATGAGTACAAAGTGCTTAGCTCTACAGAAGGTGTTAAACTTTTAGATACGAGAGTATCGCTATTGACAAATTTAGTAGAGGATAGGCAAATCCGCGTTAGCTTAGGCAGGAGGTAGTACTATTGGGCTAGTGGTTATAATTCTAAGATAAGATGAAAGACCTCATAGAAGCCCCAAAGAGCGATAAGGACGAAAGCAAGCCCGCCAATTACTAGAACCCATGCATTTTTAACATACTTCACGGTTTTTTGTGGCGATATAAAAAGCGCAACATTTAAAATCATGTGTCCCAGAAAGACTCCGATGGCAAATCCGAACACATTAATTATGTTAAAAAGCGGTATGTAGCCTGCGAAATCATCAAGTCCCAAGATGAAGGGGATAGATCCTGAAAAAAGAAGCAACTTTCCCCAGGGGAGCGATTTCATGTTGGTGAGACTAGCTCCGGGCGATATAAAACGGAGAAGTGGTGCAAAAGTGCGATTTGGGACATTAAGCAGTTTTTGAAGAGCAGTCAGTTGACTGGAGAGAAATGGGGGAATAGACTTTCCTTCATGAGATAGCTCAGCGAGGCTCTCCTCAGCCATTTTTAGTAAAACGAGGGAAGCGATAAGTATCATGATAGCCATAAGAATGGGCACCTCTCGAAAGAAGTTCCATAGCACGAGAATTACTATTGTGCCCAGCGCATTCCCTCCGGCTGTTCCTATTTCAATCGCGATTCTATTTTTCCAGCCAGGATTGCTGCGCATAAGATTGCCTATGAAAATGGCAAAATCTATAGAGGTCTTAAGGTAAATCGTGAGCCCTACCAGGATATCCTGTGGGTGGACGATAAGTTGAATTTTTTCCTGGGAAGGAAGCAGATTTAGGCCGAGAATGGATACGTAAAGCAATGCGCACAGAGCGATAAAAGTGAGAACAGTAAGTACGATAGGGAAGAGTTGTTCTCGATAATATAATTTCATTTTATATTTGGAGATAGTTATTGTTGGAACCCGTTAACTCGTTAATAAGTAATATGTTAATCGTTAAGATGTTCTTTCTTCAGGGTTTTTTGGATATCTTTATATGTCGCGTGCTCAAGTTGCTTCTTGGTCATCTTCTGTCCGCGTTTGTGATTGATGTATTCCCAGGCCATAGGCAGAAGTGAGAAAAGGACTATTCCGATAACTGCCAGTTCGAAATTGTCCTTTATAAAAGGTAGTCCGCCGAAGAAGTAGCCTGCGAAGGTAAGACTCGTTACCCAGATAAAACCTCCGACGATATTATAAAAAAGGAAAGTGCTGTAATGCATCTTGCCGACTCCTGCGACGAATGGAGCAAAGGTGCGAACTATGGGCACGAAGCGTGCTAGAATGATTGTTTTTCCGCCGTGTTTTTCATAAAACTTCCGGGTTTTTTCAAGATATGCTTTTTTAAATATGCGCGAATTCTCCTTGGCAAAAACTCTTGGGCCAATAGCGTGACCTATCCAGTAATTCACCGTATCGCCTAAGATGGCAGCAATAAGAAGAGTTATGTAGGTGACCCAGATGTTCAGCAGTCCGGTTCTAGCAAGTGTTCCTACAGCAAAAAGAAGTGAATCACCGGGAAGAAATGGGGTGACGACGAAGCCTGTTTCAGCAAAAACGATGAGGAATAAGATTACATAAGTAAATGAGCCGAGGGTGTCGATGATTATTTTAAGATATTCATCTATGTGAAGGATGTATTGAAAAAGCTCCATAGAGTTTAATTATAACACCAATTATAGCACCAGGGTTAATTCTAATCTACATGTTGATTTGCTTGCAATTTATTTGTAAAGTCATCCTATGGATAACATACGTGAGCCCCTGAAAGAGAGAAGGATAACTAAGACATATGCCGGCCCAACTGAACCGCGAAGTTTTAACAGAAACATTGCTGCTTGTGAGAGAAGATGGAAGCAAGAGGATTTGCGAATACCAAGTTTTGATGAATTAATTTTAGCTAGACTTGAACAAGCCAAAGCAGAAGGAAGAGAAGTCTTGCAGATAGTAGATATAGGAAGTGGCGAGGCGGGGATTTTTTATGATTTTCTTAATAGTCCTAATGTATGCGGAGAAACGAAGGCGTTTTTAAAAGAAAATCCATCTATGAAAATACATATGGTTGGATTAACAGATGCCAGGGATGAGCAAGAATTTAACACTGCTATTCTTATCAAAGCAAGAGATCCGCGTAGTCCTTTGAGCTCACAGGTGCAGGCTGAGAATCGTTTTTATTCTCTAACCCACACACAAACCCTAGCTAGTTTCCTGCGGTTAAATAATATTTCTGATGTTGATATTTTTTTAGCTACTGTTAGTCTTAGTTATATGGGTCCTTCAACGTTTAAACATGTACTTTCTGATGCAATAGAATATATGCGTCCTGGAGGGAGAATGATCGCTTCATCTTATGCAGATCTGCCTCCAGGTTATTGGCTTGATGACTCAGGTTTTATTGAGCTCAATGTTCCTAATGAGAACAGAGTAGATTCAAGTCTTGGCAAGACAATTGCAGAAGCTGGAGCAGGGATACTTAGCTCATCTCGAGATCCTAGTATAGAAGAAGAAAACATTTATCGAGCGATAACTCTTTTTAAAAAACTAGGTGTATTAACTGAAGAAGAAGTCCTAGAAGCTAGAAGCCAACTGGATGCAGAGGTAGGTTTGTCTAAGCTAGAGCAGCTAGCGAGATTTGCAAGAGATACACTAATAATAGGTAAGCACCGTTTAAAAGAAAGAAAATTAGCGCAAGCAAGAAAACTAAAAGGAGATATTATTGATGGGTTAAGATCATCTTATGCCTCTGTCGCAGACATCTCTGCAGGAAAACAAACCATTTATATTGAGAGAAAATAAGATTATCAAAAATAATTGCTCGAAGTTATTATCTATCCAGAGGACAGGCTCTAGAAATGAAAGCTTCACGATTCGTTAAGCGATAAGTCTTGCTGCGCCGATAATAGAGCTGTTTTCGATTTTAACAATTTTTATCTTTAAGTCCGGTGACAGGTTGTTTAAGTATTCACCAAAGTATGCCTGGTAGATCTGATTTTCCCAATATACGCTTCCTTCTGTAACAAGCGTCATGTCATGACCTTTAAATGCTGTTAGCCCTGCGATTTGTCCGGCGAAATAAGCTGCGGACTTTTCAAAGAATGATTCAGCGATGGCTTTTATCTCAACGTCGTGATTGTTTATGGCAATATCATACAATTCTTTTGTTGAATTAATAAGCGGATGATTTATTTTATTTTTTCTCAGATAATAATTAAATTGCTTATATAAATATGCCCCAGCGATTTCTTTCTCAAACAACCCTTTGTCTTGGTGATCTGAGGCCTTGTCGATCTCTAGGCACTCAGCGGTCGGAGCAAATTTATTGAAGTTTCCCGACTCAAGATTAATTGCAAAATCATTATAATAAAAAGAAATATTTGTTCCCGTGCCTATTACCGAGCCTGCAATGTTTCCCCTCTCATGCCCTTTTAGTTTAGAAAGCAGAAGGCAGATAGCGTCGTTTGTAGTATTAATTTTATATTCCTTACCCCATGTTTTTAATAAATAACCTTCTAGCAATTTGCCAATAGGTTGATGTAATAAACCAGCGAGAGTGTTTTCTTTTGTATCTCTAATAAGTGTTCCATCCATTCTGCCATCTCTGATTAAAGGATCCAGTGGAAACGCGAAATTGATGGATACAATGTCAGATTGAGGATGTATTTGATCAGAAACAAATTCCAGAAACATTTCTTTTGAGGAGAGTGCTGGATGCGCTTCTGAATGATCCTCAAGCATTAATATCTCTCCATTTACTTTCTTAACAAGCGCCTTTCTGAATACAGTTCCTCCGACTACCATAACTTGAAAAATCTCATCATTCTTAACAAGTTTTTCTGAGGGAAGCCGGTGTTTTATAAACTGAAGACTTGTGTTTCTACCTTCGCTTGCACCACGGAGTTCTTGGTGAAAGTTTTTTTTAATTATTTCAGCTTGGTGAAGAAATTGCATGTTTATTGTATTTATTGTATCACTTACGTATTTGAGGAGAGGGTTGAGTTGTATGCTATTAATTTGTAAGTATGTTTTGGCTGAAATTTGAATGGTTTGGGTAGGGTGCGCCGAGACTGATGCGTGTGCATATTGAAAATAGACGAATCTATAGTTTGGCCTATAACATGTTGAAGATAGACAAGGATAGGCGTATAATCCAGCTGCAGATTGTTTTGGGAGGACAACAGCGTCTTTCCTGCGCAATTTGCAGCACATTAAAACTGTCGGTTAAGGAGCGAAAACATGAAGCGTTCATATGTATTAGCTTGGGTAGTATGGCCGGTAGGTGTAGGAGTGTTTCTCCTATTGCTGTACGCCCTTTTCTCTTTACCGCCTCGGCCTGAGCCCTTTGACAAAGGAGCAATAATCACAGGCTGGTTCCAGAAGGCCTACTATGGCGGTGGTCTCTCTGGTCCTGATATTGGCGAGGAGCACAATAAGTGGAAGTTCGAATTTATTGTGACAGATGAGGAAGCGGCTAGTCAGCAAGCCCAAGGGCAGCAGATCCACGGAGCTCAGGAAGAGCCTCGTGTGACTATTGTGTCTACCGGTAACTGGTGTAATGAGTTGCCCGCTGAGGGCACGCTCGTCAGGTTGGAGAATCCGACTGGGTTTACCAGTCGGGTAACGATTACTGACCTGGAAACAGGTCGGGTATACAGGAGCGAAGGTAGATGCTTAAGGCCCACCTTCATCTACAACGTCAGGATAACTTATGCTGGCAACGACGAATTTTTGTTTCAGGATAAGGTCGAAGCGCATGACGCTTTCGACCTGATGGACATTTACTCAGTCTATTTTAACGATAGCCAATACGAGGTTCGCTACTGGAAGGAGGGTGAGCCAGCCCCTTAATTGACTAACAGTTCGCAGGCCCCGCAGCACTCATGTGTATCGCGGGGCTTTTTGGTAAACAAATATAAGTTTAGATACTATTTCAGCACATCTATTCCGGGCAGTGTTCCATTTTCGATGAACTCAAGCATTGCGCCGCCAGCTGTTGAAATGTGTGTTATTTTCTCCCGACCTTCTTTTTCTGCTACCGCAGCGAGCGTATCGCCACCACCGACTATAGATGTAGCGTTTGAGTTACTTATTATTACATCATAAACCACATCCGTTCCGCCGCGAAATCTAGCGTCTTCAAACATTCCTAAGGGCCCGTTCCAGATAATTGTTTTAGCTTCTGAGATAATACTTGAAAAACGAGCCCGCGATTCGGGTCCGACATCGAGTATCTGGTCGTTTTCGCCGACCTCGTCCAGTTTTTTTATTTCGCCCGTTTGAATAATTACATCAACGGGTAGCGCTATGTTAATGTTGTATTTATTAGCCTTCTGCATCAATTCTTTTGTATGCTCTAGCTGTGTGGGTTCTGCGATGCTTTTGCCTATCTGCCTGCCTTCTGCCAGAAAGAAGTTATGCGCCAGCCCTCCGGCGAGAATGATTTGGTTTGCTATTTCGATAAACTTACCTATCAGTTTTATTTTAGTGGATATTTTAGCGCCACCAAGTATGGCTACAAGTGGCTTCTGCGGATTTTCAATGGCTTTCCCTATAGTCTCCAGCTCTTTTTTTAGTAAAAGTCCCGCGTAGGAAGGCAAAAACTTTGGAACACCAACTATTGATGCATGTGACCTGTGAGATGCAGAGAAAGCGTCGTTTACATAGACATCTGCCAGGGAGGCAAGTCTTTTTGCAAATTCGGGATCATCAGCTTTTTCGCCTGGGTTGAACCTGAGATTTTCCAGCAGATAAACCGTTTTTGTGTCCATCTGTTCGACTAATGCCCGATCATAGTCCTTGATGAATAAAACTTTATAGTCTAAGAGGTATTCCTGCAAACGCTTCGCGACCGGTTTTAAAGAAAATTTTTCATCGATGGCCTTTGGATTTCCCAGATGTGAAATCAATATTAAGATGTTATCGTTGTCGAGCAAATATTTTAGCGTGGGAAGAGTTTGTTTCATCCGTTCGTCATTCGAAATGGAGCCATCCGCATTTTGGGAAACATTAAAATCCACCCTGACAAGCACTTTTTTATTTTTTAAGTCACCGTTATCGATATATTTCATCGTATGTAATTTTCCATCTTCCACTTACCATTTGTTTTCAGTTGATAAATTGTTAAATTTGTAAATTATTCAATCAATGGAAGATGGCAAATGGACACTGGAAATTTAGCTCTTATATTTTTCAACACTCTCCATAGTTCCTGTAATATTGAGCTGATCAAATATCTCTGAAACATATTTCTCCATAGCCGAGATGATAGGCGATTTCTCTTTTTCCGAGAGATCCCATAAATGTTTTTTAAAAGCCCCCCAGGCCTTTTTACGCGTTTTATAAATAAATTGATCTTCGGTCCAGCCCTCCTTCCACTCTTCTTTTGCGTTCTTTTTTAGCCAGCTATACATTTCCTCCTTGAGTTTGTTTGGCATTTTGTCATATACCAGGTTTTGAAAGCCAGTAGACAGATGAATCTCTGCTGTTTTTGAAGAAACGAATTTGTGAAAAGATTCCATTGGGAGAGTAGATGCGCCGTGTTGTACAGGTCCTGCAAGGTGATATTTTTCCCGCGCCACCTTTCCAATTGATTCCAGAACAGAGAAGTCAACAGCCATCTTTTGAACTGTGCCATCAGGATTTACAACTCCCCCGTGAGAAGTTCCGGTTTGCACACTTACCTTGCTGATGCCGGACCTAAGCGGAATTTTATTTACATATTGTTTCATAAAAGCTTCAAAGTCCGAAGCCGTACTGTTTTTCTCGCCGATATGCCCTATCTCTCCGCCAATCGCGATCGGAGAAGTTACAGAGTTCCATAGCTTCAGAGTTTCAAAGTTACTTTGCAACTTTGCAGCTTTGAAACTTTGTATCTTTTTCTCCTGTTCTCTTATAAACTTCGTCATTTCTGCCGTTACGAAGGCGTTGTCTTTTTGCTGCGCAGAAAGTGAGGGCTTTGTGAGATCCACAAGGGTTGAGCCGTCTATATCGATATTGCGAAATCCTGCTTCAAGAAGAAGTGTCACCCAGTCTTTTACCCTTTTTAACTCAACCTCTTTATCTTTTTTATACCGCCACGCGCTGAATTGACAGTGGTCGCCTTGGATGAAGACTGGATGGAAATAGTTTTCTTTAATGGCAGCTGCGAGAACTACAGTAATAAATTCAGCGGGGACTTGATCGGTGTATTCGGATTCAGTCTTTGCTATTTCGATTATAAAAGCTCCGGCATTTTTCGCTTTTGCTACACGGAAAATTGCGCGGGCTACATCATAGGTGAGCATGCGAAGGTTCATCGCAGGAACTGTAAACCCATGGACTTTTTCTTGGGCATATGCTTTATAAAAAGGGTGAATTGATGAAGATATAGTGCCTGTTTCTTTGGCGAGAAGGTGAATGATTTTTCGTGTTTTTACTTGAAGTCCTTCATCTTTGCTAAAAACTGCTGTGTAAATGAGCTTGTCTATAGTTTGAGTAATTTTATCTGGGTTATGGATTGAGATGTGGGGATCATGAAAAGTTCCAAAAGAAGAGATACCAGTTTTTAATTCATTTAGATTCTTAAACATATGAGATAAAGACACAACAAGTTTACAGTATAGGAATAAAATTTTCCAGAACGAATATCTCCTGTAATTATTAAATATTTATTCCCGATCCAAGATTCGTTATAGAGCGAAAACGGTTCTAGCGCTTTCTGCTTTTAGATATTAATACAAACCCACAACTTTTATAAGCAATTTAAATGCGGGAATAATTTCCCTTTCGGGAAAGTAGAGAATAGACAGGTTAACTAAGACATATCATGACGTGTCTTCATGACAGTGCTTTTTTTACGAGCCACTTTTTTTACTTTTAAAACTTTTTTTGTTTTTTTAACCGCTTTTTTTGCCATACTTCCTCCTTTCTTAGTATATTATGCTTTGTATAAAATTTATCTGTCAAGTATTTTTTTAATCTCATTCTGCACATTCGTTTTTGGTACACTGTATTTGAATGGATCCCGAGTCAAAGATAGTATTCTATAAGCTTCGACAGGCAACGTTTCCGGATGAGGATGGATTATTTGCCGTGGTTAGGTGGGACACAGATGAATCTTTAAAGATAGAAAAAGGGGGAATTAGTTTAATCAGAAGGTTAACAGAAGGCAAGAGTATAGGAATAGCAGCGAATGAATCAGATGTAAATATTAACAGCGCTTTTAGTTTTTTAAATAAACTTTTAGAGTCTGGTTTTATTAAATCCATTAACGGAAGACCCGTAGAGGAGGCATCTAGAAAAATTAAACCATGGCTATCTGGGACTAGTAGAAAATGGTTCTCATGGATACTGTCTAAATTCATAGTTTACCCCCTGCTTATATTTATAATCTCCGGTTTATTTCTGGGAATCTTCAAGTTTTCATCTCATCTTTCGTACAAAAGCTTCTTTTGGCATCCTGACATTTTTATAGTGTTTATCAGTCTCTTCGTTGCAGGACTAATACTTATGGTTATTCATGAATTCGCGCACTTTTTTGCGACAAAAGCTATCGGAGGCGAGGCGGTTATGCGGTTTGATCATAGAGCATTTTACATCGTTGCCGAAACAGAAAGTTATCATTTGGCTGTTGTCCCAAGGGAGTTAAGGTATGTAGTATATGTGGCTGGAATAACCATCGATCTTGTAACAATAGCATGTATCTATTGGTTTTGTTATGTTAGTGCGTTATTGGGTATAAGCCTGGGAATAGTCTATGGTTACCTGCATGCTATTGTGCTTCTACAAATCATCAGTATCATCTGGGAGTTTAATTTATTTCTAGAAACCGATGTATATTTATTTATATCTGATATGTTAAAAATGGATAACCTGAGGAATGATTCGTTGAAATATATGTATTCGCACTTGAAGAAAATTAAACTGAGATTTTTGAGAGCATGTATAGAAATGCTATTTAAGCTTTTTAGTAAGTATTCAAATTACTCAAGTATTGATGATTTGCGTTTTTTTAATAAACAAGACAAGAGAAAGTTATTCTATTATTGCCTGTTGATGGTATTGGGCTTTGTATTTATTGTACTTCAGTTTGTTTTTCTAAGTCTTCCGCGAGAGCTTATTTTTATAGTCGGCAGCATTAAAGGTATTTTTGAGGCATTTCAGTACGCCGACTGGATGTTGTTGTTAAAGCAGGCAGCTCTGCTTTTTCTGCTTACATACCAATACCTGCTGCTCGTTTATATAAGAATTAATAAAAGGCGAGTACATCACAATTAAGTATGGTTTTATTTTTTGAAAAAATAATTCGCGTTTTCCTAGCTATTTTAGCCATAACTAATAAATATGTTTTGTTTTTTTGGATATTGGCAGCCGGAGGCTCGCTTCTAGGGCTTTTATATGCGATTTTCTCAGTCAATAAAATTCATAAGCGTACATATGTTGTAAGAATATTGACAAGCTTTGTTTTACTGCTGGGAGCAGTTGGCTTTACGGTATATCTATCTTCATTAAGCTTAGACTATCAGAGTAAAGCGACAGAAGAAATTTCTCCCTATGAAATTAAGTTAGTTCGTATCGGTCCGAAAGATATTTCTTTAAGCTGGTTAACCAGAATCCCGACGCGTGGGTATATTATTTATAGTGCTAGTAAGGGGACTTCGCAAATTGCACTTACAGATCAAGGCTTAGGTCTAAGTTTTTACCATAGTATTAAGTTGGAAAATATTAAAGAAAACACTATTTATAGATATTCAATCATCGTTGATGGAAGAGAATTCAGCGTTATTAACGGAAGACCGCTCGAGTTTGTTTTTCCGTAAAACATGGACCATGAAGTGTGAAGACATGAGCGAGCCCGCTTTTTACTAAAAACCTACGAGAAACTAGTAGGAGGAGATTAAGATAGAACTATTATCTGGTTGTACCAGGTAATTGCCCAAGCAGTTTATTTGGATGTGGTCTCTTTCTTCTGTGGTCCACAGCGCGTTCATATATCTCAAATATTTGTTGGCAAACGCCATCTATATACATTTGCTCAGCCGCAGAAAAGGGATTATCGTCAGTTCGGCTTAAGCTAACAGCCTGGCCGTTTCTTTTTCCCCACCATTCACCCATTCGGTCTGCCCAAAACTCATCTACTTCCGCTGCTATTCCGTCTCTGGGTACGTTCATATGGCTGAGCTTGGGGTCATCATCGACATATTGTTTCGCATATATGTCCTTGATTAGTAAATCATTTGGCACCCTTGTTAAGAGATCAATCGTTTGCTGATTCAATTCCTTACTTGCCTTTGATATATAGCGTCTTAGTGCGTGGCCGAGTATCTCGTGGTAAAATACTCCTTCGGTTTCACTGTTATCGAGTCCGCGTTTTGCGTTTTCTTCTGAATACTTCAAAGCTGATGATCTAATTCCAATTTCAGAAGCTTCACCAGATATGGTGGCTTTATGTGAGCCAGCCCCAGAGTGGTCTTCTTTTAGCTGATACACCCTAGCTATATTCCTAAGAAGCTCTGGTGGGATATTATGCAGCATTTTTTGAATCTGTATTTTCTCCTCTGCGGTAAATTTGCTATCAATCTCTACGTTATTAACCAGAAAGTCCAGATTTTCAGCGCGCTCATCAATCTTTTTAAGCAATTGATCCTTTTTTGCCTCATCTATTTTTCCTTTATTAAATGCATTTTCAACAGCTTCTCTTGATCTTTCATCGCGGTTTTCATGGGCTTCTGCTTGGGTTTCTACGCCAAAAAGCCTGTCATGCACCTCGGGACCAAACATGCGAGACAGCGCTTCCATTCCTTTTGCGTTCTCACGAATACCTGGCATTGTCTTTAGTCTTGCTACAAATGTTTCAACTGATCCTGCCCCAGGTGTTTTATACAAATTATCATAGAAAGCTATCCAATCAACTTCTTGATCAGGTCCTGGTTCACGACCAGTCTGGGGAGGCGTGGATATGTAATTTGCTACAGTCCTTATCTGTTTAAAAAGCTTAGGGTCTATTTGATCCATTTGTTTAGCCCATTCGGACATTTTATTATTCCATTGCTGTTGAGCATCCATGAATTCACTTGGAGTGAGCTGTCCATGTGTACGTAAGCTATGGGCTTCAGCTAAGGCATTGAGTCTAGCTAGCGCTTCTTTTCTTTCCGCCAAATGATTAAAAAATCTTAGTGGATCTTTTGAGTTGAAAGTAGATTGAGGGGATGTAGGTTCTTTCTGCTCTGATTGATCTTTCCGAGGGCGAACCGGTTCACGCTCTTGTGTTTTTAGATTCCCAGAGTGATCATTACGTAGTCCTTCGCGTGGTTCATCAGTCACCGTTTTAATATATCATTCTTCAACATCTAATATCAACGCGCTAATGTATGTCAAAGAGATATTAGTTTGTTTGCCAAACAGACTTAAAAGACATACAATAACGCCATGTATTCACGGGTAATTGAAGCGGAATATCCCCTCTCTTTTCGTGAGAAAGATTCTGTAGTTTTGGGGAGGCACCTGAGGCACCGTCATTCGGTAACGATGATTGGGATGAAGCGTGTGGGGATAAGTAATTTTCTTCGCTTCTTTTTCTCGCATGCAGACGCTCAAGAGGCATATGTTTTAGGAGAAGAAAAACATATCTTCATCGTCGTTGATTTGAATGATCTTATAGAGAGGGAAATTTTTCCTTTCTGGACCCTGGTTCTTAAAAGAATTGCAGACACCGTAGAGCGCATAGAGATAAGTCCTGATCAGAAAAAAGAAATAGATTCATTGTTTTTAAAGTCTATCCAGATTCAGGATCATTTCATGACTATGGACAGCGTTCGTCAAGCCATAGAGCTTCTTATAGAGAAAAGTTTTATACCAACACTGTTCTTTGTCCATTTTGATAGAATCAAAGAAAAAGTAACTCCTGCATTCTTCGATAACCTAGAAGGCTTACTCAATTCCTCTGGGAATAAGCTTTCATATGTATTCACCAGCTTTCGTCAGTTAACTGAGCTCTCTCCTGAGGTTTTTGTCGGAAATCCGCTACCGTTTTATTGTGAGAATATGTTTGTGCCTTTGGCGTCAAAAGGAGACATGGAAACGATTTTTACTGCATATAACAGTAGGTATCAATTATCTCTTTCCTCAGGCATTAAGGCTGAGTTATTTAATCTTGTAAGCGGTCATATACAGTATTTGCAGTTAAGTCTATTAGCTTTGCGAGAATACGCGAGGTTAGAAAAATTGTCGTCAGAAGGTCTTTTAGATGTTTTAAATAGCGATGAAAGGATTGTCCTCCAATCAGAGGAGTTATGGGAGAGTTTAATAGATACCGAAAAGGATGTATTAATAAAAGTTGTAAGAAAAGAGAGCTTAACAGAAAAAGAGCGAAAGCTGGCATCTTATCTTTGGGATACACAGCTTTTAATAGAAAAAAAAGGCGAAAGCCATGTGTTTAGCCTGTTATTTGTTACATATATTCAGCAGTTGATGGGTAAAAAGGAAGAGGCTTTAGGTTTGTCGCATTTCACTAAGAAAGAAAATGCGCTTTTTAACCTTTTAAAGGATAATAAAGAGGAGATTTGCGAAAGGGATACTATTATCAGCATGGTGTGGTCGGAGTATGTAGAGGCAGGAATTTCAGATTGGGCCATTGATAGGTTGGTGGCTCGGGTGAGAGCGAAACTTCGCAAGCAAAAAAGCAAATACGAAATAAAAACAATTAGAACCAGAGGCTATCAGTTGGTAGAAAAATAATTCCCGAACAATTACCGTCTTATTCCCGATCAGGCTTTAAGGCTAGCAAAATATACTCTATTAATCCTTGAGGATTCATGCTTTCGGTAAATTGCTCTACGACTTGTAGATCTACCTCTGCTATATAAAGCGGAAACTTGTCTAGTATCTTATAGATCTCATCTGCATTTGGTTTCCATTTAGTATCTTTAATTACGATCACAGCGGTTCTTTCTGAGCGCTTGTTAATCTGTGAAAGATACTTGGATAAGAGAATTTCGGCCTCTAAGAGATACTCGATTTGGGAAGTGTCTATGAACTTTTCAGTGTAAGAAAGCAAGTAGAGAGACTTCGCAAATTCCTTGGCAGTTTTTTCATAAAGCCATGCTCTGCTTCTGTTTGTCATCCAGATAAGACTTGCTGTCTTTGGTCCTGTCATCATGCACGAGAAGTATAACAGTCTTTCATGATTGAAGGAAGTTTGAGGCTGTGATAGAATCACATTTAATTACAAAACAAATAATTAAACAGTAAAACTATAGAACTATAAGCAGTATAGCGATTCTTATATATGAATGACATAAAAAACAGTGAAAATAAAGAGGAGCAGATTTACAAAATGTGGGAAGAGAGAGGATATTTTAAAGCAGACCCTGCGTCCTTAAAAAAACCGTACGCTCTTTTAATTCCACCTCCTAATGTAAACGGTAGTCTTCATCTCGGTCATGCTATGCAGCATGCGATACTTGACGCACTTGCTAGATTTAAAAGGATGCAGGGCTATGACGTTTTGCTTCTTCCTGGAGTTGACCATGCCGGAATTTTATTTGAAGGCACTTTAAATAAGAAACTGGAGAAGGAAGGATTAAGTAAAAGAAAGCTTGGCAGGGAAGAGTGGATGGAGCGTGCGTGGCGATTTAAAGAGGAGATCTATAAATCATTCCATAGCACTTGGAAGGTTATGGGGTTGTCTGCGGATTGGACGCGGGAGGTCTTTACGCTTGAGGAGAAAGTGCAAAAGGCAGTATTTATGGAGTTTAATACTTTTTGGAAGCAGGATTTACTTTATAAAGGAGCCTACATTGTCCAGTGGTGCCCTAAATGCGGGACTGCGATTGAGGATATTGAGATGGAATACGATGAAAAAAAAGAAAGATTATATTTTGTAAAATATCGAATTGAGGATTCTCCTGATTTTGTAATTATAGCCACAGCAAGGCCTGAGACGATTGCAGCCGATGTGGCAATCGCTATATATCCAAATCATCCTAAGTATAAAAATTTGGTAGGCAGAAACGCGATTAACCCTTTCACAAATACGAAAATGCCGATAATCGAAGATGAGCGTGTTGAAAAAGAATTTGGCACAGGAGCTTTAAAAATAACCCCGGGACATGACCTATTGGATTATGAGATAGGGAAAACGCATAGTATGCCTATTCTTCATGTGGTTGGTAAAGAAGGTCGAATTACAGAGCTTGATCCCGATTTGCAAAATCTCAAAGTTAAAGAGGCGAGAGAGAAGGCAGCGGAAAAACTGACAGGCCTTGGGTTGATTGAGAAAGAAGAAGACTATACGCACTCGGTTCCTGTATGCGAGCGATGTAAAACCGTCATTGAGCCTTTGATCTCAGAAGAATGGTTTGTGAAGATGAAGCCATTGGCGAAGAAAGCACTTAAAAATATAAGTAAAATCCGATTCCTACCAGCCAATTACGAGAATATTCTGAGTACCTGGATAAGAGAAATTCATGATTGGTCAATTTCCCGTTCTCTCTGGTGGGGACATAGAATACCTGTGTGGTACTGCGATATCTGTAATCCCAATAAAAGTGTCGGTAAAGATAAGGATATGGTGGTTTCTGCTAATAAACCAAGTCATCAGTGTCAGACATGCGGGAAGCATGAGTGGGTTCAGGATGAGCAGGTGCTAGACACTTGGTTCTCAAGTGGAATTTGGCCGCTTGCGACTTTAGGATGGCCTGATGAGAGTTTGGAATTAAAGAAATATTATCCGTGGAGTTTTGAAATTACAGCACCTGAAATTAAGTATCTTTGGATCGCCAGAATGATCATGCTTGGCTTATGGCTGAATGATGAGATTCCTTTCGAAAATATGTTTTTCCATGGAATGCTTCGTGATCTTCAGGGGCGAAAGTTTTCAAAATCATTAGGGAATGGAATTGATCCTAATGTTATGCGTGATAAATGGGGTACGGATGCGCTTCGTATGGCTCTTTATAGCTATTCGCCCCCCGGAAGGGATGGACGCGCATCTATGCAGTCCATGGATGAGCGGTGTAAAAACTTTAGAAATTTTGGAACTAAACTTAGAAATGTTTCGCGTTTTATAATTGAGCTTAAGCCTGAAGGAGCAGATAAAGAATTGAAGCTTTCTCACTCTGAGGATTTGGCAATTAAAGAAAAACTGGATAAAACAATCGAGGAAGTTACTAATAATATTGAGCAGTTTAATCTACACCTTGCGACAGAATGTATTTATAATTTTGTCTGGCATGAATTCGCGGATGTATATATAGAACAATCAAAAAAAAGAAGGGTTGAAGCGCAGCCCACTCTCGAATATATCCTTGGGACCGTAATTAAGCTACTTCATCCGTTTATGCCTTTTTTAGCTGAAGAGTTGTATCAGAAGCTCCCGGATCACAAAGAATCAATTATGATCGAGAAGTGGCCCTTAGCAAAGTGACAAAGTTTTATAGTGTCAGAGTTGCATAGAGATTATCTATATTGGATGCACGTGCTTTTTCTTTGTAACTTTGCGACTTTGCGACTTTGTAGCTTTATCATATGTGGAAACCTATTCCTCCTCCCTTTAGAAAGTTTAAGAAACAACAGGCCGTCAAGCGTCTGGATTCTCTTGGTTTTATTTATCAAATAGGAGAGTCAGTTATTCTTAGAGAAAAGTCAGCTTATGTAGATATTGATGAGATAAGTACCCCAGATTTTCAAGAGAAGATTAAATACTTAAAGAAATGTCTAAGAAGATATAGAAAAGAAACTGGGGTGGGTCGGGGAATTGCCGCAGTACAAATTGGAATCCCAGAAAGATTCTCTGTTATATACATGCCCGAGATAAAAGGTGAGCTTTTGATTATCATTAACCCAAGAGTTACAAAACAATCAAGAGAAAAACTTTTATATCCTGAAATGTGCATGAGCGCCAATCCTGCGATAGCTTACGTGGTGAGGCCATCATGGATTGAGTTTGAATACTACGATGAGGACGGAGTCAAGCAGTTTTGGAATACAAAAGCGGATGAAAAACTGGGCATGATGTATAACAGAGTATTTCAACATGAAATAGATCATATGGATGGAATAATAAACATAGATCTAGTGCAATCAAAAAACATAATCTTTGAATCCGACCCTGCGTTTTATAAAAATGCCACTTTTAAAAAAGTATAGTGCCGATGAGTTAGAGTTACCAGATATTCTGTGTTACAATAAATTCGGTTGGACTATTTCTCTTTGAACAAGTTAGGATTTCTGCCATGAATACACCAAAAAAGTTTTTTAGATCAGTAAAACCTCAAGCTATCGCTTTACGACCGAGACCTCTAAAATTCCCGAGTATTTCCCTAAGTATTCCCGAGGTAAATTGGTCAGCTATGCTTACAAACCCTTTATTCTTAACCGCATTTCTGTGCGGATTTCTCTGTATGATAATCGGTATTATAGCAAGCGATGTAAATACGAATTTGGAAAAGCTTCAGGAGGTTAAAAAGGAGCGCTCGGTGTTGGCGGCTCAAGCTATTTCTTGGAAAGAAATTATTGAGAAATATTCAGGATACAGAGATGGATACTATCAATTGGCGGTTATAGAATACAGATTAGGGAATCCTGAGAAGGCTTATCAGCATTTACAGAAAGCTATATCAATCGATTCTGGATTTGTGGACGCGAAAAACTTACTCGAGAAAATTACTGAGGGATAACTATTATTTTCCTTCTTTTTTGTCTTCACCTGATTCGCTAGAATCAGTGACTTCAGTTGCCTCTTTATCCTTCTCGCCAATAACTTCAGGCATCTGTGTCTCTTCAGTGGGTGCTGGCTCTTCTTCTTTCATCATCTCGCCGATTCTAGCTACTACCTGCTCTGCCTCGGTAAGTATAGTAACTCCAGTTGGGGCTTTAAGATCTCCTACGGTGATTTGTTCATCAAGATTAGCAAGATTCGCAACATCGACTTCAATGTTATCAGGAAGCTCTGCTGGAAGCGCTTCTACTTCTAGCTCAGAAAGAGGAGTAAGGAGAACGCCGAGTTTCTCGGTAACTGCTTTCGGCTCACCGGTTATGACTACTGGCACCATGGATTTTACCTTCTCTTTTAGGTTCACTTGATAGAAATCAGCGTGAAGAGGAGTTCTCGTTCGATAATTCATCTGGAGATTTTTAATAAGAACCGGCCGTTTTTCTCCTTCAAGAACGATATCCACTAGGCCGGTCTCGCCAACCTCTTTAAAAACAGGCTCAAAATCCGTGTATTTTACTTGGACCGCGACTGAAGAGAGTTCTTTGCCGTAAATGTTAGCTGGGAGATAACCTTCTCGGCGGAGTTTTTTAACTTGTTTTCCGAGAACCGTGCGTTTTTCAGCCTCAAGCTTAGGATTTTTCATTCTTTTTCATTCTATCTTATAGTCGGGTAAAAATCAAGGGATGATATACTAAGCTTTATGAGAATGTTAGGGATTGATCCAGGAATTGGTAGGACTGGATGGGGAGTTATACAAGTTACAAGTTACAAGTTACAAGTTACAAGTTATGGCTGCATTGAAACCGAAGCGGGAACTGTTATAGAAAAGCGGTTACAAGATATTTATACTCAACTAAATGAAATAATTAAAGCGAACAATCCTGATGTTTTGGCGATTGAGGAATTGTTTTTTAATACGAATGCAAAAACTGCATTAGTAGTAGGGCAGGCAAGAGGCGTGATCCTACTTTGTGCAGCGGAGAATAATCTTCCAGTATCTATCTATACGCCCCTTCAGGTAAAAATGGCACTAACAGGCTATGGAAGGGCAGAGAAGGCACAAATAGGTCAGATGGTAAAAACTTTATTAAAACTTCAGACGATACCTAAGCCAGATGATGTAGCAGATGCGCTTGCTATTGCTATCGCGCATGCGTTTATGTATAAGAGCAAGCGTTAATTATTATTTATTAACGGATTAACCCGTTAATTGATTAGTTTTAAAAATAGAATTCGATTGGTTGACTTTGCAAATAACTACAAGCATAATTAATTTAGTATGCAGCCTGACTCAGCTCCTATAAGTTCAAACAAAGACGAAGGCAGCGTCTTGGGAGATAATAACTCTTCGCAGTCAGACCTTAAGTCTCAAGCCCCTAAAAAGAATTATCTATTTATGTTTCTTGGATTATTATTTGCGCTGATTTTAGTCTCGGGAGGATATTTTCTTGCTAAAACTACTAATTTACTAAGGCAAAATGATCCGCAAGTTCCTACTTCGAAAGAATGCAGCTATGACGGAAAGATATATAAACCGGGTGAATCGGTCCCCTCAAAAGATGGTTGTAATAGTTGTAGCTGTAGTGAGGACGGTCAGGTCTCATGCACTGCAATGGCATGTGAGAATTCTGGTTCCCAGAATACTATTGCTCCTACAGTCCAGCTTAGCAGTGCTTCAGTTTTTTCAAGTGTTACTCCAATACCTTCTAAAACATACATAGATGAGGAATTCGGATATCAGGTTTCTTATAATCCCACTAGCTGGATGTTTCGTCATACCTATGGTAAGGGTGGCATATCAAATTCTGATACCAGTGGCACCCCCAGAATTATTAGCGGTTTTGATTTACATAAACCTTCAAACATGAACGCAAGCGCAATCATAGTGCTTAATGTGTTAGAAGCGAAAAACGAAACAGACATTGATGAGTGGATAAAGAAGTATGATTTAAATATTCCTGAGAATGCAAGTACGCAAATGATCTTAAATGAAAATTTTAGAGCCCGGGAGTATACGTATAAATATGATACAAGTGATAGATTTGCAAGAAAATCAAGATATTTTATAAACGAGGATAAAGTATTTAGGGTTTATTACAGCGAGGTAGGCGAGCTCTCGCAAGAAACAACGCAAATCGTTGAAACACTTAAGCCTTAGAGAACTTAACTCACATTTTTATCTGTAAGTGATATAATCTTTTCACTTTATGATAGCTCTTCTTCATGGTGTTATAGATACCCGCATGGACCCTTATGTAATTATTGATATTAGCGGTGTCGGTTATAAAGTATTTGCATCTAATAGTGTTTTGTCTAAGGCAAGCTTAGGCAAGAAGCTGAAGCTTTATATTTATACCCATGTCAGGGAGGATATTTTAGACCTTTATGGTTTTTTAGAGCCTGAGGACTTAAGATTATTTGAACTTTGTATTAGCGTTTCAGGAGTTGGCCCTAAAACCGCTATCGGTATTTTCTCCATAGGAGCAAGAGATGAAATCATAAGGGCAATTATTAATGGAGATGTCTCGTTTTTTACATCTGTTCCGAGGCTTGGCAAGAAGAACGCTCAGAAGCTGATAATTGAATTAAAAAGTAAATTAGGTAATAAAGACGGGTTTGACATTAATGCTTCAAGTGACGGAAATGATGAAGTAGTCGCTGCGCTAAAAGGATTCGGTTTTTCATCAAGTGAGGCTTATAATGCTATCCGGTCAATTAAGGAAGATGGATTGTCAACGAGTGAGAAGGTGAGGAAGGCATTGAAGAACTTAGGTAAGTAGATCAAAAATCAAAGCGCAAAGATCAAAGCCAATATCAAAATTAAAAGTTAAGAAAATATTTTTGAGCTTTAATCTAGGTTTTGATATTTGATTTTTAACCTTTGAATTTATGGATACTAAGACAAATAAAACAACAGAAGTATCACCCGAGGAGGAAGTTGTCATCAACTCAGTCCGGGCTAAAAGTTGGTCTGAGTTTCATGGTCAGGGGCGGATTAAATCATCTCTTCAAATTGGAATTGAAGCAGCCAAGAAAAGGCAAGAGGCGATAGAGCATATACTTCTTTATGGTCCGCCGGGGCTTGGTAAAACCACCCTCTCGCATATCATAGCTCGCGAGATGGGCTCCAACATCCGTGTCACATCAGGGCCTGCGATAGAGCGCGCAGGGGATCTTGCCTCCATCCTTACGAATTTAGAAAAAGGCGACGTATTATTTATCGATGAGATTCATAGAATGAATAAAGTAGTTGAGGAAACGTTATATCCTGCGATGGAGGATTATGCTTTGGATATTATTATCGGGAAGGGTCCATCAGCCAGGACATTAAGACTGGACTTACCGCAGTTTACAATCATTGGCGCGACTACCCGCATAGGACTTCTTTCAGCGCCCCTTCGTGATCGCTTCGGAGTCGTCCACAGACTTCATTTTTATAACCCAAATGAGTTAAAGGTGATTATTGAAAATGCGGCTAAGAAATTGCAGGTTGAAATAGATGATCCAAGTATAGAAGAGGTAGCTAGAAGGGGACGTGGAACGCCCAGAATCGCCCTTAAATTTTTAAAGCGTCTTCGAGATTATGCGCAGGTGAAAGGAGAGGGGAGTATTACCGAAAAACTGGCTAAAGACGCATTAAGTTTATTATCAGTTGATGCGCTAGGACTTGATGAGCTGGATCATAGATTTTTAAGATCAATTATTGAAAAGCATGCAGGAGGGCCCGTAGGAATTGAGACAGTGGCATCTACGATATCTGAGGACGTAGGAACTCTTGAGGAGGTAGTCGAGCCTTACTTACTTCAAATAGGCTTTCTCAAGCGCACACCACGAGGAAGAGTCGCGACAAGGGTGGCCTATGAACATTTGGGAATCGCGTTTCCAGAGGAATCCCCTTCAGACCAGCAAAAGTTATTATAATTGTGTACTCATAACGAATCCCGCTGTTATGCTATTTTTCTTTCCTGCCATATTCATCCAAAATAGTCTTTGTAATACGTGCGATATTTTCCTTAGTTTTCCCTTCTGCATTTCCGATGTCTGATGTAAGGACACCTAGAAAGAAAACGGTTCCGTCTTTTTGGATTATCCCTACGTCATGCATTCCCCCTACCACGTCACCTGTTTTATGATACACGCTTACATTGTCCGGTAATAATGCTGGCAAGCGGTCTTCGATGTCGGTGTCAATCATAAATCCAAATAATTCCTGCGTTTTAGCTGTATTTGTTATTTCTCCTTTATAAATTTTTTTATATAGAACATACATATCATAAGCTGAGGTTTTATTATTCTCCATATCGGTTTGAGTTAAGCCCCATTCGTTTATGGTTTTTTGGATAGCTGGTATTCCTATACGCTCTCCGAGAATGTGGGCAGCTGTATTATCTGACTGTTGAATTGCAAGTTTTGCCAGGGTTTTTAGGGAATAAATCCCGCCCGGCTTTTGGTATCTTAGTGTTCCTGTGCCGTAATCTTGGATGTCGTTTTCCTGAAGAGTAATTTGTTCATCCAAATCAATTTTTCCTTTATGGTCAAGATGGTAAAGAACACTTACTATTTGTACTTTATTTACCGAAGCACCTGTAAAGATTTCTTTATGATTTATTCCGAAGCTATGAGGGTTATTGAAATCGGAAAAGTAGATTCCATAGTTACCGGTTGATGTTTTTATCAGATTTTCAGTTTTCAGTTTTAGGTTTTTTGTGAAAGCATCCTTTTCTTCTTTAGGGGATGAAAAGATATAGAATTTAGGCAATAAGGATAAATTCCTACCAATAATAAGAACGATTAAGGTGTAAACAATGATTGTAAAAAGTTTCCTCATAAAATATATTTAACTCATAACTTAGGACTCATAACTCATAATTCCTGCGTCCTTGGTCTATACTGCAATGCTTCTGCAATATGATTAATCTTGATTTCTTTAGAATCTTCAAGATCAGCGATAGTTCTCCCCAATTTTATGACCCGATGATAAGAGCGGCCGGATAAGTGGAGCTTGGTTACTGCTTGACGAAGTAGCTCTCGGCATTCTTCTGATAGCATGCAGTATTCCTTGATTGTTTTATTCGTAAGATCTGAGTTGCAGAGAATCTTTGTCTTTTTGTATCGCTCTGTTTGTTTGTCGCGGGCCTTTTGAACTCGATTTTGTATCGTTTTTGATGATTCTGTCTTAAGCGTTTCCTCATCAGCTGTAAGCTTTTCCACTTTAACGACCGGAACATCTATGTGGATATCTATGCGATCAAGGAGCGGTCCTGAGATTCGCTTTTGATAGCGCTGAATCTGCATGGGATTACATGAGCAAATATGGGTTTTATCCCCGAGATATCCACAAGGGCATGGGTTCTGAGCTGCGATAAGCATGCACTTAGCTGGAAATGTAGTTTTACCATTTGCCCGTGATATCGAGACGATGCCATCCTCAATAGGCTGTCTGAGTCCTTCAAGTATATGGCGCGGAAATTCAGGAAATTCATCGAGGAAAAGTACGCCACGGTGGGCTAAGGTTATTTCTCCGGGTTTGGGATGAGTTGACCCGCCGATGAGGCCGGCAAGAGATATCGTATGATGCGGAGAGCGGAACGGGCGTTTATTCATAAGGGATTTTCGATCAAGTAAATTTGAAATGCTATAAATTTTAGTAACCTCAAGCGTTTCTTCAAATGTAAGGTTCGGAAGAATAGAAGGAAGTGTTCTTGCAAGAAGTGTTTTTCCTGAGCCTGGCGGACCCTTGAGAAGAATATTGTGTCCCCCCGCTGCTGCTATCTCAAGAGCCCTTTTTGCGTAGGATTGACCCTTTACGTCTTTCATGTCAAATTCATTCTCTTCCAGGGCGTCTTGTTCTGTTATTGAGATGAAAGGATGAGGATTTATAGGTGTTTGGTTACTTAAATGATGAAATAAAGATAAAAGATTATCCAGTGGATAGATATGTATGTTTTCAATTATCGCTGCCTCATATGCATTTTCTGATGGAAGATAAATTGAGTTGAGTTTATGCTTCCTTGCCATAAGTACTTGGGGTAAGATTCCGTTTACAGTGCGGATTTTTCCATCAAGCGATAACTCGCCAACGAAAAGCGAGTTTGAAATATCTGCCTTAAGCTGCCCTGAAGCCAGTAATATGCCTAAGGCGATCGGAAGGTCATATGACGGTCCTTCTTTCTGTAAATCAGCAGGAGCTAAATTAACTGTGATACGGCGGGCAGGAAAATCTGC
>CAYMDS010000004.1:0-36412 GCA_964389405.1 uncultured Gammaproteobacteria bacterium
GGAGGAGGACAGGTTGGGGAAATCCCGAGATGTTGCGCTGCGTTTGGGATTTAAATACGCCTGGAATTCTATAAGGGATTCTAATGTGGCAAGTATTATAACAAGTGCAGTTTTGTATTTTAATGGTACTGCGGCAGTTAAAGGATTTGCGTTGACTTTATTTATCGGAGTGGTTGTTTCGCTTTTTTCGGCCATAACAGTGACAAGAACACTTCTCCGTTATCTATATAAATAACTAACTATGATTAATATCGTGAAAAATAGAAAGTGGTATTATCTAATTTCACTTTTGGTAATCATTCCAGGATTGATATCTCTGATATTGTTTGGTCTAAGATTGTCAATTGACTTTACAGGTGGCTCAAGAATCGCTTATCGATTATCTAATAAAGCTGATGATAGAATAATTTCTGAAATTAGATCTATATTTATTTATGAAAAAGTTACTATATCTACACTTGCATCATCAAAAAATGAAGTTTTTCTGCGTACTTCTCCTATTGATGAAAAGAAAAATACTGTTATTTTTAATAAACTTAAAGAGAAAAGCAGCAATATCAAGCAGGAATCATTTGAAACGATAGGTCCGACAATTGGGACAGAGACGACTAAAAAGGCTTTTATCTCTGTAATTATTTCAAGTTTTCTTATTCTTTTATATATTGCTATATCTTTTCGAAAAGTTCCGAAGCCCACAAGTAGCTGGAGGTTTGGTGTAGCGACAATTATTGCATTGCTTCATGACGTATTAGTCTTAGTAGGTATTTTTAGTATTTTAGGCCACTTTTTCCACGTTGAGATAGACAGCTTATTTATTACTGCTCTGCTTACTGTTATGGGTTTTTCAGTACATGATACTGTTGTGGTCTTTGATAGAGTAAAAGAAAATCTGGAGAGGTCCGGTAGTATGGCTTTTGGAAAAGTAGTGAATGAATCTATTCTCCAAACTTTTGTGCGATCTCTTAATACCTCACTGACAGCTCTACTTGTTTTATTTACACTTTTACTTTTCGGGGGGGAAAGTATCAGATGGTTTGTGGTAGCTTTACTTATAGGTATAGCAAGCGGAACATTTTCATCCATATTTAATGCCGCGCCGCTTCTAGTTACATGGCATGAATGGATGATAAGAAAAAATAAATGACATCAAGTAGATACAATGAGTTATACTAAGTATAGATGATTTATAGAGAATCGAAACGGTTTCTTCTCATAAGTATTATTCCTCGTAGTCTTTCAGATACAGATGCTTTAACAGATCTTCAAGAAGCAAAATCACTTATAGAATCGTATGGGGGAATACTTGTAGATTTAATAATTCAGCGTAGGGAAGTGCATGATAAAGGTAGTTATATAGGAGAAGGAAAAATGCAAGAAGCTTCCAGATTAATTAAGGAGAAAGTAATAGATGTCGTTGTATTAAATTCAGTCATAAAACCCGGACAAATATATGAAATGAAGACTGATTTTCAAAAAGATGTAAGATATATCGAGGTCTGGGATAGAGTAGATTTGATTCTTAATATTTTTGCTAAACACGCCCAAACAAAAGAGGCAAGTCTGCAGATTGAATTGGCAGCAATGAGACATATGGGGCCGAGGATTTATGGTATGGGAATGGAGTTATCAAGACAAAGAGGCGGAATTGGGGCAAGAGGGATTGGCGAAACTAATACTGAGCTTATGAAAAGACATTGGCATGTCAGGATGAAGGCGGTAAGAGATAAACTTGAGAAATTAACAAACGAAAAAAGGCAAAAACTCGCTCACAGGAGGAGAATCGGAATGAAGACCGTGTCGCTTGTAGGCTATACAAATGCTGGTAAAACATCTTTATTCAATATCTTAACAAAGAAAGATAAATTAGTAAAAGATGCGTTATTCGTTACTTTAGATAGTGCGGTAGGTAGAATGTTTTTATCTGGATGCCGGAAGGAAATTCTAGTGAGTGATACCATCGGATTCATAAATAACCTGCCTACTCAATTAATAGATGCGTTCAAATCAACCCTTATGGAATCTATATATGCTGATGTTCTTATCCATGTTATTGATGCCTCTGATAAAGATATGCATTCGAAAATATCTATAGTAGAAAGCATATTACTTGAGCTGGGGCTAAAGAATAAAAGAAGAATTTATGTGTTTAATAAAATCGATATGATTAATAAGATTGATAAGAAAACCATGGTGGATTTATATTCTGATAATTCGTTATGTTACATTTCTGCGAAAACAAGAGTAGGAATACCGGAATTGGTAAAGACTATTGAGGAAAATGTCATAGCTGCACCGAAGACTCCATTTGCCGGATTAGATCATTCTTAATGCTTGCTGTTACAATTAATTTCGCTTCGGTGATATACTTTCCATTATGGAGAGAAATATTAAGCTTGCCTATCCTATTTGTTTTTTTAGATACACCTGGTTTTGGTTTGGTATCTGGGTCTTTTACTATCTGCTTTATACTAGCTATGCTGGAATAGCGCTGATTGAAATGTCTTTAATAACTTCATTCATAATAAGCGAAATTCCAACTGGAATAATAGCTGATTTATTAGGCAAAAAAAGATCGTTATTGTTGTCTTTTTTGCTTCAGGCTGTGGGTATAGGAATGCTTGCTTTGGTACCCAGTCTTATTACGATAATTGTTGGAGTCTTTATAGCCGGAGTTGGCGTTTGTTTTTATTCTGGAACATTCGAGGCATTAATATACGATTCTTTAAAACAGATCAATAAAGAAACGATGTATGGAAAAGTAATTTCTAATATAAATACTATTAATCTTTTCGCAATTGCAGCATGTAGTATTATTGGAGGATTTATGTATAAGATATGGCCACCTCTGCCGACCCTGGCATCAGCAATTGGTTATATGATAGCAATGATGTTTTGTTTTTTTCTAATTGAGCCTAAAATTGATTCTGAAAGATTCACTTTGCGAAATAGTATCCTGCAGGTGCAATATGCCTTACATGAGTTGTTTAAAACAGGCAATATCGCACGACAAACATTACTATTTCTATCTATTGGTATAATTGTTGTGATAGCAGATGAGATGATCAATGCTTTTCTAGGAATAGAATTTGGCTTCGGAATAGAAGAGCAAGGAATATTTTGGGCTGTAGTGTTTCTTGTATCATCTCTATTTTCTCATACTACTCCTTGGATAAAAAAAGTGTTTAATGAGTACCAGGCAGTTTTGTTTATAGGTGTTTTGCTGGTTTTTACCTTCATCATTTCGCCGATAGCAGGTAAATATTTAGGTGCGATCAGTCTTATAATCCGTTCCAGCTTGCAAATAGTTTATCTAAATTTTGTATCTATAGGTATTAACTCCATTGCAAGATCCAAGTATCGCACAACAACCCTATCTGTCTTCAACATGCTAAAGAACATCCCATACGTATTCTTTGCATATTTTATAGGAGTATTATCAGATGTTTTTTCTGCAAAAATCATTGCAGCATGGATGGGTATCGGGCTCTTAACATTATTAATAATCCAAATTATTGCGTCACCAGGAAGGAGATTAAGGATGCAAAATTTCTTTAACGGTATTACAGCTTCCCCATAATCCTCTTTTATTCTTTCTTGCTTCATCCTGCGCTTTTATTAACCTTTCTTGATACTTAACATCAGGAGGATAAGATGAGGCTAGAGCATAGCCTTCTTTAATTAATTGTTCATTAATCAAGATATCATCTATGTAGACATATCTTTATAGTCTTTTATATCTATCTGTTTCTGAGATATCTTTCTCGAGTCGTACGGATTTTCCATGAACTAACTCATAATTGCGTCTGGACGATTCTTCACCGAAGCATTCAAGGTGTTTCCTTGGATCTACCGATTCAGGAGAATCAATGCCGATGTATCGTAATTTCCTGCCGTCCTCAAGCTGAATCGTATCACCATCAATGATTCTGGTAACTTTTACTATCTTGTCTATGTTAAGTGGTGTTTTGGTCGATATTCCGTGAACCTGTGGAGTGGGTGTGGGTAAAAGAGCTAGGCGTTTAATCTGATCAGGAAGATATTTATTTAGATGAGTGTTGCCTGTGGTTAATAGGAAGAGGATGATAATAAAAGATAAAAAGATACGTGTATCATTTTTATTCAACCTCATATAGATATTCGAGTTATTATATCAGTAGGTTAAGAAATAGCAAGCAATAAATTATCCTGTTCTTTCATACGTCTTACTTTTTTATGTTACTATCGGGAAATATTTTCCTGTTTTATTTATATGGAACATCATATCCAAATAGCCAAAACTCTGACGGATTTGTTGGAGAATAAGTTTAGAATTGGGAAGTTAAAATTTGGCTTCGATCCCATACTTGGCGCAATTCCCGGGTTTGGAGATGTATTTACGACATGTATTGCCTTATATATAGTATGGATTGGTATTCAAATGCGTCTGCCTCAAGAAAAAATTATAGAGATGATTAAAAACGTAGCAGCAGATTTCATAATAGGCATTCTGCCCGTCATTGGTGATTTGACAGATGTAGTCTTCAAAGCAAATACAAAGAATATGAGAATACTTGAAAAATATCGATCGGTTGTAATTGATGGAGATATTGTGGATTAAAGTTTAAAGTTAACAGATTGAAAGCCTTCATAGTAATATACACCGCAGTTCTTTCTTAATCCTTACATATTATTCGTGGAACTCTTATCGTAGAGGTGTAGGCTGCGAATACATCAGAATTTATGCTGATAGCAAAAAATTAATTAGCATAAAGTTGTGGTTTAAGAGGGGAGGTGGATATTATTATGGCGATCAGAAAAGGAAAAAGCAGCAGAGGTTTTGCTTCAATGAATAAAGATAAGCAACGCATGATTGCAAGCAAAGGAGGCAAAACTGCTCATCGAAAAGGTACTGCTCACAAGTGGACATCGGAGGAGGCAAGGGCTGCAGGCAGAAAAGGCGGACGCGCCCGCCATCAAAAAGCTGTATAAAAGCTTTTCATATCTTACAACGTCAGCTGCTTTTGCAGCTGCTGTTGTTTATATAAGTTCATTAACCCTTCTTTCTTTTTCCTTACTTTATACTAGTTAAAATCTTAAATTGATACTCTACTATTTATTTAATAAGTAATAGAAGGGGGTGATAGGTATATATATGAATATATTAGCTTGGGTTTTGTTTGGACTTATCGTAGGTATAGTAGCAAATACCATTGATCCTTCAGAGAATCATGGTGGAGTGCTTGGGGCAATTTTGCTTGGTATTGCAGGGTCGTTAATTGGCGGATTTTTAGCAAATCTTATATTTGGCGTAGGAGTGACTGGATTTGACATAGCCTCGTTTATAGTAGCGGTTGGGGGATCTTTAGTTGTTTTATTTGGGTCACGTGCAATAAGAAGCGTATAAGCTAAAACCTTAGGAAAAGGAGGTGAGTATAATTGTGCATGATAATAAAAGAAGTAAATCTAAATCAGGCGGATTGGCAGCAGGCATTGCTATAGGCGTAGCAATGGGAGCGGCTTCTGTAGCTCTCAAAGATAAGAAAAATCAGGAGACAGTTAGAAAAACAATAAAAAAGATGAAAGATTGGGCGGAGAGAACATCAGGTCAGGTAGCAGAAAGTACCGAAAGCATCATGCAGGATCCAAGAGTAGATATAGAGGGTATGCGGCGAGAAATTAAGGATCCGGAAGTATAAATCCAATGTTTTTATTTATAGAGAATAAGGTTAATGAAAGCTACTGTCGGTTTGCTGATTCATTTCTTTCTCTAGTTTTTCAATATTTTTTATTAATAAATATTTTCCCTTTTTTTCAAGATAACCTTGTTTTTCAAGCTTTTTCATTTCAATAGATGTTGTCTCTCGAGTTATTCCTACTAGAGTCGCAATATCTCTATGAGTTAATGGAACGCGTATGAGGATATCATCCCCTTCTTTGTCTCCGAATTTTCTAGCACATGCAATAATTGTGACTGTAATTTTCGTAAAAGCATTATTTAATACTAAGTATTCCATTTTTGACAATACATCGTTAAACCGAATAAATACGTTTTTAGTTAGAGCAAGATGAATGGAGGGGTCCTGGTCTATAAATTGATGAAAGTGCTCCAAGCTCACCTTCCAGATCTCTAGAGGAGTTATAGCTTCTAGGTAATAAGAGTGAATACGAGTTACTGTAGTCATGCCGAAATTGAGGGGGAAAAAATCTTTCGGTTTTAAAATAACCAGGGTTAATTCTTCACCGTGCTTTGAAAGACGGAATACGCGTAAAAACCCACTTTTAATATAAAATATACTTGAATTTGAATCATTGGCAAGGGAAATCACAGAACGAGATTTATATTTTAGTGGTTTATATTGATTAAAAAACGCATCCAGTTTATCTATTGATTCTTGGTGTAGCATATAACTAAGCTATACATTATCAATAATAAACCATTAATGATAATGTAAGAGTAATATAAGAATGATTTTAAAAGTGAGATAAATACTTGAATTTTTGCGATTTCACTGGATAATATAAACGCCAGCTAATTATGGAAAAAGCCTTAGAAAAAATTAATGCTGCCGGTCTTATACTTTTGGATGCTTTAACACCTCAGGAGACATACAAAGTGATCGTGGAGCAGGCTATGAAATTAATGGATGCGGAATATAGCTCAATTCTTTTAGTAAGCGGTGACAAATTGCAACCTGTATATGTATCAGATCATTTTTTTCATTCTATAAAAGTGCGAAAAGGCGGAACCTTAGAAGAATCATTCAAGAAAAATAAGCTTATTGTTAATAACATAACGACAGATACAAAGGTGAATTATTTGATTAAAAAGATTGGTATTCAGTCAGTAATTCTTATTCCTCTCTCTTATCGTGGTAACAGTATAGGAGTGCTCAGTGTTTTGTCGCTTAAAAAAGAACATTTTTCTCAAAAGCAAATTGATATGCTTAAGGTGTTCGGATCTATGGCAAGTTTTGCAATTAAAAAAGCCCAATTATATAGGGAAACTACAAAGGCCTTGGAAATACGTGACATGTTTATTTCTATGGCAGCGCATGAGTTGAGAACACCACTTACTTCAATAAGCGGATACATCCAGTTATTGCATAATAAATTAGCAAATAGGGATGACGCGACAGGTAAATGGGTAGAAGCTTTATATGAAGAGAATAAGAGACTTATGCATCTAGTGAAGGAAATATTAGAAGTAAATAGAATGAAAGCAGGACAATTGCAATTTCGTTGGCAGGAATGCCAGCTTAACGATATAATCCAGGATGCAGTAAAAGAGGCCAAAAAAATGCGCCAGGGGAGATCGATAAATTATAAAAATTATGTTAAAACAGACTCAAAAATAGTAGGTGATAATGAAAGATTAATTCAGGTTGTAGTAAATGTATTAGACAACTCACTTAAATATTCTCCATCAGACTCTATAGTTGAAGTGACTCTGAAAAAGGAAGCTAAAGGATTTGTGATTTCTATAAAAGATTTTGGGAAAGGAATTGATGAAAAAGATCTGCCAAATATTTTTGAAGGACATCATAAAGGAGAGGGTGGGGAGGAGGGATTTGGATGGGGATTGTTTTTCGTAGAAAATGTTATAAGGCAGCATAGGGGTTCAATCAATGTACATTCGGGATTAAAAAAAGGGACAACAGTCGAAATTATTCTACCCAGGGCAAAATACGGCAAGAATAAGTAGTTTATTCTTTAATAACATATCCGAAGCCTCGGATAGAATGAAGGAGTTTTTTTGAATGGTTGTTATCAATTTTTTTTCGGAGATACCCCATATATACATCCACGACCCGCGTTTCTACATCTGATGAATATAGCCAAATACGATTTAGAATCATTTCCCGTGTTAAAATTCTTGCTTTGTTATTCATTAAATATTGTAGTAACTTAAATTCTTGAGGTGTTAGTTGAATGTTTTTTCCTGCCCGTTTCACCTCAAGCGTTTTATTATTTAATTCGAGGTCTGCTACTTTCAGTAACGCCTCAGAATCGCCTTGGCGCCTAAGTCGTGCCTTTATGCGTGCAAGGAATTCATCTGCCACGAAAGGTTTAGTAATATAATCATCAGCGCCCAGATTAAGTCCTTGGACGATATCAGAAATACTATCTCTTGCTGTGAGGATGATTACTGGTAAATCTTTATATTTTTTTCGCACTTCAAGGCAAACTGTTTCTCCAGACATATTCGGAAGTCCCAGATCTAGAACAACAAGGTCAGGCTGTGTTTTCGCGAGACTATCTAATGCTATAATTCCGTCTCCTGCAATCTGTACTGCATAGCCATTATCTAAAAGAAGTTCTCTCAAATATTTTTGAAGTCCTTTATCGTCTTCCACCACTAATATAGACTGGGTCATACCATACCAATTATAGCAATAATACTAACAATTACAATCTAATAGAGCAGTTTCTTGCCTAATCCTTACAAATTTTTACCTCGAATCTAATCACTATAGGATTTATTCTACTAGAATTTTTATATTATTTATTAAAATTATATTAGCCTCAGTTTAGCTACACTTCAGCTTGACATAACATTTGTACTTTGTTATCGTCTTATATACATCGTTTTTCTTACCCATTTTTAACTTATGACACTGCCCGTGGATAAAACTAGCCTTCGTCAAACAATATATGAAACAATTCTAGAACTTTCTCACGAGAAAGGAATTAACGCATCTGGGAAGGACGATATTTATGGATGCATTTTCGGAAGAGACAGTGCTATAACAATGCTGAAAATTTTGAAAGTTTGCAAAAATAACTACTTAGTATCAGTAAATGAAAAAAATAGACTATTAAATATTTGTAAAAAAGGTCTTGAGACTTTAGTTGATTTGCAGGGCAAAGAAACTAATATAGAATCAGGGGAGGAGCCTGGTAAATTTATTCATGAATACCGTCCTGATAACTATGAGCGATTATTACAAATGGAAAAACCCTGGTATATTTATCCCGATGGGGTTTTAAGAAACTATGATTCGTTAGACTCGACACCGCTTACCCTTATTGCGATATATAAATATTGGGAATTAACACGGGATGATGAATTCCTTTTTTCGGTAATTTCTGCGGTTGAATCGGGGTTGAACTGGATAATAACCTATGGAGATCGTGATAAAGATTACCTACTTGAATATGTATTGCCGGAAGATAGGAAGCATGGCGGATTGGCGGTGCAGTCCTGGACCGATTCAAAAGAGTCTATGAGTGATGCATCAGGAAACTTCCCGGAGTATCCTATTGCACCAGTCGAGGTTCAGGGGTATGCATGGTTAGCTCTACGCTTGTGGGCAGATTTTTATAGTGATAAAAAACTTCATATCACCAAAAATAAACGTTTTGCCAAGGCTTTACGGTTACAGGCAAAAGGCTTAAGAGAACAATTCAATCGATTTTTTATTTTTCGTGATGGAAAAAACTTCTATGCTGCTCAAGCGTTAGATGGATTAAAGAATCAGATACGAACAATAACGGGTAATCCGTTACTTCTTCTTTGGGCTGCCTATAAAAAAAAGGGAAAGGTAATTACTATACTTAAGGATCGTTATGTTCCTTACGTAGTGAAAAGAGCGTTTCGAGAAGACATGTTTGATGAGGATGCGGGTATACGCACTATGAGTACTTCGTCAGATACTTATATATCTGGCCAAAATTCTTATCATAATGGTAGTTTCTGGCCAAAGCTTAATGGCATGAGTCACGAAGGGTTAGTAAATGTAGGATATTTGCATGAAGCGAATGTGCTCAAATCTGCGACATTAAAACCAATTATTTATTTCGGATCCCCAATTGAGTTATATATAAAGAAAGAGACCGGTGGATATGATATATACAAAAACCCGTTGGGTCAAGAAAGTTGCAGAGTTCAGGCATGGAGCGCAGCATCAGCTTTAGATCTTCTTACTTTTCCGGATACTAAAATTAAATTATAATACTCTAGGACTAACTCATCTATTCATAAATTTGTTATTACAGACTTCTTACTCATTTATCATTGAATTTTTATATAGGACTTGACATAATAAAAGGTTTTTTATAATATACCACTGTATTAGTTGAAAATATTATAGGATAACTCAACAATACGAAAAGGTATGTTTGGGATGCCATCAAGAAATCGTAAAATATTCATCAAGTATGCTTCTTTAATTTCATCAAATCGCAATTCGCGTATATCAAGATTTGAAAAAATTTGGACATATATTACATTTTCTCTTGGCTCAATAGCTCTACTTTTTGTGATTGGCCTTTCCTATGACCGTGTAGAGAGAATTATTTCTCCAATTGTTTCTCAATTCGTTTCATTAACTCCTTTAACAAAGCCTCAGCATCCAAGATATGAAGTTTTTGGCTTTGCTCCATATTGGACTATTAATAAGCTAGATTCTGTAGAATTTTCTTCATTAACCACTTTTGCATATTTCGGTGTACCCATTAAAGAAACCGGAGGTTTGGATAAAGAGGATTATGGATACACAGTTTTTAAAAGTAGAAAAGCGACTAATGTATTTAGAAAAGCGCATGACAACGGCGTGAGAGTAGTATTAACAATTACCTGCATGGATAATGATAATATTGAGTCCTTTTTAGGAAGTGACCAGGCAAGAGAGAAAACTATTGCGGATACCATTCATGAAGTAAGAGAAAGAGGGATTGACGGAGTGAATATTGATGTGGAATACATAGGTACACCCGATGCAATCTATCGTGAAAAATTTAGTGAATTTGTTTCGCATTTGACAGAAAAGATGCATACTGAAATCCCAGGTTCATATGTAACGGTTTCTGTTTATGCATCATCAGCTAAGAAGCTTAAACTCTATGATATTTCTAGAATTGGTAAAGCTGCTGATGGGGTATTTATGATGGCTTATGATTTTGCGGTGAAAGGAAGCGATTATGCGATGCCTACTTCTCCTCTATATGGTTATAAAGAAGGGAAATATAGTTATGATATTGCGACCGCAGTTGAAGATTTCAAACAATATATGCCTGGTAATAAGATTATTCTTGGGGTTCCTTATTATGGTTATAACTATTTAGTGTATGATGAGCCCCGTGTAAAAGCTGAAACGCGTCCAAGTTGGTCGTGGAGAGGAAAGCCTATGACTCAAACGTATGAAATAGCGACAGATTCTATAAAGGCTGAAAGGGAAGGATGGGATGATTTGGGGCAGGTGGGCTGGAAGGCATATTATGTGTCCAGCGTCGATGCTTGGAGGATGATATTTCTTGATGATGTCAGGTCACTAGGAATAAAATATGATTTCGCTAAATCACAGAATTTAGGGGGTGTTGGAATGTGGGCTTTGGGGTTTGATTCTGGAAAGTCTGAGCTTTGGGCTGTATTAAAAGAAAAATTTGGAACCAAGAATTTAGCAGATAGCAGAACTTTTGCAGAAATTCGATAACTGATTATCTTATCTTCCTTAAAACATATGAAAATATTTTTTGCAACATTCGTCGCTATATTTGTGATAGTAGCACTTCAATTGATGGGTGTCCGTATGTCTAAGCTTATTCTGCCTACACCAACCCACCCTGACGTTTTTTTAGATAAAGTTCTTCCAAAACTACAAGAATATCCAACTGTCTATAAATTGAAGCTGGAATCCAATATTTTTCCACAAGCGGTAGCAGCGCAAGATTATGAAATAGCCTCAGCTTATGCAGTAATAGATTATGAAACAGGAGAGGTGCTGGCATCAAAAAATATATCACGACAACTACCTATAGCATCTTTAACTAAAATCATGACTGCGATAGTTGCTCTGGATTTAGCCAGTCCTGAAGATAGGTTCACTGTCTCTAAAAATGCATCCAGGATTATGCCTACGAAAATAGGTGTAAGGGAGGGTGAAAAATTGACACTGAATGAGTTATTGCAGGCAGCTTTGCTTACTTCTGCAAATGATGCGGTTGAGGTAATCCGAGAAGGAATAGATAAAAAATATAACGAAAAAGTTTTCATTAGGGCTATGAATGAGAAGGCTAATTTTTTAGGACTTTCCAATACTTTATTTACTAATCCACAAGGCTTTGATGCTGATCAGCATTTTAGTAGTGTCAAAGACATTTCGATAATGACCCATTATGCCTTGGAGAATTATCCGCTCATAAGAGAACTTGTGAAAGATGATTACGAGCTTTTACCTGAAAATGAATTTCACAGGAGATTCGATTTATATAATTGGAATGGACTTATCGGAGTCTATCCCAGTATAACAGGAGTAAAAATAGGCAATACTGATAGAGCTTTAAAAACAACAGCTGTGATTTCTGAAAGAAACGGAAAAAAGTTACTGGCTATTGTTCTCGGCGCACCGGGAATAGTTGAGCGCGATCTCTGGGCTTCTCAGATTCTTGATTTGGGTTACGAAAAGAGTTTGGGTTTACTTAGAGTAAATATTACAGAGGAGGAATTACGGGAGAAATATCAAACATGGAAATATTGGTAAAATGGGATATGCCTTAATTAAGGTGATCAAAATAAGTTAATTTAAGGGTATCTAATGACAAATAAAGGAAAGGAGGTTGCTTTTTTGATTAAAAAAATTATTGGTAAAATAATAGAAGTCTTTAAACCGAGAAAACCTGCGTATGTTAGGGTGTGGATTAATTGATTATTATCCACTTCTTACTTTGTTTTAACCTCTTTAATACCCATAAGCTCTATTCTCTTAAAGCTTGAGATTATTTACGTTAATAAAAGGAGGTGAATTTATGATAAGAGCTATAGTGGGATTTTTAATGATTTTCGGAATAACCTTATTAGTACGGATTGCCGTTGTGAATGCCCAGACGGCATCGCCTACAGTAAGCCCTAGTCCGATAAATACAGTTTCTCCTACAAATACTGTAATTATGCCATCTGGAGCGCCAAATACCGGTTTGGGAGGAAATTAATGTGAGAAAAGTCCTCTTATTAATTTGTATTCTCTTAGGGCCAATTCTTATCGTCAATTTTTTTCAAAAAAAATATAATGGTGAGACAGTCCGTCCAGTAAAGAAAGATTATTCTAAATCTATCCTTGTCGTTTCTTCAGAAAAATCTAATAGCATAACTCATCCAAAGATGTTGTATATTCCAGCCATTGATGTAAAAACATCAATAGAAGAGGTGGGTATGGATACAGAAGGGAACATGGCTACTCCGCAAGATGTTCAGAATGTAGCTTGGTATTCCCTAGGATATAAACCTGGGGAAAATGGTAACGCTGTTTTAGCTGGACATTATGATACAAAAGAAGGTAAACCAGCTATTTTTTGGAAATTAAATCAACTGAAAAAAGGCGACAAGATAACAATTGTCGATGCATTAGGAAAAAATATTAGTTTTAAGGTAACTACCAAAGAGGTGTATACATATAAATCATTTCCTATTGAAAAAGTATTTGGACCATCAGAAAAGCCGCAGCTTAATCTCATAACTTGCGGGGGAGAATGGGACAGTATGTCAAATGTTTATACGGAACGGATAGTAATTTATACAGAGTTATCTATAACTTGAGTATCTGAATAAATCTGGTAATATTAAATACAATTTACCCGATCCTGAATATGGAATTAAAAAAGATTCTTTTGGCAGAAGACGATGCTGGAATCGCTGAAGTGGTATCTCTTATACTGAAAGATAATTCTTTTGAGGTAATTGTGCCAAGAGATTATCGGGAAGTTATAAAGCTGATTAATGAAGTGGTATTTAGCTTGATACTTCTTGATATGTCTCTTTGGGGAGAAGATGGTGTTCAAATTAGTAGGAAAATCCGTTCAGACTCCAAAAACACAACTACTCCAATTGTTCTTTTAACAGCGAGAGCTAATGCTAAAGAGTTAGTAGACCATGTTTACATAAACGATATAATTGAAAAGCCTTTTGAGATAAGTGAATTGCTAAGTAAGATAAAGAAGACTATTATTTAGCTGAGTAGGGGAGCTCTTTATATTTTGTTATATTTATGACTTGAAATTATTCTATTCTCTTGGTACCCTATTTGGAGTTTAATTCATCAATTCAAGAAAATAGTTCAAGGTATAATAAGGAAAATGCATTAGTTTTAGAAAGAGGGGTTGACAATTAGCAAAGCATATGATAGATTGCTAAATACCTTCAAAATATGGAAAAGATTGTACCCATAATTCCCATCAGAGACGGCATCATTTTTCCTAATACTGACTCTGTTCTTACATTTGGACGACCTAAAAGCCTTGCAGCATTGGAGACATCATTTAAACACGAAAGGATCGTATGTTTCGTTCTTCAGAAAAATTCCCGCGTGAATGATCCCTCGACAAATGACTTATATGCTATAGGTACTCTCTCGCGAATTGAAAGAATGATAAGGGCGGATGGAGAAATTAACGCACAGGTAAGAGGTCTATCTCGCGTTAAGATTTTATCTTTTGAAGCTCATGATTCATTTTTAATGGCAAAAGTTGAAGAAATACCGGACGTAGTCGAAAATACTCCTGAAATTCAAGCTCTCTGTAATCACTTGACGAATGAATTTCGTAGGGCAATGAACTTTGGGAAATCAGCTGATTTTCTGGTTTTTATGAACATAATGTCTGAGAATTCTCCTTCAGAATTATCAGATTTGATAGCCTCGGCATTGGATCTTAAACCGGTGGAGCGGCAAGAACTTTTAGAAATATCAGATGTTAAGATAAGACTTCAAAAATTGGCAGAATTATTGGCGAAAGAAATCAAAGTTTTGGAGCTTGAGAAAAAAATAGCATCAAAGACTCAAGAGAGATTTGAAAAAGGAGCACGTGAAGCAATGCTTCGTGAGAGATTGAAGACTATACAAAAAGAGTTGAATGATACTGATGTGGATGATGATACAAAAGAAATATTAATGAAGATCAAATCTTCAGGTATGCCTGATGAAGTTCGGGAAAAAGCTGAAAAGGAAGTTAAAAAGCTGCAAGGTATGAATCAGTTTAATCCTGAAGTGGGATATATACGGAATTATCTAGATTGGTTGGTGACTGTACCCTGGAACAAAGAAAGCAAGAATGAGTCTGATATAAAAACTGCTGAGAAGATGCTGGATGAGGATCATTATGCTTTAAAAAAAGCCAAGGAGCGAATCGTTGAGTATCTGGCAGTACATCAGCTGGCAGGTAAAATTAAAGGCCCAATTCTTTGCTTTGCTGGTCCTCCGGGCGTAGGAAAGACCTCTATCGGTAAATCTATAGCGCGTGCACTTGGACGAAAATTTGTAAGGGTGTCTCTGGGAGGCATTAGGGATGAGGCAGAAATACGAGGACATAGAAGAACCTATGTAGGCGCTTTACCGGGAAGAATTATTCAGGGCATAAAAGACGCCGGTACCAAGAATCCGGTATTTATGCTTGATGAAATAGATAAAGTAGGAACTGATTTCCGGGGAGATCCTTCATCTGCCCTTCTTGAAGCTCTAGATCCGGAGCAGAATTCACAGTTCTCAGATCATTATTTAGAAGTGCCGTTTGATCTTTCAGATGTAATGTTTATAACTACAGCAAATGTTCTAGATACGATCCCACCGGCGCTTCGGGATCGGCTGGAAATTCTTCATTTTGCCGGTTACACTTCGGATGAGAAATTCAAGATAGCGAAAAATTATCTTATCAAAAAACAAATGGAGGCTCATGGATTGAAATCGGCCATGATAGACCTTACAGATGATGCGTTGAGATTCACCATTCTTCATTATACGAGAGAGGCAGGTGTTAGGAACCTAGAGCGAAAAATAGCTACAATTTATCGGAAGGTCGCGAAGAAAATAGCAGAAGGAGAAAAAGATAAAATAACGGTTTCTGATAAAGATATTACTAAGTATCTAGGACCTATTAAATTCAGCGCATCGCTTATTGAGAAAAAAGATGAAGTCGGTCAAGTGACGGGATTGGCGTGGACTGAGGCTGGTGGCGATATCCTTTTTATAGAAGTGGCACTCATGCCTGGGCGCGGGCAACTCATTCTAACTGGGCAACTGGGTGATGTCATGAAAGAGTCCTGTCAAGCCGCTATGTCATATATAAGAACCCGTGCAAGCAAGCTTGGTCTTTCAGATAAATTTTATCAAAAGCTTGATGTGCATGTACATGTGCCCGAAGGTGCTACTCCAAAAGATGGGCCATCGGCTGGAATTGCGATAACTACGGCTATAGCCTCAGCATTAACCCAGATACCTGTAAAACGAACATTAGGCATGACAGGTGAGGTTACTTTGCGGGGTAAAGTGCTTGAGATAGGGGGAGTAAAAGAAAAAGTCATTGCAGCGCATCGGGCTGGCCTAAAAACTGTAATACTTCCTAAAGAAAATGAAAAAGACTTAGAAGATGTGCCTAAGGAGGTTTTAAAAGATCTTGAATTCAAGTTTGTTTCTCACATGGATGAGGTATTTCCTCTTGCATACACAAAGTCCTTAAGTATAAAGAAGAAACAAGCTGATCCTCAGACTACGACCCATCCTGTAATTCATCAGCATGCCACCCAGCCAGTCCCCGCAGATTAATTTAATTACATAACAGCTTTAAATCAGTCACTTACTATTCACTATTAGCTATATACTATTTGCCTAAATATACTTTTTCCTTAGCTTATGCTATACTGCGTGCAGTGTTGATAAGACTGTAAGTTAGTTTTAGGTTAAACTTTAATATTTCATATTAATAGCCTCCCCTAAGTTCGATTACCAGTGCTTTCCACGAGTTTTATAAAGAAAGGAGGGAAAACACAAAATGGGTACAAAATTATTCGTAGGTAGTCTAGCTTGGGCAACTACAGATGATACTCTTGGACAATTTTTCGCATCAGCAGGTACAGTAGTTTCTGCAAAAGTAATTCGGGATCGAGAGACAAATAAATCTCGAGGTTTTGGATTCGTCGAGATGGCGACTCCAGAAGAGGCCGAAAAAGCTTTGAATGAGCTGAATGGTCAGGATCTGGATGGTAGAAAGATTAACGTATCTGAGGCTAAGCCTCAAGAAGATCGTGGTCCTAGAAATTATTCTGGGGGTGGCCGCGGCGGTTATAACAATGATCGCAGAGGGGGAAGAAGAGATTATTAAATATTCTCTGATTCCTAAATAGCGGAAGACATGAATAACTCTGTCTTCCGTTATTTTTTTATCGACAGATTATTTATTGTTCTGCTGCTTTTGCTGACAGGGTAGATAGTACTAGTTTAGGTACATAGATGAATTCACTTTGGTTATACCCATTTCGGATAAGTGCATCCTGGACGTTTTTCGAGAGAACTACAGGATAATAATCATCGATTTTTCGAGATAAAGTTTGTTGTTCAGTTTGGTCTTCGAAAAGATCATAACCTATAGTAAGTATTCCTTTTTTTCCAGATCGTTCACGATATCCGAGAAGTTTTAGTCTTTTATAAAATCTTTTTTTATATTCTTTGATACCTTCTTTTGTGGCTCTAAAGACTATTTTGCGCTCCCTAGCGATGGTAAGAATCTTTTTTAAAACTATATCTGTAGGATCAAGGAGTGTAATATTTTTATGTTTTTTAGAAAGTGTTTGTAGTGATAGGATATCTGCACTTTTAGGAATAATGTTTTTTTGATCTACTGAATGAACAAAGCTTTGATGGAATTTATCTCCTATGATGATTATCCTTTTTGATTTCCACCCGAGTTCTTTTTCTATGTTACGTATATTTTGACAAAGAATGTCAAGTTTGTGAGGCGAAAGGTCATAAGCCTTTTCGTTCGGAAGAAATATTTGATCATCTTTTACCGGAAAGAATATATACTCCCCGGCGTTTTTTCCGGCACATCTTCTCATCACATCTTTTAAATCTTCATAGAATGTACTTGAGTCATAGTAATTCCAAACTTGAGTATAAGAGGGTTTATTGGATGAAATTGTTACTGCCTGGCCGGAAATGTCATTTAGTACGTACTGCATTCCTATAAAATCTCCATTACCCACAAATAATACTGAGTGGCCTTTAGAAAGGAAATAGGACATGTTACCATCTTCAAGTTTCCCCTTTAGCTTCTTTTTAGAATCAAGCACCTTATCAATCCATGCTTTCCTATTAATTGAGTCGATGATATTTTTGATGCCTAACACTCCGAAGGAGTAGAGGATAAAATTAGGTAAGTGAAAGATAATGTTTGTTTTTCCTACAGGTTCGCCTAATATATCCCAAAAATAATCAATTCCGAGAAGTATCTCATGAGGTAGATTAGTCCAATATGGTAAATCATTTGAAATGGAATTGAAAGCTTCTGGGAACGCAGCGAAAAAGAAACCGATGACTAAGGATGCCGGAAGAGCTATATGTTTAATAAGCTTTATAATATTACCTTCTTCAATTTCTTTTTCGAAACTAAGAAGCGTTCGTATTTCATCGGGGCTTAAAGGTTCATCGGTTATGACCTTTTTGCTTACCGAGAGTAGGGCCGTCTTCGATTTATTCATAAAGCGCATTATACTATTTATGTCTTATAATGTGAAGATTTGTAAAATTGTGTAGAGTGTGTTAATATGAGTTCTTCGTTTACAGTTCTTCTTTAAACTTCGGTTATAGCTATAAACAAATAGAACTGTCTGTCCTGCCTATCCACGACTTACATGTTTTTATAGATAGGACAGGTTTATCTATTAAGTATGATTAAAAAAATTTTTGTTGCTACATTTGCATTTATTGTAAATCAGGAGGCGAAGGTGCTTTTAGTTCGACGTGCCCCGCATGATACATTTCCTGGGCGCTGGGAACTTCCCGGGGGAGGCTTGGATTCGGGAGAACGTCCAGAAGAAAGTATAGAAAGAGAAGTAATAGAAGAAGTGGGCCTTAATGTGAATGCGGTTCGTCCTCTATCTGTTACTACGCATGAGAATCATGATGGTACATCAGACATTGTGCGGATTACTTATGAATGCAGGATCGTAGATAACAACGAAGAGGTATCACTGGATATTGATCATGATGCATTCCAATGGGTAAATCAAGATAAGTTACATTCATTTGATAAAAAAGCTCCTTTATACGATATAGCTATAGATATTGCAAACTCTAAAACGATATCTACTAACTTCTGAATTTCTGTATTACTTATTGGATAATTTATTGAGGGTTTTAATATCTCTGAATTTTCTATAAAGAATAAATTCTGTAGTTATTGAAATAAATACATATATACCCAGTTTGGCACAAAAATCTGCTATAGAGGTAGTTTGAAATTTTATTATAGCCAAGCTTAATCCGCTAGCAGCCTGAAAGAATGTAATTAAGGCGATGTTGACCGCCGCTGTCTTTATATATCTAAGGTTTTCCTTTCTAATACTGCTCAGTGATTGAATAAACACCAATAAAAAAAGACATGATCCTATTAAATGAGAAGCTAGTAAAATTTTATACATATTATAAATATCAATAAATTATAACTGGTTTTTTCTTTTATATATTATTATACTATAGATCATGAGATTAGATGTATTGGGAGCAGGAAGTGATGAAGTTACCGGATCTTCGTATTTAGTAACCAGTAAAAATAATACGCAAGTACTTGTGGATTTCGGGATGTTCCAAGGAAATGAAAGATTAGAGAAGCTTAATTATGATCTTCTATCTTTTCAGCCTTCATCGTTAGAAGCAGTTTATTTAACCCATGCGCATCTTGATCATAGCGGACGTTTACCGCTTCTTATTTATGGTGGATTCTATGGAAATATATATATGACAAAACCCACCAGAGAATTGGTTGAGATAATACTTAAAGATTCTGCAAGAATTGCCTCCAAAGATTTGACAAGAGAACCTCTGTACACAATGGATGAAGTGGAAAAAACACTCAAGCTTATAAAGACAATTGATTATGATGAAGAAGTTAAAACGAATAGCTTTAGTGTCATATTCCGAGATGCCGGGCATATCCTGGGCTCATCAAGTATAGAGCTAACTGATATCACAGATGATTTGAATCCGAGTATTGTATTCAGTGGTGATTTGGGTAATACTCCCCAATCGATAGTAAAGCCTACGCAATATATAAACGAAGCTGATTTTGTAGTAATGGAGTCGACATATGGCGATACATCCCATCCTGATGAAAATCCAGAAGAAATTATCCAAAGTGAGATAAATAAAATAGAGGAGAATTCAGGGGTACTCCTTATTCCCGTATTTGCTATAGAGCGAACGCAGGAAATTCTGCATATTATTCATCATTTGAAGGATGATGGCAAGATACGTAAGGATACTAAAATATTTTTAGATAGTCCGATGGGTATTGATGCTACGATGCCCTACATGCATTTTAAAGAATTCCAGAATGATGAGATAAAGTCTCATACAAACATCCCGTTTAATTTTGAAGGTCTTGAGGTAACTTACGATTCTCGGGACAGTAGAGATATTCAGAGCTTTGACAATCCTAAGGTCATTATCGCAGGTTCGGGAATGATGTCAGGCGGAAGGATTATTCATCACGCCTTAAATTATTTGTCATTTGATACCACAAGATTGCTATTTGTCGGTTATCAAGCAGACAACACGCTGGGTAGAAAAATCCTAGAAGGATCAACTATCGTATCTGTGGACGGAGCACAGATTGAAGTTAAGGCCAGCATTCGGGAAATTAAGATACTCAGCTCGCATGCAGATCAACCTCGACTCCTTAAATGGTTGACTGAGATTAAAAATGTTAAGAAAGTATTTCTAACACATGGTGAAAAGATGCAGCGGGAAATTTTCTTAAAAAAGATTTATGAATCTTCTGGAAATATTGAAGTTGTATTACCTGAGAACGGTAAAAGTTACGAATTATAATCAGGCAAGCTTCATAAACTTATTATTCCTCATCTTAAATAAAAAAGCGAAAGTTTCTATCGCTTGCGTAGGCTTAATTTTAAACTGACTATTTTCTCTATATGCTTTTGATGTGCCCGATTGGATTATAAATAGAATCAAAGTCAAAATAATTATCAGTAGTAGTTTCCTTTTTATATCCATTGTAAGAGTATAGCACAACAGTATTTAGTTATTAATTCCGGAGTATAGAGGTTAAAGGTTTTATAGTCTTTCAGTTTTTTCAAGCTCCGATAGATGATCCATTGTTTTCATACCCATGTTTTTAGGAAAAATAAAATTTCTCGGCGTTACTACGAAAATTAATCTGTTTGTCTTTATAATATTTTTAATATCCAGCTCCATATTAATTATTACATCGCTGTCATGCCATCTCTTTAAGAACCATTTATATGAAAACACCCGAGGCGTTTTAAAATAATCAGGATATGGATCATCGATGACGAGCTCTCCTCTTTTTCTATTTACATCTATCACAATACTATAGTGTCCTCTGTCTGAGTTTTTCCATTTCAATTTCTCTTCTTGTATAGAATCATAGAATAGCCCTTGCCAATTTATACCAACGGGAGTTTTATAAAACCTTATCAATTTTTCAAGATCTTCTATACTCGCCTCCTGTTTGAACCAGAATTTTGTACCTTTACCCAGCTTTTTTACTGCTTTTGCCAGATGCGAAGGTCTCATCCCGCGCTCCATAATTGTTTTTTTAACTGCTGCGGCTTCTACTACCTCATCTTGAGTAATATTAATGCCATGATAACCTAAAAGCGCTTTTATAACAGATGGACCGCAGTGGGAGTTAGTCTTCTGGGGTTCAATTATGATCTTCATCTTATTTCTTAGTGTGGTATCAATCTGCTCCCGTATTTTTTTTCGAAGCTTTCGCCAGCTAAGGACATATACCAAAGAATCATCATTTGTGGATGAGTCGTATTTTGCCTCCCCTCTTTCTATAAAGCCGGATGCCTGCATAGCACGGATAGAGGCAGTGTTCTTAGGATCAATAAAACCGTAAATTATAAGATCTGAGTCTTTAATGCTGCCCAGCCAGGAACGTACTTGCAGACAGCTTTGCCTTAATGCGCTTGACATAAGGCCTGAGCCTGAAATTTTCCCATCATGTAAGGGCCGTAGAGCCATGCTGATCTCAAGTATTTGCTTATTTGGACCTTTCTTAATAATGCCTGATTGAATTAAGCGCTTAGCGCGGAATTTTTCTCCATGTCCTGAGTAAATATTCACAAACCCTCTAATTTCTTTAATTTCTTTCTCGGTTTTTAGTCTGCTATCATGTACAGAAAATAAGAATGAGTCATTGGAGTGTCTTCCGGCCCAATCCTTATAGTCAGTCCATGAAATTCTACCCGTATCATCCATCCAGCTTCGCACGTGCTTATCTTTCAGAATTTCATTTATGACAGCGAAATCATCCTTGGAATTCTCATCGAAGTACCTGATAGCTGCAGCCTGACCGTAAATATGGCTGAGTTCATAGCTATTTAGCCTCAAGCTTAGGCTAGGTGAATCTGAAGCTTTTTGAGATATTTTCTGGTTAATCATTCTTGCCATTGGCGTATTATATCAAAGAAATTGGTTATTCATATTCCGGGATTCTCCATCCTTGTAGGTTTAGTTTCTGTATGTTAACATACCATTGATGCGGTAGCCGAGTGTTCAGGTATCCCGCCGCAAGCGGGAAGACGCAGGTTCAATTCCTGCCCGCATCTCATATGACGCCGGCAGAATATATCTTATCTACTTTAGAGGTTCTTAGTAAGCCTGTGCCCACCGTAGATATAAGTGAAGTTTCCCTTAAGGATGCAGTCTATTCCAAGGTGATGTCAAAAAAGTTTCGTAAGCTTAAACCGGCTGATTTATGCGTAAATTTAACAAAAAAAGCAATAGAGATTGCTATATCCGAAAACAAACCGATTAGAATAGTTGAAATGTTTGGGGGCAATAAGTTATGGCGATTTAACGAAGCTCCTGAGATAGATTGGGCAGAATTATTTAGCCTTACTTTCTTTATCCAGTGGTCACGATTGATTGCAAGTGTATATGAACCGGGTGTAATTTTTGAATACTTATCACAGGATATTTCAGTTGAGAGCTTAAATAATGTACCGCGACATGAAACAGATAAATATAGTGAATCATTTAGGGAGTTGATTAAATTTGTAGAGCCTTATTTGCCTCCGAATATATCAGTGAAGTATACTCGACATTTTGAGCTATTCGATAACCCGGATGATTATTACGATGAAATGATATCAGTGAAAGAAGAGGTATTAAAAGAAAATAACGGGAATCTACCAGTACTAACTGATGTTATGAAAGCCGCAACAGAATTAAATGTAAAACTAAAACCTGCTCAATCAGATGATCCTTTGTGGCGTGAAAAGGTAGAGTTAGAGCACCAAGCGATTTTTAAAACTAAGACACTGCGTGTATATTGTGATTCCCCGGACATTATCTGGACATGCCCTACTTTTTATCCTGATTGCGTGGTAACAGGAAGCACTAAGCGGTCGATGGCCAAATTTTGGGCAGCAGTTGGGGTATTGCAAGAAGAAAAAGAAGAATACGCAGAACTTGTGCTCACTCCGAAGCAGTTGGGATCTGCAATTTTTAACTGGGAAGAGATAGAAATCAAAGGTCTGGAAGGTAGAAACTTTAAAAAAATAAGAATATTACGCTAAATAATTGTCATAAAAAGCAGAACATTGCGTTTTTAATCTAATTGACTTTGAATAACCCCTGATAAAAGATGAACTTGTTATTCATTTACTTTTTTAGATATGAATAATTTAAATATAATTGTAGGCTTGGAGTGTTTTGTAAAGAAAGACGGCAAATATTTAATGCTCCATAGAGATTCATCGAAAAAAATAATGCCTGATGTATGGATGGCGCCTGGAGGAAAACTAGAACCCGGCGAAGGTCTCTATGAATGTGCCAGAAGGGAGATAAAAGAAGAGACAGGGTTGGATATTAAAAATCTTAGATTAAAAGCAGTAGGAAATGCATTACTGATGGATTCTAATCAGTATCTATATTTCTATTTTATTTTCGCAGACTATTCAGGCGGTGAACTTCTTAAAAATCCTATCGATGGTGAGCTGAGGTGGCTTACTCCTAATCAGATTTTCAAACTTGAAAACTTATTGGCTGAAATTCATAAAATAGGAAAATATATTTTTTCGGAAAATACAGACATAATTTCATATAAAGTAGTATACGACAAAGGAAATAATTTGATAGATTTTAAGCTTGAATTACCATGATTAAAGTATGTATAAGAAACTAAAACACAAAAAAATTTATCAGGATAAATATTTGAGTGTTCATCAGGATGAGGTAGAATTTTCAAATGGTGCTAAAGGCACTCATGCATGGATTAATCGTATAGACGGAGTCGGGATAGTACCAATAACCCCTGATAAAAAGATTCTTCTCATAAAACAGCACCGCTATGTTATAGGTGAATACTCCTGGGAAATACCGGGAGGGGGAATAGATAAAGATGAAACACCGCAGAATGCGGCCAGGAGAGAACTGCATGAAGAGACGGGGATAAAAGCGGAAAAGTTTGAAAACTTAGGAGTATTTTATCCTTTAAATAGTTTGAATACGGAGAAAGTTACAAATTTCTATTGCATAATAGAAGATGTGTCTCCGACGAACATAAAGTCTGAGTCAAGTGAGGATATAGCTGAATACAGATTTATAAGCTTTTCGAAAGCTTTGGAAATGATCGACAGTGGGGAGATAAACGATGCTATGACCGCAAACGCTATACAAATGGTAATCCGCAAGTTAAATAAGTGACCCAACGTGTTGTAGTACAGAGCCAAGCACTACCCGATCTCATTAAATGCTTTAAGTTATTATCTGCTGACCTTAGTAGGCTTCAATTGCACGTCTAATCTTTTATTCGTATAGATAATTGAATCGTTGTCGGTTCCATTGTGTATGTGTATATAACATTCTATACTTGAGTTATGAGCAAGATATTTCTGTATAGCTGGGAAATACTAAAAATTTCATGGAAAGCAAATGGTATTCTATCAATTCTCTCAATATTCTCCGCGATTTATCAAAATACCCTATTCCCTTTTTTTCAAGTCTTTCTTCTCGCGCAAGTTCTTGACCTCGTTCAGATGCAAAAGGAACTGTCATTTTCTGTTTTAATCCCGTTAGCATGTATGTATGTCATCTTTTCTGTATTTAATATTTTACTTTCGAGTCTTGTAACTGCCAGGGGATTTTACATAGAGACGAATTTTGAAGCATATCTTGAACGAATGATTATTGATAAATTGACAACACTAGACCCAGCAACATTTGAAAAATCTTCTTTTCAAGAACTTCTTACGCAGATTGAAGGAACAGGAGGGTTAATGAGTGCGCAGCTTGAGAGATTAACTAAGTTGATTAGCGCAATCGTAAAGGTAATAACAGCATCGATTGTTCTTTTACATCTATTCCCTCTCTTTATTCCGATAGTTCTCATATCAGTCATTCCTGCATATCTGTCAGGAGATAGGTCAAGAAAAAGGGAGTGGCCTTTCTTTACGACAAAGCGAAACGTAGTAAAGCGCGCGACACAGTATATAAAAAACCTGCTTTCTCAGGATAGTACATCAAAAGAAGTCGCAGTTTTCCATACAGGGGGTATATTAAGACATAAAGTGTCTAATGAGCAGAAAGCATATATTCGAGAATATAAAAGAGTAAACAACCCTTTCATGATACATTTACTACTTAGTAAGTCCTTTCAGCTTTGTGTATTTCTATATACGCAGTATACAAATCTCCTCGCTGTGGTGAAAGGAACACTTGGTGTAGGGCAATTTGCTCTTGCATTTCAACAAACGCTTAATCTTGCCACTGGTTCACAAGATGTGCTTGATATGTATTCTAGTATGATGAATAGAATTCAGCAGATCGATAGATTTTTTTCATTTCTAAAATATAAACCCGTAATACTTTCTCCAAATGAGCCTATTACTTTACCCGTCAATTCAACACCTCCGGTAATTGATTTTAAGAATGTTACCTTTCGATACCCTAAAACCGAGAGAGACATACTTAGAAATTTTAACTTTACGCTAAATCCAGGCGAGAAACTGGCTCTTGTAGGAGAAAATGGAGCTGGAAAGACAACAATAATTAAACTTTTACTACGCTTCTATGATGTAATTGAAGGAGAAATTCTTATTAACGGTGTTAATATTAAAAGTCTAAGTCTTGAAGAGTGGCATAAAAATGTAGGAGCTCTATTTCAGGACTTTATCAAATATCAATTTACATTTAAAGAGAACGTCTATTTTGGCAATCTGGAAGAGAAAAATAACGAAGAATTATTACGCGATGCCATTGCAAAGTCTGGTGCAGATAAATACATCGATACATTACCAAAAAACATAGATCAAATTGTTGGGAAAATGTTCGACAATGGAGTTGATTTATCCGGTGGACAATGGCAGAAATTAGCGTTAGCAAGAGCCTTTTTCAGAAACGCTCCTATTCTTATCCTTGATGAACCAACGAGTGCAATTGATGCTAAAGCCGAGTATGAGATTTTCCAGAACGTACAGAAACTTCAAAAAGATAAAACAGTGCTGATTATTTCTCATCGTTTTTCTACTGTTCGTAATGCTGACAGAATCCTTGTTTTAGACGATGGGGAAATAATTGAAGAAGGCAACCACGAAAAGTTAATGAAGAAAAAGGGATTATATGCAGAGCTTTTTAACATTCAAGCACAAGGATATAAATAGTTATTTAAAGTTTGTGACCCGACATCCTCTCTCTTCGAACCATCTTTAGCTTGGTTTGAAAGATTAAGGCTAGTATATCAGAAAGAGGAGGTAGAAGAATTATGAACACCTCAAAGCTTTTCAATGAGAATACTTTCTATCAATCATTCATTTCGGATCTGGAAAAGTGTAAGAGCGAAGTAATTATCGAAAGTCCCTTTATAACAACCTTAAGAATGAATGACTTTCGATCGGTCTTTGAAAAGTTGCTAGAAAAAGGAGTAAAAATCTATATATTTACTCGTGATCCGGGAGAACACGAACTACCAATGGCAAATCAAGCGGAAGATGAGATTCAATACTTAGAAAGAATCGGAATCCAAACTCTAATCTGTCTGAATAATCACCACAGAAAACTTGCAATACTTGATAAGAAAATTCTTTGGGAAGGGAGTCTGAACATCCTTTCTCAAAACAAAAGCAGGGAGATAATGAGAAGAATTGAAGGAAAAGAATCGGCAATGCAAATGTTTGATTTTTTGAATTTAAGAAAATTTCTTTAATATATAATACGAAAAGACAAGAAATATGAATGAGGAAAAACTATCTAAAGAATGGGTGAAGAAGAACGGGCTCAAATTGAAAACAATCTATAGCTATGCCGTTACAAATAAGTTAGATATAAAATCTGAAAATACAGTTCTAAGTATTTTAAAAGTAATCGATCCAAAAAATGCTACTCGAGAGTCCGCAAAAGCATATTCAAAAATGCTTGAGTTATTTGGTATGAAATTTAGAAAATCCTTAGCAAAAAAAATTAGCTAAATTATTTCTCTTCTATCGAAAGTTTGAGGTCTAACACTCTAAACAGTTTTTTAAGTTTTGCCCACGATGGGTTAACTTCTCCACGTTCAATCATCGCATAATATGTAACAGTCATGTCGGACTGGCTTGCTACATCTGCTTGAGTTAGTTTTTTATTTTCCCGAGCTTCTTTTAATTGAAGTCCGAGCTCTTTGTCGGTGTTTAAGACCATAAATATATTTACAGTATACCATTTTTTGTTTCTGAAATAAACTATGGGTTACATGCTAGGCTCAATAATTTATGCATGCAATCATTGCAAAAATATAGAGAACTTATACCTTCTACATAAGATTAAACTTATCTTTGAGCTCTTCCAGAAGTTTGGTAGCATTTTTTTCTGATACTTTGTCTAGGCTAACAGAATTTCCCTTAATTGATTCTAGAAATAGTTTTGCATCTAAAACCTTATCTCTGCCTGCTGATTTGGCATGCACTGAATTCTGTTCCTTAAATTTAAGCGTAGCATCACCAAGTACAAGTTTAATATAATCAGAATGACTAAATATGTCTTCTACGGCTCCATTAACGGGAATTTTGTCGATCATTTCCTTTGTTGTTGTGAGCCATTCTGCCTTTATATTTTTTTGTGCGTCTTTGAATCCCTTGTCATTGTCATAAAGGTATAATACCTTGCACCCCCAGCCTTGTAAAATAGTACCAACTTTTGGCATATTTCCTGAACCTCCTCCATAAATAAAGTTTATATCTGACATTTTCAGTAATCGCTTGAAAGCATGCAAATAATAATAGTCCGAGGGACCCTCCACGATTACATTATTAAGTTTATCTATTTCTGTGATACCGCTAGACATTTCTAAACCTATAGCTGTTAATATAGGAGTTAAAGTTTCTTTATCTGCAACCTTGTGTATTTTATTTTCAACAACTGTTCCTGCATTAGAAGTTTTCTGAACTAGCCTGATTCTTTCTAATTTATCTGCTTCGATAAGGTACGGTGAATGAGTTGAGAAAATAATAGGTGCATCTTCTGAGGCTTCCTCCAGTTTCTTTAGAATATCTCGTTGTGCTTTTGCATGCAGATACAACCCCGGTTCATCAATGAGAATTACGTTTCTCAAGTTTTCTCTTGCTCTTGCTGTAACTCTAATATAAAAGGCTAGATGCCATCTTCTGCCTTGGCTCCTAATTTCGGGTTCGTAATGTAATCCATCTTCTTCTATCCAGAAATATAGCTTATCACTATCCCAGTCTATAAGTAGTTTCGAAAGATCCTGTTCCCAAAATTTTTTAAATTCATCATTAAGTTCTATATTAAGCTTCGTTTTGTGATCTATTTTTTTCCTATTATTTGTGGAACTAACTATAGAAGTATCTAGATCACTAATAATTGTAAGATCTTTTATCCATTCGCTACTGTCAAGATCAGCAATTGTAATCTCGTTTGGAAAGACGTCATTAAATGAGCTGAAAAGTATAAAATTGGGGATGTAATTCTTAAGTTCCTCTATAAATCTCTCTCGAAAAGGTTTCCCATCAATTCCTTTTTGACATAAGGTTACAATTTTGTCTATGTGCTCAATTAAAGCAGTAGCATCTGGTTCAGGAATGTTTGCCTTTATGGGTACAATTTTATCTTTAACTTTTTCGAATTCTTCTTTTGTCTTTGGGAAATCGTTTTTGTCGAATGGTGGTTGGGTAATATCTGGAAGCACAGGTGCATGAGTAGTAAATATTGCTGCAATTGCTTCAAGTGATTCTTTTGCATCTCGTTCAATTTTTTCCGTTTGAGTACTGGTTTTTTCTTCTAGTCCTAGCTTGGAGTAACTTTCATCGCTTAATGTATAAATATTGGGGTAGTTTTTTGTCAGATCTATCTCAACTAAGTCATCCTTAATTTCATGGGTATGACCAATTTTTTGAAAAAGTTCGGTAAGATCATCTTTTGAAACAGCAAACCAAATACTAATCTTAGGTTTCTGCTCGTCTCCTTGTATAGGTATAGCTTTTTCCTTGATGTTTTTATCTGCATTAAAATCTTCCAAAGCCTCTAGGATCGAGGACTTGCCAGCTTCGTTTTTGCCTGCTAGTATTGTGACACCTTTAGCGGGGTAGCAATCCTGGGAGTCATTAATCGACCGATAGTTCCAAATTCGAAATTTAATGATTTGCATATGCTGATTCTATCAAAAATTAGTCGAAATTTATCAGGGATTTCCGGCTATGAATGTTCTTGGGTTGACTGGTATTCCAAAGACTCTAATTTCAAAATGCAAATGTGGTCCTGTTGACCAACCGGTGCTTCCTTCATTCCCAATTACTTGATCTGTAGTCTTAATTTCTTGTCCGGGGACTACAAAGATCTTATCCAGATGCGCATAGACAGAAGTAATGTTGTTTCCGTGATCGATAATTATGTGTTTTCCGTATCCCCAAAATATCTCTCCTGCATATATTACTTTTCCGGGCATAAAAGCGGTTACGGGATCTCCAGTCCGGCTTCCAGGGTTTGCTATGTCAATACCCGTGTGAAGTGGCTGATAGGGAAGGTCGATAGCGCCAAATTCCAGCGTTACTACTCCATGCACAGGCCAAACCAAATCATTGTTAACAGTTGCAATTACTTTTCCTGTTGTGGGATCATGAATTTCAACTGTTTGAGTTTGAGTATTAACGGTTGCCAGATGGTCTGACACTACGTCAATTCCTGTATTAGCAAGTATAATTACGGCAACTATCGGAAGTAGCAAAACTCCTAAAAAAGCAAGGGATACGTAATATAACTCTTTACGAGACGACCAAAGAGTAGCAATTTTTAAAAATAAAGACGGACTCATTCATTTAAATAGATTTCCTTAGGATCAGTTGTAAGTAACGGATGTTCTTTTTCCGATGCAACAACTTTTATAGCAACGTGATTTTGATCTGCGATAATTAAAGCCTCACCCCTATCGCACGTAAGTAGAAAGTGTTGCTCGTATTCACTTAACTTAAACTCCTCTGCTACTTTCTTGATGGTTGTTGTATCTTGGCGCATAAGAATTCGAAGGGATGATTGGGAAGCTATTGCCCGACCATACTCTTGTGATAGAAAGTCGTTTGCCTGCTGGGAGATAATCGTTACTCCTAAGTAGTATTTTCTGGCGCGTCTTACGAGGGACGCAACAAATCTAGCGCTTTCCTTGTGTTCCAAAAGCAACCACCCCTCATCAATTACAAGTACTCTTTTTTGCGGATGAGATTTAACTTGCGAGTTAACATAGTTTGCAATTGAAAGCATCATAATTTGCCTTAGCGATTCGTTCAAGTCCTTAATATCAAACACAACAAGCCTGTTATCAAGTTCAATGTTTGTTTGTGAGTCAAAGACCGATGACAAAGAGCCTTTTACGAACCGCTCTAGCCGGTTACAGAGGTCTTTTTGTTTTAAAGTTTTTAATACGTTATAAAAGTCCAAAAGTACAGGAAATTGTTTTTGTTTTTGGTTTAGCTTTAGACCATGGAGTTTAAAACCGTGTTCTTTGTATGTTTGTATAATTGCCTTATCAACAATTGCTATCTCTTCAGAAGTTAGCCCTCCAACCATTAGAGATATAATTTCGGTAAGGTCTTGTATATGCTCGGATAAATTGTTCTCGTTTCGGTAATTGCTTGTTGAGAAGTCAAACGGGTTTATTTTTTCCTTGGATTTAGCAGATAGCTTTATGTATGTTCCATTTACCGATTCGGATAGTTGTTTGTATTCCCGTTCTGGGTCAATAACTATTACTTTTGTACCCTGCATAAGTTGGCGAAGTATCTCTACCTTTGCGGTATATGATTTCCCGGATCCGCTTTGAGCAAATATAATACTGTTTGCGTTGTTTAAAGAAAATCTGTCAATAATTACAAGCGAGTTATTTGACTTGTTTATTCCGTATAGAATTCCTGACTCTTGAACGAGCTCTGATGAGACAAATGGGAAAGTAAGAGAAGCCGATGAACTGTCTAAATTCCTCCTTTGATTGAGTAAATTTTCCGATCTTGGAAGAGTGGATTGAAGTCCTTCAATTTGTTGAAAAGTTGCAGTTTTAATATAGAAAAGACGGGTCGACATAACAGTCTCAAGAGCTGTAGTAACTTTATTCAGCTCATCAAGACTATTGGCACTAAGAGTCATATAAATTGAAATCTGGAATAGTTTTTCCTGTCCCCTTTGAATCTTGTCTTTAAGGGTGATAGCTGATTCAAGTGGGTCGGTTATTTCTGAGCCTAATACTTTACCTGCCTTAAGCATTGATCTTTTTGTTGATTCAAGCTCTGTTATTTTTCGCTTTAATTTTGGTAATGCTAAGAGAGGGTCGACTTGTTCGATGTGATAAGAAATGTCTATATTGTGATTAAAGTTGATTAACATATTGAGCCATCCAGTTGTAGCAACGTATGGATAGCCGGAAATAAAAAGTGTTCGAACAAATTTGTCCCCCACCTGAAGATATGAGCTGTTTTCTTCAAGACCTGAGTAAGAAATCAGATCAATTTGATCTTGTTCACCATAGTTAAAGTCAAAAGACTTTTTCATAAGTTCTTTTCTTGAGATCTTCTTTTTCCTACGTTTAAGGATGCTAACTAAGTTAGCTGGTGATGGGATTTTTTTATTTAATATTTCAGTACTAAGCATAATTATTGGATAAGAGTGCCTCAATTGTATGTCCCTTAAGCTCTTGGGTTTTTGCTGAAGAAGAATTATAGAAAGTATAGAAAAGATCAAGGATCTCAAGGCTTTCAAGAGTTCTTGCTTTCATCCCCAACTTCTCAAGACCACGAGTAACAATTGATCGTTGAAGGTTTAAGTGCTCTTTAACAACTGCAAAATCACGGTTTTTGTCTTGTTGTCTGTAGGGAATAATAATATAAAAACGTCTTGAGAGAATTTTATTTCCTGAAACCAAATTTTTGATAAACGAACTGTAATTATCAATTTGGGTTTTATATACTTTTTCTTTTTCAAAAGTTTTACTTGTGGCAACTTGATCAAGGTATGAGTCGATATCAACCTCACGTACGCGAATCAGAATCTGGAGAGGACTAACTAGAGAGTTTAGAAAGTTTTGGAAACTGTCCAGCAAAACATCCTGCTCTTCCTCGCTTTTCAACTCAAAATTAACAGATGACGTTTCGATAACTGTTCTGTACTCGTTATGAGGTAATACTAATATTCCATCTTTTACCTCTTTAATTTGAATTTGTCGACGGGAGCTTTTTCTATTTGCCTGCTTGTTCAAAAACGACACGTAAACCTCCTTTCTTTTGCGATCTTAAAGAGAATGTTGATGAAGGACTTGATAGTAAGGTTTCCATGCGCACTAAATCTTTTATTGAAAATGAAAAGGCATCTTTTGATATGGCTTTTTGGCTGGCCTCTTTCTTAACAATGGCACTTTTAGTTTTTTCTAAGGTAGGAATATCAAGAGTGCGAAGGTAGCTGTCATTTTTATCTAAAAGATAAAATTTAGGGCGAAGGTTGTATGTTAGTAAAATTAAAACCCATGACAATACTACTTTTTCTTTAATCCGGATTGAAAGAGCAACACAAATTAAAGTTACAAGAAAAATTAAAGGTAATTTATATAGTGCCAACTTAAGATGTGGAGAAAAAACTGTATATACCAAAACTGCCCAGAAGACAGGTGCCATAAGTAGCATTATTTGGGTAAGGTTAAAATTGCCTGCAATCTTATCCTCAACTGTAGTAATTTGTGCGGGAATTACAACGGTTTTCATGCAGCAACCACCTTTCTTGGAGTTTTAACGGGTCCTGAAGCGGTTGATGTTGAAGCCTTGCTTGTTGATATGACATTTATGAGTTGCCGTCCAACGGATCGCAAAATACTTCTTCCGCTATTAAAGTAAATAAACTCCATCATAATTGAAGGGGTTTTAAGCAGAGTAAACAAAAGACCGATACCCACAAGAATTGATATTAACGAATTTGTTCCCTGCTGACCGGGTACTGCAAGAAAAGCTGAAGCAAGCTGGATAATTACTAAGTGAACAAAAACAGAAAAGACTGTTACTAAGTACCCTTTAATTGAAATTTCTGCAAAATCGTTAAATTTTGGCGTTATCCAAAGAAGAAAAATTAACGGTGATAAAACTGCACCAAGCGCAATAATTATGAGTCTTGAGACGTAAAAAAGAAGCAAAACAACTGACAAAATTACGAAAAGAAGCATAAAAATAAGCGTTAAAATTGTTGCTGTGGAGGATGTTAACAGTGCCGGATTAAAGGCCGTTAGTACCCATGCATTTGTTATTCCACCCGTTGCATGAAGAAGAGCTGATACTAAAACGTTACATACCCCCACTATCCAGTCTGCAAGAAAAATAGAAGTGTTTGCGCCAATAAAAGCAAGACCAATTCGGGGAAGTAATTTCTTAAATTCCATCTCCTCAAATCCAAAAGTTGATGCGCTCATTAGTTGAAATCCTAAAAGCGCAATAACTAAAGCAAACAAAGCGTCGGTAATGCCAAGTATAATAAGCCAGAAATTAAAGATTACAGAGTTTGAGGTAAGTTGTGGAGTTGTTGTCAAAAATGAAATTATCCCATCTGTTATCGGTTTTGTTGCGCTTTGCACAATATTTTGCATAAATCCGGCTATTGCATCCAAAAGAACCTGAGTTAATCCGTTTGATGGTGTTGTTGGTTCAATTGGTTTTAAATTTATTTGAGTTTGAGTAAATGAGGAAGATGGAGTTGAAAATGAATTATTTAAAACAGAGGAAATAACTGCGGCGCCAAGAACAAGAATAAGACCCAAAAAAGCATTTCTTATGGTGAGTTTTGCGTGTTCTATGGAGTCTGGCTTGCCTGATGAGGTAATGTATTCATAACCCCCTTTTATAAGAAACAAAGTTGCAAAAAGAGAAGCAACAACAAATAAGACATTTAGGGTTTGGTTTGTAAAAGAAGACACTTCGGGGTTTCCGGCAGCAAGAGCAGGAGTAAAACTTGCGAAAAAAATCGCACTTAAAAATGCAAGAATCGTTAATAACTTCATGTATAGTCTTTATTGAGCTGCACCAAAAGCTGTTGTTGAAACACTTGTAACAATATTACTCAACACAAATGCACCTAAAACTATCGCAAGTCCAATTGACGAGTAAAGAATAGTTTTTTTAGCTCCATCCAAGGCTTCAGGGTTTCCAGAGCTTGTGATATACCTAACTCCTCCCCACACAAAAAATCCTGTAGCAATAAGTCCTGAAAGAGTAACAAATATCTGAATGATGTTTTGTATAAAGTTTTGAATCTTACTTACATCCGCGCTTTGAGCAAAAACCGGGGTAGCAACAACAAGGCCGGTTAGAATAAATGCCTGTATAAAAATTGCCTTTTTCATAACATTTCCTCCTTTCCTTCAAATTGATACAAAAAAAGCTACCCGGAGGCAGCCCTTTCATAATTACTATAACTTTATCACTTTATATCAAAAGGTATCATTGAAGTCAAGAACCTGTTGTGACCTTCATTTAATCAAATTGCTTTCCAGCTCGGATTGATTTATAAGAATAGCAAGGTGAATGTTATATCTACAAGAAGAGAGAGGATAGCGCATCCTAAGGAGCGAAAATTAATAAAATATTTTGTTCTTTTTTTTCTGCTGCTAATTCTAAAACCATTTTCAGATATGATTATTGGCTCCACTCTTACTATTCTTTTAATAATTCTTGTTGTACTTCATTTTACTTATGGTATAAAAAAGTCATTTAATACATTTTCCAAAGTTACCCATCAATTAACACGTGCGCATTTAAATTCATTTAAAAGAATAGCAATTTTGCTAGGTGTAATTTGTATTGGAATAATGGTGATAGTAATTATTATGGTTGGAAATGAAGTATCCGACCAGTCTATTCAACTTAACAATCTAACAAAAAAAATTGACCTGATAGAGAAAAAATTGGGTGGTGATAAAAAACTTAACTGTAATGAAAAAGACACTATTGATCGTGTTAGAAAGTCAGTCGTTAGAATTATCGGAGGAGAGGCAGAAGGATCCGGTTTTGCAATTCAATCGGACGGTTATATCCTAACAAATTTTCATGTCATAGAATTTGAACCTACCCCAAAAGTCATATTTCCGGATAATACTTTTGAAACAGCAGAAATTGTAATGGCTGATAAAAATGCTGACCTTGCCATTCTTAAGGTTAACAAACTATTGCCTCCAATTTCTTGGGGTGAACCAGCAGAGTTAGAACCGGCTGAGGAACTTTTGGCAATAGGGTTCCCATTGGGTGGAGAGCTTTCCGGTGAGGCATCTGTCAATAAAGGGGCACTTGCTGGACGAAGAAGGTCTAAAGATGTTGGTGTTGAGTACCTGCAAACAGACATAACCTTTACCGGGGGTGTTAGCGGTGGACCAATGGTAAATATTTGTGGGGAGGTTGAAGGAATAAATACATCTGGCCTAGCAGGACTTGGAATGGCTATATCATCAAAATCAATTCTTCAGAAATGGAATGAGATGACAAATTCCAAAGAAGACGTATTAAAAGACATTCAAAGAATTACATTTGATCCTGATCAAAGCCCTCTTGAAACAGTTAGAGCATTTTATAATTATTTGAAGGCTAGAAAGTTAGACAAAGCCTTTGACCTAATTTCCGATAATTACAAGAGAGGTTATAAATTCACAACGTGGAAAAAGGGATACGAGTCGTTACTGGATACAACGGTTATAAAAATTGAAAACGACCCAACAGTCAAAGATAGAGTGAACGTTAAGCTTTCTACGAAAGACATGGTTGATGGAGAAATTGTTTATAAATATTTTGAAGGATATTGGGATGTAAAGGAGGTCACAAATCGCTGGCAACTTTGGGATCCAAAAATTAAGGAAGTAAAAGAACCTGACTATTTGTGGTTTTATGATTAGGATAATCAGCTTCAATAACATTCAGAAAATGAGATTATAATAGACGTATATGTGCGGTAGATATGGATTCATG
>CAYMDS010000005.1:0-32006 GCA_964389405.1 uncultured Gammaproteobacteria bacterium
ACACGAGAAGGGAAATCCGAATCTAAAAAATTCCCTACCACTTATTGATTATCAAGGAGCAAAGAAAATCTTTCGACTTGTTACCCACCGAAGAGGTGGGAAGTTAAGAGGACAAGAAGAACATAGAATTTTTATTCTACGTTGTATTGCAATTATACCGAATAACAAGATAAAGTCAACCCCCGGATGGCTATTTATCACAAATTAACTAATTATTTTTCGTAGCTTGCGAAAGTCTTCTTCAATAATCACTTTTAATACAGGGAATCGAAGCCCTGCGGCAGGATGGAGAGTAAGAAAATATTTTCTTCTACCCTGTTCGATTATCTCTCCGTGTCTGCTTTTTACAGGAATCATCTCTTCTAATACCCCTCTAATCGCAACATTTCCCATTAATACCACAGTATTTGGATTAATTATTTCTAATTGTTTCATTAAATGCATTCTACCGTGCGCGATATCCGAAGGATTTGGCGTACCATGTTCCGGTAAATATTTTACAGGACTTGTGATGTAAACATCTTTCATATCATCAAGTTCGAGAATCTCTCTGATCATTTTACGAAGTAATTGTCCTGATCTCCCGATGAAAGGCCTGCCTGTGGCTGCCTCTTTCTTTCCCGGCGCCTCACCTATAAAGACTATATCTGCATCCGGATTCCCTTCCCCAGGCACAGCTATACCTAATTTATTCTCTTTACATGCTATGCATTCTTCAATCTCCAAAGCAATCATATTTAATTCTCTTTGCTTATTCATATCTCGCCTTATACTATCACACCTTATTATAAATTTTAATTATTTTCGAAGATGATAACACTTTAAATTAGTTATTTACTATATATAATCTCGAAAGATAATCTTTGTGCAGCTAATATGAACTATTTAATATTATTTTAAGGAAACAATATACGTTTATATTAACAGTATGAAGAAATTATAAATTATAGGTACTGCAATTATTTAACTGCAAGTATATGGTCGATTAGTATTAAATTGATTCCACATGTCATTCTTAACTCTGCATTTTTGGTCAAGTTTATATCCTACGTTTTTATATACTCTTCCATCTTTACGGACAATGTATCTCGATATATTACCGTTACCCCACTCAACTTGCTCAAATGCTAATATCGGATTACCTGTACCATTCGGATTATATCCGCATAATCCGTTAGTAGTACACCATGTAAATTGAGCCATTGTATTACCCCACCCATAAATACCTAAAGCTCTTTGAAATACAACTCCACCTCCAACCACATTTTGTATTCTAAAGTCATCTACATTCTGAAAAAATGATGTAAATGCAGTCACATTATCTTTCGAACCAGTAATCAGGTTTGTTGAGAAATAAGTATTAAGATTCCAAGACTGAGTCCAATCTTCTACGCCATGTATCACGTCTCTTGAATATAAATTCACTTCTCCATTGCTTTTCTTTCTGATGACATGTTGCTCTGTGACTGACCTGTCAACTCCGTCGATACGTAAAATATGCAAATAGCTATTGAAATCAATTATCGTTCCTGCTAATGCAGTACATGCATCCACAGTAATATTAGGCTGATTTGCACATCCTGCATCATTAACATTATGAGTTACATCTGATATAGCTGCGTTAAATTCCGGGCGGTAATAAATTCTACCTTCTTTTATTATATGTTCTGCAATTTTACCATTCGAAGTCAGATGAAGATTTAAGCCTGTTATTTTTCCTTGGTATGAAGGATTAAAATATCCGGTCTCTTCTGCCCATCCTGAAGTATCAAAATCATATGTCTGCGCACAGAACCAGTTAGGGTTAGTTGTTTCACATTGCGAATTTAATGTACATGTCTGATTGCAGGTATACAGCGGTGGAGGTGTAAGGGTGGGAGGAGGAACAGTAGGGCACCCTACTCTCTTAAAGTTAAAGCTTTTAGCGTGATAATCCGTAAATACGAAATTATCTTCAAACAGTTCGTCAGTCAGGCCTTGATTCGGGTTTGTACTCCTCCGTCCTAGCCTGTAGGCAGTTCTGGTAGGACCACCGACCAAAAGCTTATGCGAATTACTTATATTTAACCCATCACCAACTCGGTTCCCGAAAATGCAATTTACTAATGCACACGAGCTACCGCTTCTTAATTGAAGCGCATCGTATTGTCTATCTGTCGAGCTATCGAAATAGCCATAAGTTAAATACCTAGGATCAGTAGAATCCTTGATGACATCATTTCCTGCCATGATAGAAGTTTCGTTTAAGGTAATATCACCTTCGGAATTACGATTAACTCCTTTATTCAGCTGGAATTTACCGTTCTGATCTGTATAGTTCACATTTCCCCAAGCCCAGACAGGCACACCTTGAAGCGGCTCATTATTACACCCTCTAACCACACCTTCAACTCTGGATTTTAGGGCAGGTCCGCCACAGATACCAGCATTCCAACAAACATTATGTCCGACATTAGGATCTTCACAACTAAAACCAGACTGACATTCGACATCACTCCCGCAGGATATACCACAGCCTTTTGTCCCAAGCACAGGAGTAGGTGTAGCTGTAGGACGCGGAGTGCTTGTAGGTCCTCTGGTAGGAGTAGTAGATGGTCCAGTTGTTGGTGTAGCTGTAGGTATGGGAGTGGGTGAATTAGGAGGAGTAGCAGTAGGAGTTAAACTAGAACAATTATCAACGCAATTACACGTATAAAACTTAAACGAATAGGCATTTGGATCATTAACTTCACCCACATCTACACAATAATTATGAGGATTCTTTCTAGAATCGAATGTATAACCATCGCCTCCATTATTCCTATTCCTAAGCCAATTTTCAGTTTTACAGTCATGCATACTATATCTTATCTGTGTATTACAGTGCCATACTGGATTTGTATTCGCTTCACTTCTAATATCAGCAGAGTATCTTGATATAAAAACAGAGGTTAAAAATCCAAATGCAAGAATTAATAAATATAACAAGATAAGAAATTTACTCTTGAATATATTTTTCCTTATGTGATTTAAATTCGACTTAAATATATTTAATTTACTCATCTGTAAATAGATAATCACGCCCAGAAGAGTATGTCAATATTTAATATGAGGACTCTCTACAAGTTGGTATATACCCGGTGCGTGACGGCTTCCCGCTTCGTAAAAGCTTAAGCGAGGCGGGCATGATCAGGATGAATACTTTTCCATAGCTTTGAAAAGTACGATCCCCAAACTCACCATTACATTAAGAGATTTATTTACCCCCCACATAGGAATTTCGGCTATATAATCTGCAATTTCCAAAACTTCTTTTGACACACCATCTGTTTCATGCCCCACCACCAACGCTAAAGGAAAATCATAATCAATACTGTCATATTTTACACTTTTCCTATCTTGCTCTATTGCAATAATTTTGAGATTTGATTTTTGATTTTTGATTTCTTGGAGCGCTTCGACAGCTGTCGGAGCATAGCTCCAAGACACCCATTCAGTCGTATTAATTGACGCTTTTTTAATTCTGGTATGAGGTGGAGTTTCAGATCCTCCGCAGAGTATCACTTTCTCAGCTGCTACCGCATCGGCAAGACGAAAAATAGCACCTATATTGTACGTATCCAGGACATTATCAACGATTATATAAATAGGATTTTTCTTAATAATCTTTCTTAATTCTTCCGGAGGCTTGCTGATTCTTAACTCCTTGGCGTTCAATTTCACAAGACTTATTATACAACTTTAAAGTTTAAGATGGATTTTTTGTGGTTTATCTTAATTCCTGCTCAGCTTTTTTAGCATCTTCGAATTTTTTGGCTGTATGCTCTGCCGCCTCTACCGTCTCTCTTGCCTGCTCAATTGTTTCTTTTCTTAAAATGTATAACCTTTCCTGTTTTTTCCTCTCCTGTGTTAGTCTAAGTTCCTCTTGTCTTCTAATAGACTCATTCTTTTGTTCGATTGCCTGCTTTAGTACTTCGGTACGCTTATTCTGATCTTTGGCTGCTGCGACACTTGCGAGCTTAGTCAGGACATCTACCGAATGCGAGAGACCATCTGCTGATTCAGCTACCTTCCCGACATGCTCTTCAAGCTCCTCTTCCATGGTGTCTTCTATTTCATTCAATAACTCGTCTTCCGGCAATTCATCTTCTACATCTAATTTAGCTAGCTTAAGATCTTCCTCTACCGCCTTAATCTGTAATCGTAGAGCACCGGTTGACTGGTCAGAAATAGCATCTAGAAATTTTTTCTGCTCCTTAAAGCTATTATTAAGAAAACTTGCTAATTTTTTAACATTTTTCCCCTCAGATGCTGCAATTTTTAATACTCTCGCTGCTGATGCCTGCTCTAAAGAAAGCTCTGAAAGAGTCCGTGTTATAGCTTGTTTATTATTCTTCGCCATCATTATCCGTAGCTCTGCTAATCTTTCACGGGCAATTAAATTATGTATTTCTGCTTTCTTATCAGGAGATGATATGAGAGAAAGCTTGATTTTCTGTATCGTTTTATCTAAAAAATAAAAAGGGCTATCCGGAAGCAGGAATCCAGGACCCGCTGTTACAGGCGGGACTGAGATGTCTGACGCATCCACCGTATCTCCTAAAACTTCTTTTTTATACTCATGGGCCAAAACTGATGAAATACTTAAGCTCAAGAGTGAAAGGATAACTAATATAGATAAGAAGAATCTTAATCTCATATAACCATTATCAAACAGCCATATAAATACTGTCAAGTCAAACTTAATTTTATACTTGATACTTAATACTTAATACTTCATACTGACTATATGGATACTCCAGAATCACCTAAAAAACTACCAGATTTGGATCCTTCCCATGAACTACCAGCTCCTCACGATATGGAACTTACACCTCCTCATGATATGCTTTTAAAGCCGCATATCACACATCGCCATACCTGGTTACATTGGCTTCCTGCTCTATTCGGATTGGTGGTAGGCATCTTTATAGGCATGTTTATTACTCAAAGTGCTCCGGAAAATCGTGAACAAATTAATAAGTACCTTGCCATTACGCCTTCACCTATAGCTACACCCGTTATCACATCTATCCCCTCGATTACGGCATCTATTTCAGCGCCAATTGTCTTTTGTCCTGAAGATATAAAACAATGCCCAGATGGATCATTCGTTAATCGCGCTGGGCCTTCCTGCGAGTTCCTTCCATGCAGAAGTAATCAACCTTAGACTTTCAGCTTATTACTACGCGGCATACTGATGTAAACATTTGTCCCTTCATTCATTTTCGATGTCACCCAAATCCTTCCGCTATGCGCTTCGATAATTATCTTACTTAAGTATAAACCGAGTCCTATACCTTCATAATCATAAGTATAAATATCCGTACCTCTGTGAAATCGCTGAAAAATATCATGCAGATTTTCAGGAGTTAACCCAATCCCAGTATCACTTATGCATAAAATAACTTCATTATTAAGGGCTGATAAATCTATAGTAACTACTCCCTTTTCCTTATTAAACTTAATAGAATTATCTATAATATTTATGATAGCTTGAGTTATTTTGGATTTATCCAAAGGTATCAAGACAGGTTCCGCAGGTAGATTTAAGCTAAAATTGATGTGTTTTTCCAAAGCTTGCGATTTATAATTTTCTACGACTGTTTTTATAATCTGCACGATATCTTCTTCTATTTTTTTAAGTGGTTTATCATTGTCTTCAAGAGATACGATATTAAGAAGTGATTCGGTAATAGAATTAAGTTTTTCGACCGACTTTTCAATATGGCTTATGATTTCATCATCTTCTGCATTTTGCTTTTTTTCCTTAAGAGTCGGCAAATAACCTTTAATGATAGTTAATGGTGTACGCAAGTTGTGAGATGCAATTGTGATAAATTCATCCTTAAGCTTCTCAGTTCTCTGTAATTTATAAATATTGTTTTTCAGCTTTGTAGTCATAAGATTTAGAGATACTGCCAAATCCGAAAGCTCATCATTAGTATGCACTGCTATATTTGTATTTAAATCGTCATTACTAATAGCTTTCGCAGCTTCTGTAATTTTACTAAGAGGTGAAAGTATAGATCGGTTTACAAGAAAGGTAAGAGTAGCCAATGTTAAGGCAAATATTAATATATTTAAAATTACAGTTGTTAATACGGCCTGTCTGTTATTAGCATTAATTTCATCATACGAAATAAAATAACGGAGAGAATACGGACGACTTCCGAAATCATCAAAGTAAGGTACAATTATTTCAGTAATATTATTGTTCTCGTCCTTGATTTTTGTAATATCACTACTTGCAACTGCTTGTAAGATTTTTTCATCGGCAACCTTTTGCTCACTGAGACTCACAGATGAATCCTTAAGGTAATTCGAATCATAGAGCATATCTCCATTGACTGAAATGATTTGAATACGCGGCAAACTAAGGTTTGAGCTTAGAGTATCCCGAAATACTTCATTAAGCTTTAATACGCCAGAGTTGTGATATAAACTATATGCATCCCCTAAAGGTTTCGTAGCTAGCTCTGCAAATGTCTCAGAACGACTCAAAAGCAAATTTTTCTCAAAGCTAGTAGTTTGGTTAATCCTAACAAACGAGGCTATACTAAATACTAAAAGTAGAATAAAGGCGGATAAAAGCGAAAATTTGACGCGTAAACTACGCGGGGCAGGCTTGAACATAGGATAAGGAATTAATTACTAACTATGTTCATGGTAGCAATACACACTCTATACTGTCAATTTCAGGGTTTCGCGGCATGTTTTATTTCCCAGCAGTCTTCAATAATGATCTGATCGTTGAAAATAAGAATTTTTTGTTTTGTTCGTTGGAAATCAATTTATACCAATCATTACCTGTAATTATTTTTCTGCAATTTAACGATCTACACTGACATTCCATCGTATAATTAGGATCGCTGATAGCTAGCCCATAATCTAAATAAAGCTCATCTCCTGCGTTTATATCCTTCACGGCAACATAATAGTTTTTATCACTAAATCCCACATTAAAATCGCAACTATGATTAAGAAAAAATGTAACAGGAAGCTGATCGAAATCTAATGGCACCTTCACACCTTTAATATCTCCGATGCAAAACCTCGTAATCATACGCTGTACTTCTTTATCTAATTTTTTTACTTCATCCCATGGCAGAAAAACACCAGGGCCGTGAAATGCAGGTATAAAGATTTTATCCCCTTTCTTAAACCCATATATTGCGAAGACACCTACTCCGGAGGAATTTATTCTTGATGGCTTTAGTTCTACGGAGACTCTTGGATTACTTAATTTCGGCATTAATATAACCAACAATATACTACTTAACCAGCTATGTCAAATGAATAAAATTAACAAATTTGTTAATTTATTATTTTCTTTGTTTTCCTGATATATCAAAACCTAACATTATGGCAGTTATGGAAGGTTTATAGGCAATATTGTCACGAGAAAAAATTTGATATGTTTCAGTATATAGTAATACCGAAGGAATATCTTCCATGATTAAAGCATGTGCTTGACGCGTCAATTCAACCCTCTTACCTAGATTGAAGGTGGCTTTTGCCTGATCGATAATTGCATCAACGTTTTTATTATAATAATTACTGACATTGTATTGCCCATTACTTCCCATTGGTGAATGAAATATCGTATTGATTAAATCAAGAGAATCTATTGAATCAGGATAAATTGACATATACATCATAGAAAAATCTCCTGAATAAAACTTCCTATAAAACTCATCTGTATTGGGGGTATTCACCTTTATTATTATATTAATTTTTGCTAATTGTTTTTTTACTTGTTCGACTGTTCTCACATGTTCAGCTTGCTGATCATTATCCAATATAACTGTAAAGCCGTCTTGATATCCGGCCTCTGTCATAAGCTGTTTTGCTTGTGTAAGATTAGGCTTGGGGCTATTAAGCTGGGGGTCATAACCGATAAGATCAGGAGTAGCGTATTGATTAACTGGCTCTGCATTTAGCCCTGCGTCTCTAATCAGTGAAGGCACATTCAAAGCAAGCTGCATCGCCTTTCTCACCCGAATATCTTTAAATGGATTTTTTTCTGTTCCGGTTATATATTTAGATTTTGTGGAATTTAAATCTAGTAAAAAATAATTTAATCCACCCGTACGAAAGTTTGAAAAAGTATATCCTTTTAGCTTTAGATCATTATTATTTCCTGAATTCAAAGTAGTTATATCAAGTTCTCCATTTTCCAGGAGCTTCTTTGCTTCTTCATTTTTAAATACAGCTTTATACGCCAAATTTTTTACTTTAGGTTCCCCGCCCCAATATTCATTATTTGCTTGGAGCATGGCCTCTCTACTTGCCAACTTTACTAATTTATATGGACCTGTTCCGACTGCTTTTTCCAATCCATCGCGCTTAACCTGCTCCTGAGAAACAATCCCCATCCATACAAGATGCGACAGTAGAGTAGCGTCTGGTGTCTTTGTTTTCAGCTCAATATTGTAGTCATCAATTACTTTGGCTGAATCTATTCTTGCTGCTATTAATTGAGTTGTCCATGGAACTGAAGTATTGGTACTCGATTTTGCCTGTTCAATAGTATATTTGACATCTTTCGTAGTTAACAGATCTCCTAAATGAAATTTCACTCCTCTTCTTAATTTAAACCGCCAGGTAAAAGGATCAGGATTTGTCCAACTTTCAGCAAGTCCAGATTCAAGATTCGTTCCACGGTAAATGGTAAGCCCTTCAAAAATATTAAGATATACATTAACGTTACTCGCTGTAAAATTAGCTAGAGGATAGCGTTGTATATCATCATCATACGGGAGTTGTATCGAAACATGATCTAAAGGGAAACCAGATTCATAGTCTAAGGCTTCTGAATCTGTTTGTTTTTTTGTCATTTCCGGACTTATGACTTTTGTCCACACAAAAAACGCTGCAATAACCAAAATGACGAAAATAAAAAGATAAAATAATATTTTTTTATAAACTTGCTTACTATTAGAAGAAATGTTTTTTGGGGTTTCAGGCAAAGAAGTAGAAGTCTGATCGTTCTTTAAAGGTTGATTATTTACTTGCCCGCTTTGTTCTACCATACTCTATATTTCATAATAAAGAATATATTTCATGTTTGTCAATTATTTAACAAATGTTAGGTGACTTTAAAGATAGGTTGTTATAATAAATATAATGATTCCATCTTTCCCAAAATTTAAAAAATTCCAAATAGAAGATAGAAAAGACATTGAGCAGTTAATAAAAACAGCGCCCCCATACTGTGAATATAGCCTGGTGGCACTATTAACATGGAATGGGATTGAGCTAGCGATGCTAAACAATAATCTTGTTATGAAATTATCGGATTATTATGATGACCATACTCCTGAGTTTTCTGTATATGGTACGACCGATATAGATAAAACGCTACACACAATTCTTACATATACTAAGAAAAATAAGTATGAATCAACATTAGTTTTTGTGCCAGAACACGTTGTTAATGCAATACGATCATCTAAAGATTTCATCTGTAGAGAAGATCGAGATCATTTTGATTATATCGTTTCAACCGAATAGATGGCTACGCTGAAAGGCGGCCGGAATCAGACAAAAAGAGAATTATTCAAGTCATTTTCAAAACAATACCAGGGATATAGATGGACAATTCTCGATCTTAAAAATAAGATCGTTCAAAACGAAATAAAATATTTATATGATACATGGCGCAGAAATATTTCTAAAGAAGATGGATTTCTTGATTATGAATATGAAGCATTAATTAAATTATACCCTTTTGCTGATGACATGAACATAATTTCGCATGGAATGTATTATGATTCTTTGCTTACAGGTTTTTCTATTGTAGGCTTAGTAAATAAACCTTATGCGATTCATTATTATATGAAGACAGATATCCGTTATCGGGGTATTACGGTTACCTGCAATAAATTATTAGGCGAATATCTATTCAATCATGATTATCTTTTTCTCAATCTTGAAGCTGATCGAGGAGTTCTTGGTTTGAGAAACTCAAAAATATTACGCCACCCCATAGAATTACTTAAAAAGTATAAAATCAGGCTGGCATAATAAAATATTAATCTTCGACCTGCGTTAGTTTGCTGTTACTTTTAGTGATAGAAATGTGGGTGAATGTATTTCCTGGCATAGCTCCGTGCTTGTGTATTTGCCCAGCTGGAGTCCAGATAATATCACCCTCTTTTACTACATATTTTTCATTTTCTGTGGCTATAAATCCCTGTCCTTCTGTGACGATAAGAACCTGATCAGTCGAATGTTTATGTAATTTGTTTGCAACTCCTTTAGAAAAATGAACATAACTAATAGTAGTATCTTTATCGTCAATATCTTCAAAAGGTACTTTAAGGCTGACATTCCCAGTAAAAAGATTATTTGAGATTTTTTGCTTTTTAAGAATACGTATATTCGTTATCTTCATACAATTTAATCTTTCATTGTAACGATACTCGTCCAATCCTTTTTTGCAAAACCTTTTTCAATCGCTTGTTTATAACTATTTAACACGGCATCTAACAGATTAACATCTAAATTCTTTGAGAGCTTTTTAGTATAAAATAAATCTTTTACTATTAGTTCAATTTTAAAAGCAACACCGTCTGGCATATCCTGATATAGCTCCCAAACACGCTCGATTGCAGCTCCACCTGGCCGGCTAACTAATGCGTTTCCCACCTTTTTTATATCCATTTTTTGAACTTTAGCGATTTTCAAAGCTTGTCCGAAACTTACAATATGAATAGCTTGTAAGAAGTTTAAAATTAATTTGTAACGCATACCTTGTCCTGTGAGACCAAAATACCATATCTTAGACGCAACAGCCCGCAGTATTGGTTTTATCTCCATAAGAATTTTCTTATCTCCACCGCATAACAACGTTAATCCTCTATCTCCGCCGTTAATTGCCATATCAAAAAAAATTAGACGAGCCTTTTCGCAACATTCTGCTAACTCATCTACCCATGCAGCAGATATTGTAGAGCTAACAATTAAAATTTTATCAGGAGTAGCGCTTTTTAATATTCCTTTTTGACCCAACCACACCTCTCGTGAAGTGCTATCATTTGGTGTAATCTCGAAAATCAAATCGGCTTTTTGAGCTACCTCCTCAGCACTTGAACACATAACAGCCCCTTTTTTAACAAATTCTTTGCATTTCTTTTCATCTATATCGCAAATATATACTTTATAACCTTTCTTAATAAATTTTCCAGCAAAGAAACCACCCATAAACCCTACACCAATTATCCCAATCTTTTTTTCATGACTAATCTTATTATTTTGCATTAATATATATTATCACAATTAAATCAGTAATTTATGTTTTTATTGTCTTATCAATGTATTTATATAATAAAGCTTTTGTTTATATATATTCACACTTGACAATTTAAGAATTATTATTCTACGCTATAAGTAGATGGTTCTATTTCGAAGGAGGTGATTAGCATGCCAGCAAAAAAGACAGTTAAAAAGACAGTTAAAAAGACAGTTAAAAAAGTAGCAAAAAGAAGAAGCACAAAACATTTCCCTTCATAATAAATATATTATTTTAACATTGAAGAGAATATATATCTTAGACAAAAACCGTTTTTATATTTTAAAATTAACGGTTTTTGTTTTTTAAAAGGAGTTGTTTTTTAGACTAGATATACGTATTCTGAACTCTTTAATCTTTAAAAAAATCAGTAGAACATAATCGAATAATACTAATACAGTAATAATTACTGATTTTAAAATTAACAAAACGTCTAAAGTTCCCGCTGTTCGTATAAGACCATTTACTGCATCTACTATATAGGTATAATCCCTTGGAATAGTATAAAAAATAAACTGTATAGTCATGAAAATCATACCCATAACTAATACTAGTACATAAATAAATAGTTTTTTCTTCTCAGATTTACTCAGCATACGAAAGTCATCGCCGGAGTTATAAGAATCCTTAGCAAAAAACATTAGAGTTTTCTTGACCGGGAATAATAATATTTTCTTCCAACGTTTAGTATGTGAAATTATATATTTAATAGCGTCATTTCTGAGATTCTCCATCCCTAAAAATTCCGATATAAAATTATACATATCAGTTTCTAGAAATACGTTAAATTGCCAAATTATAGCTAAAGCTTGTGATAGAATAAGCGCTATAAAGAAATTGTGGATCAAGCCCAATTCCCATCCGAAAATTTTCGCGATGCTAAGAAACCAAAAAATCAAACCTATAAGAATTAGATCGACTATTGATCCTGAAAGATATACAAGATAACGAAGTCTTTTTGGCACGACACCCAAATGGTAGCTTTCAGTTTCAGCTACTATATAGATATAACGGTAATTTATACGCATCACCGCTTCACCACCTACAGCTTTTGTATATAAAAAATGAGCTCCTTCGTGTATAACGATAAGAAAAAAATCAACCATAAACAAACTTACGAAAACTGTAAAAATATCATCAGTCCAAAAAAAAGATTGATAAGAAGGAATTCCATTAAATCGGATCCCGAGAAATATACCGACAAAACTGATGGCTAAAAGAAAAAATATTAATGGCTTAGATAACAACCAGCGAAACCATTTAGGATTGGTACCAGGAAACCATGGTTTTATTTTCTTTCCCTGATCCTCAAGCTCCACTCCATCGATAGATTTAATAAAATTTGCCTCATCTAACATCTTCAAAATCATCTCTACAACTTGAATAGAGAATTTTATATCATGGGCAGCTTCTTGAATGGTCTTTCGCTCTCTTAAGCTTCTGACAAGTTCAATAACATTTTTATCTACACGCAGCGTATCGTCTGTATCCCACCTGACTATTCCATAAAGATTGTGCTCATCTGGGTGAGAGCTTGTACGCAACTTATGGAATTCGATTTTTGACTTTCCTGTAATTTCCGGCTTTATCTTATGCCTCGTATCATCTACTACTTCTCCATCAACGCTTTTTATAAAATGACCTTCTTCTAGAATTTTAAGCATCACTAGAGTACTGTGAGCTGAGAAACTTATTTCATCAGCAGCTTCTTGGATAGTCTTGCCTTTACTTAATAGTTTTATAAGTTCAATTAAGTTTTTATCTACTTTGAGGGTATCATAGGTATCTATACGAACCAGATTATATAAATTATGCTCATCTGATTCAGTACTTGATTTGAACTTATAGAACTCGATTTTTGATGATCCTGTTATCTTCACTATTTAAGGTTAGCAAAATATTAATTAAATTGAAATGCATTAGATTAATAAAATATGCTACACTATCGATTAGTATTGAGGATAATAATATGTATAAAATAATGCTCGTGGATGACGATGATTCTATTTGTGATCTTTATCACCTCTTCTTCATAAAACAAGGCTGCGAAGTAACTATAGCATACGATGGTGTAGATGGTCTTGAGAAATTGAAGCTAAAAACACCAGATATTATACTTCTTGACCTTATGATGCCGCGGATGAGTGGGATGGATATGCTTGATCAGCTTAAATCCGAGGATGCGATGCGTGATATTCCTGTTTTTATCTTCTCCAATCTCTCAGATCCCGGAATGATTGAGGTATGTCTTAAAAAAGGCGCTGTAGAGTTTCTAGTAAAAAGCCAACATGCTCCTGAGACTATATTTGCAAAAATCGACGGGTATCTAACAAGCTCCATAAAACGTATTTCCTAATCTCTAAAACCCAGATATCATTCCATGATTTATACCTTCTTACGATTACGTCTCGCGAAGCGTCCTCGCCTTTTCTTAGCAGATGGATCTGCGGCATCTTTTTCAGCCAACTTTCTACATTCTTCATAAGTTAAATCTTCCGGCTTTTTATCCCTAGGTATCTTTACGTTTTGTTTATAAAATTTTATGTATGGACCATATCTACCGTTTAGAACTTGTACTTCTTTGTCTTCAGAGAATACCTTTATGATTTTATTTGCGTCTTTTTCCCTTTTTAGATTAATAATCTCAATACTTCTTTCTTCTGTGATAACATGCGGATCATCTGTTTTGGGAATAGAATAAAACTTTCCCTTATGTCTGATATATGGCCCGAATCTGCCGATTGAAACTACCATTTCTTCATCCTCATAATTCCCGGCAATTCTTGGCAGCTTAAATAACTCTAAAGCTTCGTCAAGCGTAATGGTTTCAAGCATTTGCCCAGGTCTTAAACTTGCGTATTCTGCTTTTTCACTATCTGTATTTCTTCCGATTTGCGCGATTGGACCGAATCTTCCAACTCTTACCAATACTTCCTTACCGTTTTTAGGATGAGTACCAAGTATCCTCTCACCGGATGCGCGCTCTGCTTTCTCTTCTGTCTTTTCTACTGTTTTATGAAATGGTCCGTAAAATTTAGATAACATTTTCTGCCATTCCAGTCTTCCTTCAGCTATATCATCAAATTCTTCTTCAACGCCTGCAGTAAACGCATAATCCATAATATCCTCGAAGTATTTAACTAAAAAATCCGTGACTACCATTCCTATATCAGTTGGGAATAATTTACTTCTCTCAACACCTGTCATTTCTGTCTGTAAAGTTCGTTCAATTTCATCATTTTTTAACGTGAACACCTCAAGCTCGCGGAGTACCCCCTCCCTATCCCCCTTCACTACATATCCTCTTTTTATAATAGTTGATATAGTCGGGGCGTAGGTGGAAGGCCTACCAATACCGTTCTCCTCAAGTTTTTTTACTAGAGTCGCCTCAGTGTACCTAGCAGGTGGTCTCTGGAAACGCTCTACAGCCTGCATAAAATTAAGCCTCATCACCTCACCGATTGATAGAGCAGGCAGTAATCCATGCTCTTCTTCTTCCTCATCTTTCCCTTCAAGATAAACTTTTAAGAATCCGTCAAACTTCACGACCTCTCCTGAGGCTGTTAAAGTATCTTTTACTGTCGAGATACCGACTTCCACATCTGTTTTTGAAAGAATCGCTTCAGACATTTGCGAGGCTATAGTCCTCTTCCATATAAGCTCATAAAGCCTCTGCTCACTAGTCTCACCTATAATTGTTTGCTTACTAAAATCAGTAGGCCTTATAGCCTCATGCGCTTCCTGTGCGCCTTTTGATTTTGTTTGATATCTTCTGAGATTAGCGTATTCTTTACCGTATCGCGATACGATTTCAGAATAAGCAGCCTTAAGTGCCAAATCGGAAAGGTTTACCGAATCAGTCCTCATATAAGTTATTTTTCCAGCCTCATATAATTTCTGAGCGATGAGCATGGTCCGTGCTACTGAGAAACCAAGCTTACGACTTGCCTCCTGAGTAAGCGTAGATGTAGTAAAAGGCGCAGTCGGATACCTTTTTACCGGCTTGGTTTGTATATCAAGTATGGTATATTCAGCACCTATACATTTTTTAAGAAATTCGCGTGCACTAACATCATCTCTAAACCGATTTTTATGTTCTGCCAAAAAAGTTTTTCCATCTTTAGTTCTAAATTCAGCCGATATCTTATAATAAGAAATAGAGGCAAAATCCCGAATTTCTCTCTCACGCTCAACTATAAATCTAACTGCCACTGACTGGACTCTCCCTGCCGATAATGAAGGCTTCACTTTTTTCCAAAGAATTGGTGATAATTCAAAACCCACAAGCCTATCAAGAATTCTTCTTGCTTGCTGGGCATTCACTAAGTTCATATCTATACCGCGCGGATTTTCCAGAGCTTTCGTAATCGCGGATTTGGTAATTTCATGAAAAACGATTCTTTTAGTCTTTTTTTCATCCAGAGTTAAAGCCTTCGTTAAATGCCATGAAATTGCTTCTCCTTCTCTATCTTCATCTGATGCCAAAAGCACAACCTGTGCTGTCTTAACTAGCTTTTTAAGCTCCGCCACTACTTTCTTTTTTTCATCCGGTATTACATAAGTCGGCTTAAAACCGTTTTCTATATCCACAGCTTCATCTCCCTTCGGCAAATCTCTGATATGTCCGAAACATGATTTCACCACAAAATCACTCCCCAGAAATCCTTCTATAGTTCTTGCCTTCGCCGGTGATTCAACGATAACTAAATTTTTCATAATGAGTTATATGTTACACTTTGTAAACAGAAAGTTACAAGTACAGATTATACAAGACATGTCAAGAAAGGAGCCTCGAGAGTGAAGAAGTGATTATTTATAGATAAATTTAATTTTCTTCCATTTGATGTGATTACTTTTATCATAAATGTTAAACACTCTTATAGTAATATTTGTAAACGATTTCTCAGAAGTTATATTCAATTTAGGTTGCAGGTTAGTATCCGAGATCATCATATTCTCACTCAACGAAATATTTTCTCCAGAATCAGTAGTTCCAACAGCTGTCCACTTATAACAATCACCTTTCGAGCAGGCTGAGAAGGAATTCGTTAAACTTGCAAGCTTTACGGGTCTTATAAATGAAACATGCACACTAACTGGAATCGGATGGCTTCGATAATTAATTAATCCATATTCGTTTTCGTTAGCCGTAAAGAATCCTTCTGGAAACTCTGAACTTTGATCGATAAGTGTATATTCATCAAGCTTAACCGACTCTATATTTTTATCCGTGAAGTACTTAGTCACATCTGTAGGACTAACTGCTTCCACTATTAGTGGTGTTATAGTCGGAGAAAAATAGTTATAGTTTGTTCTCAAGTTTACTGTAAATGGAAAACAGTTATATCCCTTACTATGTCGGAACTCAGAAGGAGAGTAGTAATCGATTTGCGGCATGTCCCTTCTCGTGTTATCAGTATCAAAAGTCGCACATAGTCTATATGAATCTGTATCGGTGATTATATATTCATACGGTTTATCTGTTTCTGGATCAAGAATTTTTACATAACTGTCAGTTGCTACGGCTTGCCGAATGGATTGGGGCAAACGTTTATTCTGTGAAGCGTAACTATCTATTCTATTTTTTATACTACTAAGATTATTTACCCGTATCGCATCAAACCTCATACCTCGAGAATCCCGAGGTAAACCAATCACCACAAAACCATATATAACACCCATGGCTACGAATAAAGATATGACACCAATTAAAATATAATCTTTTTTCATAATGATTTACGGTCTTCTCTCACATCATGTAAAAGATAAGAAAATATAGAACCAGCTATAGTAACAGTTACGATAAAATGCGCGAGGGATCTCTCCTTCACATTTCCATCAAGAAACCCATAGATTATGCTAATAAGATGAACCAGTAAGATTATAAAAGTTACAATTAAAGTTATATAAATAAGAAGTTTTCTTGACTCAAGACTCTTGGTAAATGGCCTCTCATATGAGAGCTTTTTAAGCCGTATAAAAAGTACTGCAAAAATAGGATAAGCCACCAAAATAGCAGCAAGATAGCCTTTCATAACAGGGTTATCCAGGCCACCAAATGAAGGATTAGAAAAATCCAGAGGGTCTTTAATAAATCTATCAGTCGCATGATACGCAATTCCGCCAAGAGAGATAGCGCTAATATAAAGTGATATAAAAAGAAGTATATATTGAAATGATACCCACATACCTACGCTGGGAGCGGGTGGTGGAACTAATAAATTATCTGCAGTTTTTGGAGGCTCTAGCGCTCTAAGCACTTCTGATTCTTTCCATCCGATTTTAACTAACTGTCCTTTAATTTCTTCATCTGACATTTGCTTATTTCTAGCAGCTTCGATATACTTTTCTAACTCAGTTGATGCCATATTTAATTTAATCCTACATCACCCTCATAACCTATGCAATATATATTTAGTACATCAATCCATAGAGTCCACCCGATGATTTTAAGATTCCCTTCATCTCCATAATTGATAATAATACTCCAAGCTGGGAAGACTCAATCTTAGTTTTTCGTATAAGTTCATCAAAATGCAATTGTTCATTTACTAATAAATCAATTATCTCCTGCTCCTCTTTATTATCCACTTTTATTTGTTTTTTATTAATTCTTAACTCTGAACTTTGAATTCTGAATTCCCTTAAAATGTCTTCAGCGCTCGTTAGGAGCTTCGCACCTTTAGTAATTAGTGAATTAGGTCCTTTGGAAAGCTGCGATGTTATAGGTCCTGGCACAGCGAAAACCGGACGACCAATCTTCAGAGCATCATCTGCCGTATATAGCGCTCCACTATCCCTTGCCCCTTCGGTGACAATTATCGCTTGAGATAATCCCGCAATGATTCTATTTCTGGATGGAAAAGATCCCTTAGTAGGCGCAATTCCTAATGGAATCTCAGATATGATCGCCCCATCTGCATGAACTATTCGATTGTATAAGCTCAAATTCTCTCTTGGAGAACAACAATCTACACCGCATCCTAAAACAGCTATTGTTCTTCCGCCAGCATCAATAGTAGTTTTATGCGCACACGCATCAACCCCGTAAGCCAAACCAGATACTATCGTAAAACCCGCTGAAACTAACTCTTTGGTGATTTGCTCAGTTACATCCCTTCCGTATGAAGTAATCTTTCTAGTACCCACAACTGCTATCAGCCTATCATTTTGAGCCTTTCGATTTAACTCAGGGTAAGCTCCGGGAAGAATCTTTCTGTTACCTTTTACATATAATACAAATGGAGGGTCTTCAATCTCTTCCAAAAGCTCTGGATAGTCTTTATCAACAAGTGCTATAAAAGAAACTTTTTTAGCTTGCAGTTCTTTGTAATATTCCTCAAGCATAAAAGTTTTCCTGAATTCATTAAATTTCCCAGTCAAAACTTTTCCTAATATTGGCTCTAAGTCAAGTGCACTCGCCTCCCATGCAGTCTTTGCGCTCTTAAAGTAATTCAGTAGCAGCCTAAACCTCTTGGGTCCGACACCTGGAAATACCGAAAATCCTAACCAGTATAACCTTTCATTCATAATGTGTTTTTTACTTCCACCTGAAAAGTGGAACAGATAGATCGCCTGGGAGAGATCACTTTCTAAACCAGGTTTCGAGTATTTTCTTTGCTACCGGACCTGCTTCATTAGAACCCTGTCCCGCTGACTCTATCAAAACAGTAACTACTATCTCAGGATCATGAGCAGGGGCAAAAAGCGTAATCCATGCATGAGGCAAAGTCTCCTCTCCTCCATGCTGAGCAGTTCCTGTTTTACAAGCAATTGAAACCTCCCGATAATCCTTAAGTGCTGCAGAGGATGTACTTGCCTTTACGGCAAAGAAGTTCTTGTTATCAATTTTGAATTTTGAATTTTGAATTTTGAATTCAAAAAGCGGCCACGCTACACCCCCTGGCCTACAGCTATCTACCATACCGCGTCTAATTAAATCAATATTGCTTTTGGATATCAAGCTTGTACTTTGCGCCTTGTTATTTGCACCTTTCAGAAGATGTGGATGTGGTAATATACCTTCATTTGCTATCGCAGCAGTCCACATATTTACCTGTAAAGGCGTAGCCAAAAGGTATCCTTGACCTATGCCATAATGATACGTATCACCCAGATACCAGGCTTCTTTAATAAATTTAGACTTCCATTCCTTAGTCGGCAATAACCCGGAGGCTTCATTTGGAAGATCAATTCCCAATTTGCGGCCTATACCGAACTTACCACCCACCTCTGATAATGTGTCCACGGAAACTTTTTCAGCTAATTTATAAAAGAATATATCATTTGACCGACTTATCGCTTTCACGACATCTACTATTCCGTCTTTTTTACCTTGCTCAAGAAAGTACCAGTTTCCGAAGCTGAATTCTCCTATACGGATAATCCCCGTATCTTCAACTTTATAATTTCTATCAATTATTTTTTTTTCAAGTCCGGCAGCAGCAGTTATCAGCTTAAAAGTCGACCCTGGAGGATACGCGCCACTTATAGCACGATCCATCAAGGGTTGATTATCATTATCGGAGAGCACTGCATCTATATTGCTGTAGTCTCCACTTATTAATTCGTAGCTTTCGTCCATAGTGAAAAGATTGGGATCAAATGAAGGCTTTGAAATTAATGTCAATATTTCACCTTTTGGAGTTGACACTATGACAGCACCTTTTTTACCTTTGGGAAAAGCGTCATAAGATGCTTTCTGAAGATTCGCATCAAGGGTTAAATGGATATCCTGTCCTGGAATAGGATCAGATGTGCCCAGAGTCCGTAATGTATTTCCAAGCGCATCTACTTCTACCAATTCTTTTCCATATGTCCCCCGCAATAAATTATCATAATATTTTTCTATACCACTTTTTCCTATATAGTCATTCGGATGAAAAGTGGAAAACTCAGGCTCAGATAATTCTTCTTTAGTGATCTTTCCCACATATCCTAATACGTGGGCCATAGTTTCTTTAAAAGGATAATGTCGCCTAGCATCAATCTTTGATTCTACTCCCTGATTGATCTTCGTATTTTCGCTTTTTTCATTTGTTTTTTCTTCAAATATCGGACTATTTAGAACAAGAAGTATACCGCTTCTATCAAAAATTGCACCTCTCTGGGGAAAAAGCGTATTCGTTTTCGTTCTGTTTGCATCAGAAATTGAACGATAATAACTTCCATGCACCAACTGAATATCCAATAGCTTAAGAAGGATAATTAAGGGAAAAAGTACAAGTGCTATAAAAAAAATATGTGCACGAACATGTCTTGTATGCTCTCCACCTGAGTATCTTTTTTTAATTTTTTCTACTTTTATATGGTCTCCGAATGCTACACCAACTTTCATAAATTACATAGAGTAAATTTAAGCCGGATCAAAATTTTTATTTATATTATAACGAAGCGCTTCCTTCAATCTTGGACGAAAACCAGAAAAGAAAAATCCCGACTAGTGTCCCCCAAACGGCTGAAGTCCATATAAAATAGGAATGATAAATAATATAGCTGTAAATTAATACACCGAGAAACGAAGAAATGACTATAAAAGGTATCGTTTGGATTTGATATTTTTTTTCATATAAATTGATGAAGAATAAGAATGATATAAATAGCAGACTTGATAATCCCAACCGCTGTATATTAAGAGAATCAATTAGAACGCCCATTACGAATGCCAAAAAAAATATTCCTTGTGTTTTAAATTTTATGAAGATGACGAGTAGCAATATAAGAATGAATGGAATTTTTAACAAAGTAGTTTCAATAAGCATAGCAATTAATAATAATAAAAAATAAATAAAAGGCTTCATAAAATATTACTCTGAAACTACGAAAACCACAGAAATCTCATCTATCTTTAAAAAGGGCATGATACGGGCAGATTGAAATAACGCGCTTGGTTTTTTATCAATTGACACTATCTTACCTATCAATAAATCAGGAGGATAACCTGTACCATCATCTTTCATGCCTGCCTGCGTTACAATAGTATCTGACATTTCTAGCTTCTCAGAAAGTAAAACATCGTGCATTACCATTTGATTTTTTTCGTTTCTGACTATTCCTAAAGCGTTTGTACGAATGCTCCTTACCGGAAATGACATATTTTCAGCAGTTACAAGTGAGACTGTTGATCGTTCATTTGAAACCCGGCCTATTATTCCTATAAGGACATTTTTACTAATTACCGCCATACCCTTTTTTATACCTTGGCTTTTGCCAATATTTATAACAATTTCTGTGGCATACGAAGAATCTCTTTGTAAGGGTTCTTTATTAATTCCGATTATTTCAGCTGGAATCAATTTTCTGGCAGGATAAACAGTCTCACGCAGTTGACTACGAAGAGCCAACACATCTTTTTCCAGGTTTTTTAATTTGCCAAGCTCCTCATGTATTCTGAGGTTTTCTTCTTCTAATTCCTTATATTTATTATCATCTTTAATTCCTATGTTTCTGTATACTGACATCTGTAAAGGAGTGAAAATTTTTTCAACTAAACCGCTTACTGAACGCAAAAGCATAGTCGGTGAAAGAATTAGCAGTAGGACAGAGAGTAATGAAAAAACAATAAATGCCTGATAAATTTTTTGCCTTTGTTTCATACAATTATTTCATCTCCCCCATTGATTTTATCCTCATCAATAAATCCCGGTCTTCTATTACTTTGCCCGTTCCGCGAACGACACTAGTCATAGGATCCTCAGATAAAAGTACTGGTATTTTAACCTGCTCAACGAGCAGCTGATCCAAACCATAAAGCTGCGATCCACCTCCTGTTAAGATGATGCCTTGCTCAAGGATATCTGAAATTAACTCAGGCGGTGCCTCCTGGGCCACCTCGTTAATGCCTTGAATTATTTTACTTATCACTGGAGATAATGCCTCTCTTACTTCAGTCTCAGTAATTCTTAGACTTCGTGGGAGTCCGGTTTCAATATCTCTCCCCCTGACAATTGCCATCTTCTCTCCTTTCTCCGTTTTAATCTCTATACCCTTATCAGTTTCTCTTTCTTCGCCGGTAATTTCAGGCTCAATAATTTTTGATTTTTGATTTTTGATTTTTGATTTTTTAATATATGCGCTGCCTATATGAATCTTCAAGTCTTCTGCGGTTTTCTCACCAAGGAGCAATCCATGCTTAAGCCTAACATAATGAAGAATAGCCGTATCACAATCATCGCCTGCTGTTTTTAATGACCTACCAACTACTATTCCTCCTAAAGATAATACTGCTATCTCAGTAGTACCCCCGCCTATATCAACAACCATAACACCTCTGCTGTGGAATATGTCGATATTTTCTCCTAAGGCTGCTGCGATAGGCTCTTCGATAAGATAGGCTTGTCTTGCACCTGAATCTAAAGCTGCCTCCCATACTGCTCTTTTCTCAACTTCAGTAACATTTGAAGGCACACCTATAACCACAAGCGGTCTAGCAAGAGATGGGGGTATAAATCTGCGGCTTTCATGTACCTGCCTGATATAATAGCTTATCATGGCTGCTGTCGCATCAAAATCCGCTATAATGCCTTCCCGCAAAGGCCTGATTGTAATTATAGATGGAGGCGTTTTCCCCATCATATTTTTAGCTGTAGTTCCTATTGCTATTACTTCTTTTGTTTTCTTTCTTCTTGCTATAACTGATGGCTCCCGTATGACAATTCCTTTTTCTTTAACAAAAACCAGAGTATTTGCAGTGCCTAAATCGATTCCGATATTTAAACTGAATAAACCGTAAAATTTGTCAAACATGACACCATCATTCTACCAACTAACGATTCTTGTGTAAACCGACGCTAACTTGTTCACATCCTTACGATATGGTAGTATAAATAAATCTAGAATTTAGATTTCAAAGTTCAGAATTTAATTTATATAAAACTATTCTAGATTCTGCATTTCATTCTGAATTCTAAATTATGAATTCTAAATTCTTATGAAGCTCTCCCTTTACTGCAATAAAATTATCACTTACTCTTTTTACCTTCTCTTTTTTCTAGTTCCGCTGGTTTTCTGGGGTAGCACTTCCGAACTTTTTGAATTAAACAAAATGTTTTTCACGTATGGCATTACCCTTATTATTTTTACCGCATGGTTGGGAAAAGCTATCATTGAAAAAAAAATATATTTTAAAAGAACGCCCTTGGATTTACCGCTACTTCTTTTTCTAATTTCTCAGGTAATATCAACAATTATCTCTCTTGATACACATGTATCATTTTGGGGTTATTATTCACGATTTAATGGAGGTTTATTATCTACTATCTGTTACGTTTTCCTGTATTATGCTCTTATCACGCATCTTGAAAAAAAAGATGTCACAAAATTATTAAAAATAACACTCATTTCAGGATTGATAGTCATACTATGGGGATTGCCTTCTCATTTCGGATATGATCCTACATGTTATGTTTTCCGACGTGAATTTAATGTAGCCTGCTGGACTGAAGCCTTTAAACCAACTATTCGCATGTTTTCAACTCTTGGCCAGCCAGCATGGATGGCAGCGTATCTAGCTACTCTCTTACCTATTTCAATGGCCCTTTTTCTAAATGTCATCCTGAGCAAACGGAGTAAGTCGAAAGATCCCCTTCAAGGTCGTACAGATCTTAATGGGATTCTTCACTTCGCTCAGAATGACAAACTCAAACTTACTTACTACTTTCTACTTACTACTCTTTTTTATATCTCCCTTCTCTACACAAATACCCGCGCGGGATTCCTGGGTTTTTGGATTGCAAATGGGGTTTTTTGGGTGCTCATTTTGATAAAAAGATTTTTTTCTCTAAAACAATTCCTATCTTTATTTGTAATTTTCAATTTTTCATTCTTAATCTTTAATTTCTTCAATGGAACACCTATCGATAAGCTAAACATATTCACTCTCAATTCAATTAAACAAAACCTCCCATCCAGCGCTACCCATGATACTTCTACTCTATCCCAAACGCAGAACTCGAATATTACAAATTCGGCTGACATTCGCCGTATTGTTTGGAAAGGCGCGATTGATGCCTGGAAAGCTTATCCACTCTTTGGCTCAGGCGTTGAGACATTCGCTTTTGCTTATTATAAGTACCGCCCTGTAGAGCATAATCTTACCTCCGAATGGGATTATTTATACAACAAAGCACATAATGAATACTTAAATTATTTGACAACAACTGGCATTACTGGTTTAGGAAGCTATCTATTGTTGATAGGAGTATTTAGTTTTCAAGTCATTAAACTACTACATAAAAACAGAAATAAACTGCTAAACGATGACAATACTAAAACTTTGCTCGTCATAAAAAAGGAGAAAAATCTTAACACAGAAGACAATAATCTAAAAACCCAATTATTAACAATCGGTTTATTTGCAGGATGGATCTCAATCCTTATTACTAATTTCTTCGGTTTTTCAGTCGTTATAATAAATCTTTTTCTTCTCCTGATCCCGGCATTTATTTTTATACTTAATAATAAAGAGGAATCTGCTGAATTACCTATTTCAAAAAAAACTAATTCTTTTTTTCACATTTCGGTTTCTCAATATTTAGCAATTATCTTCTTGCTTCTTGCTTCTGGTGTCTTGCTTCTTGCCCTCTTTCGTTACTGGCAAGCTGATGCTGCATATAGCCTAGGTATGAATTTATCACGAAATAGCTATCCTCAGGAAGCCTACATATCATTGAAGGAGGCAGTATCTATCAGGCCAAATGAGCCTGTATTTAAAGATGAATTAAGTATCGCGACACTTCAATTATCTCTGACATTATTCCAGCAAAGCGAAGCTACACTCGCAGCTCAACTGGCACAACAAGCAGTAGAACTAAATAACGAAGTTTTAACAGCCCACCCTAATTATCTCCCTTTCTGGAAAACCCGAATCCGGCTATTTTATGCGCTGTCAGAACTTGAATCTTCATATACAAATATAGCACTTGAAGCAGCGGAAAAATCAGCAGAGTTAGCGCCAACTGATGCCAAGATTTGGTATAACCTCGGTGTTCTCTACGGCCAAGTTGGATATGAAAAAAAAGGGGAAGAAACTTTATTAAAAACGATTAAGATGAAGCCTGATTATCAGGATGCTTATTTGGCGCTTGGACTTTTATATCGTCAAATGGCCACAGATGAAAACGAAAGCGTAATCGATGTAGACTTGAAAAAGAAGGCTGATGAAATTTTAAATAATTTACTTAATAAATATCCAGATAATCAACAAGCGAAAAATACACTAGAAGAATGGAGAAAAAAAGATGCAAATTAAATATCGATTTTGTAAACTAAATGATATATGACACCTGAAATTAAGAATGTTCTGATTTTTATAGGCATGCTAGCAACGGGTGTCATGCTTGAAGACGTATTAGTAAAAATTTATTCACTTCTCACACATAAAAATTTGCGAAGAGTCCATTTTTCATACGGTCGATATGGCTTCCTTATGCTTTCCCCTATATTAACAGTGATTCTCTTTTCTATAAAGCAAAATATTGATTTAGCAACTATTTTTATCAGTTTTTCTTTAGCAGGAACTGCCTTAGAATGGCTTGTGGGATTTTCATATCATCAGATAGTGGGTCAACGACTTTGGACTTATCATAGATATTCACTACAAGGATACACAAGTCTACTTTCTATCCCGCTTTGGGGATTAGGCGGAGTTCTCTTTTGGCTTCTGGCAAATGCATTTGCTTAAACTCATGTTATAATAGCTTCATGTTAGATATCGTCCAGGCACCTCATAAAGTGCTATCCAGTAAAGCAAAAAAGGTCAGTAAAGTAGATTCTAAAATTAAAAAATTAATAAAAGAGATGACTGTGACTTTAGAGAACACCCGAGACCCAGAAGGCGTGGGATTGGCAGCGCCGCAAGTCGGTGAATCGTTAAGATTATTTATCATAAAAGAGGATCCGGCATCCCCGCTTTACGTTTTTATAAACCCTGAAATAATATCAATAAGCGAAGAAAAACTCCCTGTAGTAGATGAAAAAAAATCCAAAGAAAAAAAGGGTGTAAAGCTTGAAGGATGCTTGTCTCTAAAAGACATCTGGGGAGTCGTCCATAGGGCAGCAACTGTCACTCTATCTTTTGAAAATGAAAAAGGCATAAGAACTACTAAAACATTTGACAGTTTTTTAGCAACCATAATCCAGCATGAATGTGATCATTTAGATGGAATCTTATTTCCAAAAAGGGTTTTAGAGCAAAACGAAAAGTTATATAAAGCAAAGGCTGACGAAAAAGGAGAAATGATATTTGAAGAGCTGGACATATGAAGTTAATAGTTAATAGTTAATAGTTTCACATTGTATGAAAGTTGTTTTTTATGGAGTATCTAATTATGTCTTGCCAATATTAGAAGTTCTTAACGTCGTACTTATAGTAACTACTGAAAAAAATCTAACTGACCCCGTAATCTCTTATGCTTTAAAGAATAATATTCCCTATCTCTCCGTATCAAATTTAAGTCAACCTGAAATCATAAATAAATTAAAAGAGAAAGTAACAGAAGTTGCGATACTAGCTGACTTTGGATTAATAGTGCCATCCAGAATACTTAATCTTTACCCCAAAGGAATCATAAATATCCACCCCTCCCTTCTCCCAAAATATAGAGGTCCTACTCCTATTCAGACATCTTTACTTAAGGGAGACTACGAAACAGGTGTGACATTAATAAAACTCGATAACGAAGTCGACCACGGCCAGATCCTCGCTCAGAGAAAGCTTACACTTACACCAAGTGATACTGCCAATTCGGGTTATTTAAAACTTTTCTCAGAAGGCGCAAAGCTTCTTGAAGAAAATCTTGAAAGATATGTATCAGGAAAAATAACACTCCGGGAGCAAGCCCATAATGATGCCACATTTACAGAAAAGCTGACCCGACAGAATGGATACTTTGATATCATGAATCCGCCAGCGCCTCAAATACTCAAACGAATGATTTACGCCTACTTTCCATGGCCTAGTGCATGGAGCAAGGTCCAAATGACAAATGGCGAATGGCGAATACTTAAATTTCTTCCGGAAGGAAAATTACAAATGGAAGGGAAAAAGCCAGTAAGCTTAAAGGATTTTTATAACGGCTATCCGGAGTTAAAAGACACAATACAGAAAGTTATAAGTTATAGGTTATAAGTTATCTAGGATTATATCGTGGCTACAGGAGAAGAATTGCTTACCTCACTCACTACTTGATCTTGAAGTGATCTTTTATACATCCTCAGACACTTTGTGCATAATCTAACCCGTTTTGAAGTCCCATTTACTACTACTTTCGCCATATGAAGATTTGGTTTAAATTTCTTTTTCGTGCGGTTTTTCGCATGAGAGACATTATGTCCGTACATCGAACCCTTACCACAATTTGCGCATTTCATTCCCATAGAATTTACTCCTTAAGTAGGATATACTATAACACACAAGCCGTGGATTGTCCATTGTTCATTTAACATTTTCCATTTGTTTTTTATTTTATGAATTGTTTATTTCTATGGAAAATGGAGGCTGGAAAATGGAAAATATATACATATGGAACTTTTTATTATCATCTTTTCACTAATAGTCCTTCTTTTCTCAGCTATTCTACATGAAATAGCCCACGGCTATGTGGCTGATAGATTGGGTGATCCGACAGCGAGAATTTCAGGCCGCTTAACTCTAAATCCTTTAAAACATATAGATCCTATGATGTCTGTATTCTTACCTCTTCTTCTCCTTCTCTCATCTGGCGGTAAATTCGCTTTCGGAGGAGCCAAGCCTGTACCCGTAGACCCTTTTAATCTCAAAGAAGGCAGAAAAGATCTGGCGCTTGTTTCTCTCGCAGGACCATTAACAAACATTATTCTGGCTATAGCAGCTTCTGGATTAATTCATCTCCTAGGATCGGCATCCGATATCTTAAGAGTTGTGCTTCTTATAATAATGGATCTTAATCTGTGGCTTGCTATATTTAATCTACTACCCATTCCTCCTCTTGATGGATCTAAAGTTTTTGCGCTTTTTCTCTCTGAGCATAGCGCCAAAAGGTATTTAGCAATAGGTGAAATGGGGACTTTTATTCTTCTATTTCTGCTCTTTTTTCCTCTAGGTCCGTTTTCATTACAAGACTTCATGTTGCAAATTCACACGTTCCTCCTCTCCCTCCTCGGCTTTTGAAATTTATCCCAACTCCTACCCTCTTTGCCCTACGCCTTATTAAACGTGTTTTTTCCGACTAATTACTATACCACTTGACCTCTCACATCCCCGGATCTATACTAAAGTTGCTCTTTGATACTAGAGGCTGAGGCTTTATTTTTTCTCTACAAATCAATTTCTTTGAGGTAGTCTGCAAGATTTGCGGACGACAAGGTGAGGTTTGTTTCGCCGTGGCGGAATGAATATCCTCCCCAATTTTTACACTCAGGGAGAAAAACCCTCATAGCTCGGTATTAAAGAGTTTAAAAAACCATCTCCCCAAGGCAGATGGTTTTTTGTTTTATAAATACAAAACCCGTCCTTCATTGAATTGTCGCCACTTCTGACTAATTCCAACTACGGACGGGTCTTGCACGAAAATCGATCTGCGGAATCTAAATGCGAATTGAGGTTAGCGACTTTTGCGTTTGCCCTTAGCGGACAAAGCTCGTAGGAAAAGGTTGATTATGTCCAGATAGATCGCTACCGCCGAGTCGACGGCACTGTCCATAGTCTTCTCTCGCTGCATGGCCTTATTGACATCGTAAACGATGAGGCCGCTGAACAGCAAGATACCAACCCAGTCCCAAATCTCCAAAGCCACCGGCTGGACGCCGAACATCGGCATGAAGATTCGACTCAAATCGCCTGCAATCAGCACCAACAAGGCGCCGACTATGTATGCAGACCAATTCTTGGTGATGGGCGGAACCAGCATGCCCACCACCCAAAGTAGCGTGGAAACCACGAGGGTCGCTGCCATGATCTGCAAAACCGATGGCACCTCGTAGAGGGCCACTACGGGCCCGATGAGCGCGCCGAAGGGAATTACCACCAGCGCGTAACCAATCGCCGATTTAACCCAATCATCCGAAGTGATACTCAAATGGATCCCATAGAACGGGATGGCCAATCCGATGAAGAGCATCACAAAGATATTCGGGTTCCAGTTGTATGTTAGTGTCGCCATGAAGGTCGACACTAACAATCCTATTACTACAAAGCCGCCCAGAACGGCCAAGAACTGACGATCTGTCAGTTCACTTCCAATGTTCTTATAGCGTAAGGTGTTAGGATTCATTTCTACTCTTCCAAGCTAAGTTTGACAGCGGCTTATTTTTATTTTCTCCTTTGAACTATAAGCCAGCCGGTCAAAGCAGTTTATACTATAACTGCCCTCACTGGCTGACTTAAGAAAGAGATACTTCCGCAGATTTTTAACGTGCAAGTAAAATATGAAAATTCACTGAAAAAATGCAGCAAATGAGCGTAGTTTCATGAATTTACATCGTGAGAAGTATACTAAGCTTAAGATCAGATGTCAATCCTATAGGACTTTATTGGACACGAAAAAGGGAAACCATCAACAATTGTCTTAAGACTCGTGCAACTTACGCTGCAAATACTGACGAAGGTATTAAGCTTTCATCGAGTATCGTCTTCTGACAATCTCCGGTTTCCCTAGTTCGCACTACACTATAGTGATATGGAGATGGACGCTACGGCTGCGTGTTCGTCGGTGCCACAGGCGTAGGCACCTCAGTCGGTGCCGTAGTCGCGGGAATCGGGGTCTCGGTGGCAGTCTCCTCAGGAAGCCGGACGATACCGGCATCAATCAGAAACTGGAACGGGAGTTCCTCTGTCCCTCCGCCGCCTCCCTGTATCACCAGGAACTCAGGCAAGCCTTGAGAGCGCCGTGCCAGTTCATACGAACTTAGGCCAGGGTACTGAGCCAGTTGCTCACCCTGAGCCTCGAGAACCTCGGCAGCCGCCTGTCCAGCGATAACGGTGCTAGTCGCGTTCGCACTAGCCTCGATAAGCTGGCGAGTCGCCTCTGCCTCAGCTTGCTGAATACGCTCTTGTGCTTCAAAGACAGCATCAATAGCGTCTTGCACACGACGGTCGGTATAGACCAAACCTTCGCTGCCACCACAGGAGATAATGGTAATCCCCTGGTCGGTAAAGAAAACTCTCGCTTCTTCACATACCTCGGCATAGATCGTACCTTTCTGATCTTGGCCTTCGGCCACAGTTAGACCAGAAAAGCGATCATATAGCCTAGCTTGCATGAAGCTTCTGACGTTACCGTCCATCACTTCTTGCAAGCTCTTACCAGCATAGTAGTAGAGGAACTTTGCCGCATTGGCCTCCTCCACGAGCGCTGACATGGTCGCGCCGGCTTCAAAGCCGACGCTTTCAGCGGACTCTACGCCAAAGGCTTGATCGATAGTCGCCCCAGAATCATCTGGGGTCGTCCAGTCGCGGGAAACCGGCGTTCTGTTCACCACGATGACTCGCACCGTAGGCACACACTCATAGCTCCACGGACCCCGGCCGACCTTATGCTGCGAAGTGGGGACTTCGATCCTCTTGGTAGCAACCTGGGCACCTTGCAGAAACTCGATGCTCTCAAATTGAGCCTGCTCTGTGGTGTCCCCAACGAGAGGAACCACGAAAGCAGTCTCATGGGGCTGGATTTCGACAAGCTGCGTACCGCAGTACGGCCCACAGCCGGTAAGCCCACCGGCAACTCCCATCGAGATCAGAAAAAGGACAAGAAAGGCGAGCATACGCCCGCCACCCTTGACCCTCTTGGAGCTTCGCCACTTCCACAGGTAAGGCGCCCAGATGAGCGCAAGTAGACCTAGGACGACGAAAGAACCCAGCCAGTTAACAAGGTTTTGACGCGTAGCCAGTGCACGGCTCGCGGCGAACACAGCCGGATCATTCTCCAGCTGGCCGACAGCCGACTGAGCCGCGACGATATCGCTGACGTAGTTGCTATAGATGCTGCTCAAAGTGAGAAAACCCACGACAAGAAGCAAACTAAGAACTACGCGGAAAATAGGAAGGGAACGTTTCTGTTCCATGTTGTGAAATTCTCCTTTTTATACTAAATTGGTTGACAATTGAGGTAGATTTCCGTTTTATTTTTCGATATAACCTCCTTACTAAAACGGACGGTGAAAAGTCTGAATGACTTCTCAGTGATCCGTTCTAGTCGGAGGCAAATTCCATATCACTTGTTAATGTGCGAAAACTATAAGATCTAAAAATTAGCACAGCAATTTGCGCCTTTTTCAGAGACTTATAAGGCGGGAGTTTACCAGAGAGAGAGAGAAGATTTGTCAACTATAGGGCGTTTTAAAAAAGATATCTCTCCATCGATTCAATTGTGGCTTGCCGGTATGTATTTACTCTGGTAAAATTAGCCGTACATGGATTTTTATGAGAACGCCGAAGTAACTCAGTGGCTCCACCTTTGCTAAAGCTATGGTGGATAAAAGAGTAGCTGATTTGCCTGTCCGCCGAAACCTGCCTTCTTAGCTCAGTGGCAGAGCAGCTGTTTTGTAAACAGCAGGTCGTCGGTTCAAATCCGACAGAAGGCTCTAGAGCAAGTGAAGGTGGGTAAACAGCAAGTCGCGGGTTCGAATCCCGCCTTCGGCTCAAAAATGCTAAAATCATAAATCTGCTGAGTTGGCGGAGCAGTCAATCGCACCTCGCTGTAGACGAGGCGGTCGAAAG
>CAYMDS010000006.1:0-30929 GCA_964389405.1 uncultured Gammaproteobacteria bacterium
GAATATCGAAAGTGGATTACGAGACGGCAGAAATCCTATGGAACTCAAGAAACAGTTAGCATTCATTATCACAAAAGAGCTGCATGACGAAATGGAAGCCACAAGTGCCCAGGAGCATTTCGAAAAAACCGTACAACAGAAACAATTACCGGTCGATTTACCAGTATACATGTATACTGGTCATAATCAAATTGAAGTTACCGATTTATTGATTTTGATAAACTTTGCAAACAGCAAAACGGAGGCGAAGCGGCTTATAGACCAGGGTGGGGTCGAGATAGACGATCAAAGAATTAAAGATCCGAACGCGATTATTGAAATAAGAAATGGTATGATAGTCAAAGTAGGGAAGAGAAGAATAGTAAAAATTAAAATATGAACTTTGTCAGAAAACATAAAAAACTTTTCCGAATTATAATGTTTTTCGCTATAATCGCGATGATCGCAACCTCTTTTCTTCCATATTTATCTTATTTCTAAATTCAAAAATTAATTAAACTTTAATTATATGGATGAAATAGATGACTCGATCCAACAGCCACCATTAAGAATAGACAGCGTAAAAGGCAGTATAGCTTCAGCTATTAAAGATGGAATTATAGACACGGTCCGTCTAAAAGAAAATTTAGAGAGGAAAGGGGCGCCGCCAAGTCAAATCGATTATGTTTTTGGAGTTTTTGGACAAATTGATAACGAAAGATTACTTGAGGAAGAAAATACAAAACCAGACGGGCAAAAAGATTTCGATAAAATCAAGCATTTGACTTTAGCCTTAGCGGGAAGACTGAATTTAATGGTAGATTACTTGGCCAGTCAAAATCCAAACCAACGCTCAGAGAGCTTTAGACTTGCAGATAGCATAGCACACACAAAAGGGTATGCCGATAAATGGAAACACATTCGCCGGGGATTGGTTAGTACAATTGGATTCTATCTATATTATAAAGGTAAATATGGAGATTCAGTATCACTCCCTACACCAGAACAAGATGTAGATCAGGCTATCGATTTAATAATTGGCGATACCTATGTCCAATTAAAAGCGAAAAAGGCAGCAGGTGAACCTTTAATTTTTTATGATTATCAAGACTTAGAAGCTCATACTACAACACAAATAAGTAATATGGATGAAACAAATCCGCAGAGTCTTAGTGAAATTAAAAGACTTAAGAAAGATTTGAAAGGATTTGAAAGACTTGAGCAGTCAGCATCAAATCAAGGCAAAAAAGCTGCATTTCTTATAGCGCCTACTAGTACTTTCGATAGCGAAACAGCCGAAATGTCGGGTAGACATTCGCTTCCTGACTTAGAAGTCATCCTTAATTAATTTATTATTAAGAAATTGATAAATCACTACCAAATAAAAATTAACTAATCAAATATTGACATTTTTTAATATTAATAGAAAATAAGTCATATCGATGTATCAAGAATATCTCCAAACCTCCTTAACTCGCGCCAGCAGAATTTATAAGATGTATTCCTCACGTCTGGAAAAGCTCGGAATTTTCACTCTTAATGATTTTCTCTGGCATCTTCCATTCCGTTATGACGATTTCTCGCTGATTTCAAAGATAGCACAAATCCAGGCAGGAGAAGCTGTAACTATACATGGCCAAGTAATTTCAATTAAGAATATCTTCACAAAATACGGTAAAAAAATTCAGAAAGCAATTATTAGTGATGATACTGGTTCAATCGAAGTCGTCTGGTATAATCAGACATTTCTCACAAAATATATTCATGTGAATGATCAGATATCACTCTCCGGAAAAGCCGATTTATTTAACAATAAGGTTGTTTTGACTTCGCCGGATTTTGAAATTATCAGTGAAAATCAGCCCATCAATCCGAATGAATCACTGCATCTACACACCGGAAGATTGGTTCCTATCTATCCCGAAACGAAAGGTGTCTCATCGAAATGGTTACGCAAACAGATTCATTCACTTCTAAAAGAACTTAAAGACGAAATCCAGGATTTCATGCCAGATGCTATTATCAGCAAATATTCGTATCCTAAATTAAATGATGCGCTCTCCCAAATCCATTTTCCTGAGAGTCTGGAAAAAGCAGAACGGGCTCGAGAAAGATTAGCTTTTGATGAATTATTTTTACTGCAGTTAAAATCTAAAAGAAGAAGGGTGGATTGGGACAAAAACTTAAAAGGGTATCCGCTTTCCGTAGATAAATATCAAAAAGAAATAAATAAATTTATAGAATCTATTCCCTTCACGCTTACTACATCTCAAACTAAAGCAATACATGAAATTCTACGAGACATGATGAAAGAAAAACCTATGAATAGGTTACTCCAAGGAGATGTAGGAAGTGGGAAAACAATAGTCGGAATTTATGCTATATACATCGCTTATTTAAACGGCTTCCAGTCAGTTCTTATGGCTCCTACAGAAATCCTCGCCGAACAACACTACCTTACTATAAAAAAATTCCTTGAGCCATTCGGGGTGAAAATTGCACTGGCTACAAGCAGTAAGAAAGAAGGATTCAAGAAGCAGGATTCAAGAAGCAAGAATGCAGTACATAACCGTCATCCCGAACTTGTTTCGGGATCTCAAAACAACATTAACAAGATGCTGAAACAAGTTCAGCATGACAATTATTTTGACGTTCTAATCGGTACTCATGCTGTATTAAATGAAAAAATAAAATTTAATAAATTAGGTCTCGTCATTATCGATGAACAGCAGAGATTCGGGGTAGAACAGAGGAGTTCAATCAGAGGTAAAGGAGTAGATCCACATTTTCTCACCATGACGGCAACACCCATCCCTAGAACTGTAGCTCTTACTATGTATGGCGATTTAGATATCTCGTATCTCAATGAACTCCCTTCAGGAAGAAAACGCATCAAGACATGGCTCATACCCCAGGAGAAACGAGATGCTTCTTATGATTGGATAAAAAAACAAATAAAAGAACTGAGATCTCAGGTTTTTATAATTTGTCCATTTATCGAAGAATCTGAAAACATGCAAACGATAAAGGCAGCTAAGGTAGAATTTGAGCGTTTAAAAATGGAGATATTTCCCGATCTCCGGCTTGAGATGCTACACGGAAAACTGAAAGGGAAAGAAAAGGATCAGATACTTTCAGATTTCAGAGAGAAAAAATTTGATATTCTTGTTGCGACACCTGTGGTGGAAGTAGGTATAGATATTCCAAATGCTACAGTTATCTTGATAGAAGCTGCAGAGAGGTTTGGCCTTTCCCAGCTTCACCAACTCCGAGGAAGAGTAGGAAGGAGTGATAAACAATCATACTGCTTATTATTCAGTGAAACTAAGGCTGTGCAGAGCATAACTCGCCTAAAAGCCCTGGAAATAAAACACATCGGCTCAGAGCTTGCAGAACTTGATCTTAAACTTCGAGGTCCGGGAGATATTTTCGGAACTACCCAATCAGGACTACCTAAGCTAAAAGCTGCCAGCTTTTCCGACTTTTCGCTTATTAAGAAAGCCCGATATGAAGCAGAGCAAATCTTCTCAAATCTTTCAATTTATCCGCTGCTTGAGGAAAAATTAAGTGATTTAACTAACGCGAAAGTCTCACCCGACTGATTCTCAATTGAATAAAATAGCTATTGACTACCTTTAATACCTCTTGTATTATATTGCCATGGAGAACATATAATATGAATAAAAGAGTCCAAGTTACAAACAATTTTTCACCTTCCTCCGCATCCTTTAGTTAGGGAGGTGGAAGAATGTATTTATAAAACAAACCATCTCCCGAAAGGGAGATTTTTTATGCAGATCTTGCCAAACTGAAGGTTTTGCTTAGAACTGCATAATCCTCCTAAAAGCGCTCTTCGTGGCGTGTTCGAATAGAACTAAACCCCGATATAATCGGGGTTAAAAGCCACAAAGTAAGCTTGAGAGGATTAAGTATCATTATGTGACTATGAGTAGCCTAAATAATAATATTTACTTTATCATCGATTTTGACAGCACTTTCGTTACAGTAGAATCACTGGAAGAACTCGCTAGGATTACCTTAGAGAATAGAAATGATAAAGAAAAAATACTTACAAAAATTAAAAAGATAACAGACCTGGGAATGGAAGGAAAAATCAGCTTTAATGAATCCTTAAGACAGAGATTGCTTTTATTTCAAACTAACAAAACAGATATTAAGAAACTTATTGCATATATTAGAAAAAATATTACAAAATCTGTAGAAACTAATAAAGATTTTTTTAATACCTATGCGAATCAAATATATATCGTTTCAGGGGGATTTAAAGAATTTATCATTCCTATTGTTAAACCATATGGTATCTCAGAAAACCACGTTTTAGCCAATGAATTTATTTTTAATAAAAATGGAGTCGTTACCGGATTTGATGAGAAAAATCTTCTATCCTATGACGGCGGAAAGGTGGAGACAATACGTAAATTAGGCCTTCAGGGGGTAGTATATATAATAGGAGACGGGTTTACTGACTATCAAATACGAGAGAATGGACATGCTGAAAAATTCTTTGCTTTCACCGAAAATATAAAACGGCAATCTGTCATGGATAAAGCAGATTATATATCAGCTTCATTTGACGAAATCCTATATCGTCTTAAATTGCCCCGTGCACTTTCTTTTCCCAAAACCATGATGAAAGTATTGCTTTTAGAGAATATCTATCCCTACGCTTCAGAAATTTTTTCTAAAGAAGGTTATCGGATAGAAACATATAGCCGCGCACTAGATTATGAAGAGCTAAGGAGGGTCATTCCATCTGTCTCGATACTTGGAATCAGATCGAAAACCAATATACAACAAGATATATTAAGATACGCTAAAAAACTATTATCCATAGGTGTATTTGGAATAGGTACTAATAACGTGGACTTATCTTCTTGTTCACAGGCCGGGATATCTGTTTTTAATGCTCCTTATAGTAATACCCGAAGCGTCGTAGAGCTTACACTGGGAAATATAATCACGCTCTATAGAAGAGTAATCGAAAAAAATCAAAAGCTGATGGAGGGAGTCTGGGATAAAAGCGCTGATAAATGCCATGAAATAAGGGGAAAGAAATTAGGGATAGTAGGGTACGGCAATATCGGATCCCAGCTATCAATCCTGGCCGAAAGCTTGGGGATGGAAATTCATTATTTCGATATCGCCGATAAACTAGCACTTGGAAATGCCAAACGCTGCAAAACTCTTCAAGAATTACTAAAAATTGCAGATGTAGTAACTATTCATGTAGATGGCAGAAAGGAGAACGCTAATCTGATAGCAGAAAGCGAATTTGCAGCCATGAAAGATGGTGTAGTATTCATAAATTGTAGCAGGGGGTTAGTAGTAGATATTCCATCGCTTGTAAAATATATCAAAAATGGCAAAATTCATGGTGCCGCTATTGATGTCTTCCCGAAGGAACCAAAAAGCAATAATGAAAAATTTGTATCAGATCTTCAAGGACTTCCAAATATCATTCTTACTCCTCATATAGGAGCAGGGACTATGGAGGGTCAAAGAAATATTGCAGAATTTGTCCCTGAAAAACTGATCAATTTCATAAATACTGGAAATACTTCATTAAGCCTGAACTTTCCAAATATCCAACTGCCAAAACTTATAAAAGCGCACAGATTCATTCATATTCATAAAAATCAACCCGGAGTACTGGCTGAGCTTAACAAAGTATTCGCGAAAAACAATATAAATATAGAAGGTCAGTATCTTAAAACGAATGAGGAAATAGGTTATGCAATAACAGATGTCAACAAAAGCTATAATCAGTCTGTAATTGAGGACTTAAAAGCCATTAAGGGTACTATTCGTGTAAGAGCTCTATATTAGCTATGAAAAAACCGATTTTCTTTACCCCAGGACCATCTCAACTTTATCCCACAGTAGAAAAACATATCAAAACCGCATTTGAAGAAAATATACCGTCAATTTCTCACAGGAGCGCAAGATTTCACGAAATATTCCAATCAGCAATCAAAAGGATTCGCAAGCTACTTGGAGTGCCGAATAGTTACGCAATATTTTTCCTTTCGTCAGCTACCGAGGCGATGGAAAGAATAATCCAAAATACAGTAGAGAAAAAAAGTTTTCATTTCGTAAACGGCAGTTTTTCAAAAAAATTTTATCAGATAGGGATAGATCTAGGAAAAAATTCATGTGCTGAAAACCTAGAAATGGGTGAATGGTGTGATATAAAAAACGTAAGAATAATTCCAGATGCTGAACTTATAACATTCACCCAAAATGAAACAAGCACTGGCGTATCAATACCTATAAAAGACATTGAAAGTATATCTGTAAGACATCCCAAAATATTAATAGCTGTAGATATAGTATCTTCAGTTCCATATGTAAATCTACCATTTGAGAAACTTGATTGTGTCTTTTTTTCAGTCCAAAAAGGATTCGGGCTGCCTTCCGGATTGGGAGTGCTAATTGTGAGCCCTAGAGCTGTGGAAAAAGCGAATTTTCTTAAGAATAGAGGTCTTTCTACAGGAAGCTATCATTCATTTGACGCTTTATATAAACAATATCAAAAATACCAAACGCCAGAAACACCGAATGTATTAAATATTTATCTCCTGGAAAAAATCACAAAAGATATGCTCCATAAAGGAATACAAAATATCCGAAATGAGACAGATGAAAAAGCAGCTTTACTTTATGACTTTATCGAAAGTCGAACTGACTTTTCGCTTTTTGTAAATAACTCTCAAATTCGCTCCAAAACAACTATTGTTATATCCACTCCCCACGGATCACAGGAAATCATTCAATTTGCCAAAAATAGAGGCTACATTCTAGGCTCAGGCTATGGAGAGATGAAAGATAGACAAATTCGGATAGCCAACTTCCCGGCCCACAATATGAAAAATCTCAAGAAACTATTAAATATATTTAATCACTTATAACTCATTTTTCTTGTACTAGTAGGCTTTTATATGCAATAATAATTTAACAAAGACCGCTTATGGAAGTCTCTATAGATAGCGATCATGCATATAAAAGAATGCTCATGTCAAACGCTGAGAGCTTTATTGCAAGGATGCGTTCTAGGGTAACAAGCGGTCAGCTAGCAGAAGAGTTCGGGTCAAGATACAGCCCTGAGCAGCTTGAAGCTTTTGTTGTAAGAATGAACAAAAATGTTCAAGAGCTAGTACCAAACTCTGTCTATACAGATCCTGAAAGATTATTTGAATCATTCATAGCTTTAAAAAAATTAAGAAAAAAGCCTTCACGAATTCATAATGAAGGTGAAAGGTACTCATCCTTAGAAAAGAGATCCCCATATATTGATTATGAACCTGTGTATAATTTAAAAAACTTTTTAACTCTTACTTTATACAATATGCTCACCAGACAGGTAAGTTTAATCGGAATAAACACCTCTAAAAAGTCAGTAGAATATAAAGATACCGAAGGCAATGGCCCTTTAGACAATCACTTCAAGTGGGAGACAAAAGAAGACGAGAAAGGCAACAAGTATGTAGAAGCCGTAGTTTCAGTAGCAGATAGGATTCTACCGGTTGCGCAGGAAGAATATTTTCATGCTGCTCAAGAGTTGTCTTTCGGGAACGTCGATGGATTAGAATTCCTAGATCCAAGAATCAGCATGGCATCAAATCACATCACTCATTCATCTATAATTCTAGATAGAATACTGTCTTCAGCGGCAGCTGAGATGGGACCTGAAGAATTCAGCTACTGGGCAGATAAAGCAGATTCTGTAACAGCAGGCTTTAGAAAACGTTACGTTCGTGACCTATTTGCACCCTGGTCAAAAACTCCTTTAGGAAAAGAGGTTAACAAAAGGTTTCAGTACCCACTCGTAGATTATAGTGAATTAGGAGCAATGCTTGTGAACTTTACAAGAGATATGGAAGGTTTTTTATTCGCTGAAAACGGAGAGTTAATATCTGATAATCAGGCATTAATTGATATTATATCACTTCAGTTCGGAAGCACACATAAGGATATTACCTATCAACTTTTAGATTTTGTAGACACCCGAGTAGTAGAGGAAAAAGATTTTGAACGAATCGGAAGAGAAATAACCGAATGGGGTAAAAAACTTTTACAGTATTATAAGGGTAAGCCAGAGGAGCAAGAACTTGTTACCCACCACACGCATATAGAAAATGAGATCCATCCGGTAGGAGATCAGTATGAATCATATCTTGATATCGTCACTGAAATAAATGCTTCACTTAGAAATGAAAATGCGATACCGACAACGGTTATTAACTTAAAGAGACTGGCAAGATCTGTTTATGAACGTCATTCAAAAAAAATTCAGGAATTATTACAAGCTGTTTTCCCGGAAAATCCTGACACACTAGTACAGCCTGACCAGATAACTTTAAAAAGGAATAGTTTAAGCTCTAATCAATTCCGGCAGGCAGTCGAGATAGCAAGACATATGTTTAACCGTCAGAATGAAGGTATAAAAACCAGATTCGAGCGTTTAAAGAGTAGAGAGTATTCAATTGGGCTTATCCAAAGCAAGGGAGTGGGACTGGGACTAGGACTGGAACAGGACAATTTTCAGTAATTATTACACTCAAAGCCCAGTGTTTTACATTGCATCATCGATGCAACTCCAGGTTTCAGGATCCTCTTCTTGCAACTGAGGCTGGTATAAGGTAGAATACAATAATTAAGTTATAAGTATAAATTCTAAATTATAACTTTTATTATATGTCCCAGGAACCTAAAAAAAGACATTCCAGAGCCCGCCAGGGCAAAAGACGAGCAAGCATCCGCTTAGCTTTAAAAACGCTGACTACATGTGGAAATTGTAAAGAAAGCATAGAGTTTCATACGGTATGTCCTTCCTGCGGTTATTATAAAGGAGCTAAAGTAATCCAGATTAACGCAAAACAGAAGTAATTTGTTTAGCATAGAGTTTTGCTTAGTTTCGCGAATATCTATCCGCCAAGCTACCCTAAACCCCATGCTAAACTTCGGAAAAAATCTAAAGCATAATGAAAACATCTACAGACCCCAGGCATAAACGTAGACAAAGCATAATTCAGGAGCTTTTCAAAGTAGATTTTCATACGCAATCAACCAAGCCTGAAATTGAAAAAATTTTAAAGAAGAAAGATCAACTAGATCAACAAATACAAATAGCGGCACCGGAATTTCCGATAGAAAAAATAAATAAAATTGATCTGGCTATCCTTAGACTTGCTGTTTATGAATTGCTTATTGAAAAAACTGAACCTGCAAATGTTATTATAGATGAAGCTATTGAGCTTGCGAAAGAATTTGCTAATGAAACAAGCCCTGCATTTATTAATGGGGCGTTGGGAAATATACTGAAAAATGAACACATTACCTGACTTTAAAAATAAGGATCTTCTTAAGCAGGCCTTCATACATAGATCATATCTTAATGAAACGAAAGAAAAACTTTCATCTAATGAAAGATTGGAGTTTCTAGGGGATAGCATCCTGTCATTTGTGGTATCAAAATATCTCTATGATACATTTCCAGATTTTAATGAAGGTCTCCTTACTAATATCCGCTCCCTTGTTGTAAATACGAAAAGCCTGGCAAGGATAGCTAAAGAATTTAAATTAGGTCAGTTCCTGATGCTTTCAAGAGGGGAAGAAGAGTCAAATGGAAGGGAAAATGAATCACTCTTGGCAAATGTGGTTGAGGCTGTAATAGGCGCTTTGTTTTTAGATCAAGGCATAGAGGCAGTAAAGGAATTTATACTATCTATACTCGCTCCCAAAATCGACGAAATAGTATCAAAAAAAGCCTTTAAAGATCCAAAAAGCCTTCTTCAGGAATTTGTCCAATCTCAAAAGCAGAATTCGCCCTTATATAAGGTTCTACATGAAGATGGTCCTCCACATGCTAAAATTTTTACTATAGGGGTCTTTATACAAGAGGAAGCCATGGGACAGGGGATAGGCCGCTCCAAGCAGGAAGCTGAAGAAGCTGCGGCTAAAGAAGCGCTTAAGAAGCTTCAAAAATAAGCCTAATATAAGTCCTAAGCCTTGAGAATATAACGTCAATCTGTTAAAATAGCACTATGTCACTTGTAATACGTTCAACCAGAATTGGTAAAAAAGGAGAGCGGAAATTCCGCATAGTTGTAAAAGAAAAAAGATCTCGTCGAGATGGGGATTTCGTAGAACTTCTTGGCTGGTACGAAAAAAGCAAGCCAAAAAATATAAAAGAGGTGAAAATGGATCGGTATAATTACTGGGTATCTAAGGGCGCACAGCCGTCTGATACTATCCGGGAGCTTGTCGCGCAGTAGTCTCTTAACTATGCAAGATACATTAAAATATATAATTCAATCCATAGTGGATAAACCGGATGTCGTCAGTATAGAAGAATCTGAGCAAGATGGCATAACTCAGTTTGTGATTACAGCAGATCCATCAGATTACGGTAAAATTATTGGTAAAGAAGGAAAAATTATTCGTTCTATCCGAAATATCATGAAAATTCCTGCTATAAAGGCTGGTATTAGAATAAATATTTCCCTTGCAGATTCAAATCCTCAACAATAGTAACCAACCTCTTTAATTATTTTTCGAACGAAGTGAGAAGTAGTTCTCTCTGCGCTCGAACAATAAACAACCAATATGAAAATCTCAATCATTACTCTCTTCCCAGAAATGTTCCAGGGGCCTTTTGATCATTCAATAATAAAAAATGCTCGAAAAAAAGGTTTTGTGGAAATTAGCTATATAAATATACGTGATTTCGGAATAGGAAAACATAAAATAGTTGATGACACACCCTATGGTGGAGGAGTAGGGATGGTATTAAAAGTAGACGTCGTACATAAAGCAATTATAAATGCTAGGGATTCATTCAAGAAAAATTATACTTGTAATTCGCCCGCAAGAGAAAAAGTAATACTTCTTACTGCTTCTGGAAAACAATTCACGCAGAAGAAAGCGAAAGTCTATTCGGAATTGGATCATCTCGTTCTTATCTGCGGACACTATGAAGGTATCGATGAAAGAATCACCAATTTTATAGATGAAGAGATTTCAATAGGTGATTTTGTAGTAACAGGAGGAGAGCTGCCCGCTATACTTATAACAGATGCCGTAACGCGTTTAATTACCGGAGTACTGAAAGAAGATGCGACACTTAATGAATCATTCTCTATAAAAAATAAAGACGGGCTCCTACTTGAGTATCCTCATTTTACAAAACCGTCTATTTATGAAAATTATTCGGTACCAGATGTACTACTTTCAGGAAACCATAAAGAGATTGAAGAATGGCGGGAAGATGAAGCCGCGAGGAAAACCAAAAAACGAAAAAGCTCGACTGCCTAATCTGCATTCCATTCATGTAACTTTTGCATAAGACTTCTTTGATCATTAGTCAGGACAGTTATAGGAGTATCATATCGCATATTAATATCCGCAAAGGGCTTTACCGGAAATGATAGCTGCATTTGTCCCTTATTATCCGCGAAATTGACTGACTGCAGCTGAACAATAGGAATTTCGTTTTCTATTTCGGATAAAAAATTACTTACTGAGTCTGAGTTACCTTCAATACTTAAATTTAAAAGCACTGAGGAGGAATCAGGGGGTGTTTTATTTCCGCTTTTATTAGTAAAAACAGATCCTAAGCTAAATTCATAGTCATCTAGCGTTATACCGCTTTTAGTTGTCGCATCGTTAATTGCATCTAAGATTCCGCTAAAATCCTTATTTGAGGGCAAAGCCTGACTCGCGACTATAAATTCAGACTCAACTTTTTCTTTATTTGTATTCTCAAGAATTCTTATATTTTGCCTGATTATATTTATCCGCGCCTGAGTAGCTTCTACTTCGCTACGCACAGAGAACCAATTATTTATCTGGGGAAAAATAAACATCACAAGTACAGTAAGTCCAATTAATATCACCACAATCGGTGTTACCAAACGATAATGCTGCGAGTATCGAAAGTTATAATAAATTAATACAAAACGTCGGATATAAAAACGCAATTCATTATTCATACTAACTTTACCACTAACACATATTCACCTTTATCAAAATTCTGCTCAAGTCCAACAATTGTAATTGTCTTAAAGTTTTCTTCACTTTCCCACTTCGTCTTAAGTGAAGTTAGAAATACATCCAAGGGCACTAATGAATTACTGGTTACTGTGAACGTGAGTGTTTTATCACTGAGATGAATTTCCTTCATAGTAGTCTCTGGCGGAAGTATACTTTTTATAGCTTGCAAAGACGAAGAATAAGTAGGTCTTTCACGAAGAATCTTATCGACATTATTTACCCTGTCTTTAGTCAGATTTATCTTTAGCATCAAATCTTTAAAAAAACTCAACCTTTTAGTTTCTATTTTTTCACGCTCCTGAAGGCTTGGAAGAGGAGATAAGGCAATTAATATAAATAAAGCTACAGAAAAAAATGCAAAAGCAAAGAGCGAACCCACGGCGATAAAATGAAAAATATCACGTTTCTTTGTGAGTTGAGAAGTACGCTTAGTCTTTCCAATAAGTAAATTTACTTGATCATTCATGATTATTTCATCGCAAGGCCCACGGCGATAGTATATTCGGGACCTGCTTCAATCAAATCGGTTGGCACATTCTGGATGGAAAGAGATTTCCATGGATTTGCTATGACAGTTTCAAGTCCAGTCTGTTCTACAAATACCGAAACTATACCAGGAATTCGGGCAGTACCACCCGTAAGAATCACCTGTTTTATTTGATTTTCATCTTTATATTTATCAGTGTAAAAGGAAAGTGCTTTCTTTATTTCGGAAGTTAAAGACATAAGTATGGGTTGCATCGATTCCTTAATCTTACCTCCGAAATTAGATTCATTCATGCCATAAGTTTTTTTATACTCCTCAGCCTGCATATTACTGAATCCAAATTCTGATGCGATACTTCTATTCATAGCCACTCCGCCTAACGGAACAGTATAGATGAACACCAGGGTGCCTTTCTGAATTATAGCGAGGGTCGTTCCTAAACTTCCAATGTTCACTATAAGAGAATTAGGGAATGTATCATTTGTGACTATAGCCCTTATAGCTGAAAGCGTTTCGGTCTCCAGGCTTTCTATATTTATACCTGCGAATTCAAATACTTTTTCGTATTTTCTAAGAACATTAACAGGCGCTCCAATTAGAAGTACCTGCATTTGTTTATGAGCTCCTATATCCCGACGAAGTACCACCCAATCAAGATTTATAGTCGATAGCGGGACAGGAATATGCTGCTCTGCCTCCCAATAGATAGCACTTGCCAGTTCTTTATCAGAAAGCTGCGGCATATCAACAACTTTCGCAAATATATGATTATCTGATAGGGCCAGATGTGCACTCCGCACAGGAATCTTTCCATCATTAACTATTTGACGAATTGTTTGAGCGATCTCTTCCTGATCCAGTGTAGTATCAGAAAGCATACCTTTTACCGGACTTTTGGCGATAATAGACGATTTAAAACGTATTCCGCCTTTTTCATTTTGTAAAAAAACTGCTTTTATAGTAGTTGACCCTATGTCAAGTCCGAAGGAACTATTCATATATCAGATATTAATAATAAATTTAATAGTTATAAGTTATTAGTTGTAAGTTTGTTTTCATTTTGGCCACATAAAAGAATATGACATAAATTCAGAGGGTAGGGATGGATTTTCTTTCAATATTGACACTGTACGCTTAGTATCACCCGAAGTACCGGTTGAACGTATTATCGTTCCTTGCACTGGAAGAACTGGAGTTGCCGAAATCGCCATATAAGTATTTGCGTAAATGGGAATCACCCGGGCATAAAGAGCCTGTGAATTGAGCGTGATAGTTGCCCTGTAGCTAAAGATTTTTCCATTTATAGAAAAGCTTCCGATCACAGGAGAAGGAAAATTATTTATATTATTTCGCGATCCGCAGGGATCAAATGCTAATCTCTTAGTATAAGGACTTAGTTTTGATCCCTGTAAAATTACCACTTCTAGAGCTGCCATTGTATTAACATTTTCAATGCCTGCACAATTATCTGATTGGTTACCCCAATATATATCAAGAGTGCCTATCCATGGATTTCCATAAATCAAGTTTGGGTCGTCTGAATAATCTGAAAGCCAGATGTCCGCGCCTTCTCCTTCTGATACGATCCTACCATTATTTAAGAGAAACGACGATCCCTGAACCTCACGCATTTGCGTCGTGTAACTGCTTTCATTTGAAAGCACACCACTAAGTGATGTATTACCGGACAGAGATTTTTCTATACCAGCCTCCGCTGCTGCCAATGCTTTCAATGATTCATCTTCTTCTACGCTTAAACGTACGTTTACAATACTACGTGACAGCGTTGACATGACGATAGTAAGAAGCACCGTTACAAGAAATACAACATAAAGCAATACTTGACCTCTCTCATCTACGTGATGACCATAACGATTATCGTTTTTCTCACCAAAAAAATGCCCTATTTTAGACATACTATTACTTTTAAGCATACATTTCCTCACAAATGATGTCAACAAACTTATAGAGAAGAGTTTCTGATGGTTACGGAATTTTGAAAAACTAAAGAAGCAGGCTCATCAAAAATATTGATCCCCATCTTTTTCTGGACTTTAAAACGAAAACCCACTGCATACGGAGAACCTTTTGTTATTTGGGTACATGTAAAACGACATTCACTAACACTAAAAGCTTCCGTATTAAAAAGAGCAGCGCTGTTAGATGCAATGGTATTATCCATACCAAGACAAGCCAATGTAGTTATCCCATCGTCATGATTAGTAATCCGGACATAAGAATAATTAGTAACTGTTGGACTATTGGGTGATTCGCAATTTGTGGTAAAAGAAATTCCATCCTCACTGACCCCTTGAAAACCTTTAGCGAATTGGAGCATCTTTGTCATCTGTAAAACCGTAAAATTACTATGTTGCCTTATGATATTCATATTGTTTATCTTAACCGTACTTCTAAGCGAGATCCATAGAATTCCAATTACAAGTGTGCCAATCGTACCCAAGATGAAAAGTCCTACTAAAAGTTCTATTAAAGTAAAACCCATTTCAGTTCCTGTATATTTTTTCATTTTCCCTTATAGCCCTGTATCATAATAAATATTTGAGAAACAGGTTTCCACGGTCACGTTTCTACAAAACACAGAATGAGGTGCGCACTTACTATCATGCCATGAAACTGTAACGACTGCCTTCGTGGAAAACGCACTACCTCCAGTACAATCCGGATCATTTTTTGATAAAATTACACTTCTACTATAGCCATCTATATTCTTACCACAAGACGAACCTGACGGACCGCAAGCGCCCATTGAATCTAAGCCCTTACAGGTATCCGCCAAGCAGTAATTACCGGAAAAGCTATTGAAAGACGTCCAGCTTGAGTCTTTCATTTGCCGAAGAATCTCAATTCCTTCTGATGCATAAATACTCGCCTGGTTCTGAAACTTAGCTTCCTGGGCATTATTTAATGCACTTATAATAGCTGTCGATGCGATAGTAAATAGAACGGCCAAAGCACCTAACGAAACAATGATTTCTACCAAAGATGATCCGCGGCATATAATATTAAACGATTTTATCTCTTTTGCTTTTATTAGCATACAGGAATATCAATTTATAGCTCTATTCTAGTATGGTAATACCACCTAGATTGTTAATTGCTATAGTTTTCTGAGTATTGCCAGCTACGAGAACTATAGCACCCTCGCTTACTGTTCCTTTCAATACTTCAAAATAAAATGAAGTGTCGCTTCCGTTCCCAAAGCTTACCTGATCCGGTAATTTTTTTACATCTATCAGCTCTATAGAGGTGCCGCAGTGGACATAGAGCCCATACGAGTTGCCCACAGGACAACTCAATTCCAATCCATTACATAGTCTTAACTCGTAACCTTTCAAAGAATTCTCTTGACAAGTAGAAATACTGGAAGGCTTTACCTGTGATTGAGCCCGCGATCTTGCTTTTTGAAGCATCAACGATAGATCCATTGCTGTATTTTTTATTTTCTGGGCCTCAGAGTATCGATTGAAATTTGCGATACCGACGACAGTTACAGTCATTAATAATGCCGATGCGACTACTATTTCTATAAGAGTAAATCCTCGGCAAATCCGCTGACTCTTTTTAAATAAATAATTTGCATATATTCTTTTCATCGGCTAAGGACTTACCACTGTAAAAGATGCATTATCGCAACCTGGTTGTCCGGAAGAGTCTTTCTCCGCATCAGTCTCGTTTTCAAGACAAGCAAATAATGTATATACATTTAGATTTACCGAATAATTATAATTAGCTTTAGTTAATGGATCGCAAGGAATTTTTTTTAAATAAGTTATCGTGTTATCGAGATTTTTAAAATCTGATCCACAGGAGGGTATAGATTCAGGATAAGAAGACGAGTCAGCCCGATAAAGCTCAAGACCTGTTTGCAAAGTCCTTAAATCACGCTTTCTTTGAACATCACGGGTTCTTTCTCTGAATCCTGAAAGATTTACAAGTAAAACAGAGGAGAGAATGCCTATAATGGCAATAGTCACCAATAACTCAATAAGAGTAAAACCGGGTAAAAACTTTCCATTTTCCATTTTCCATTTTCCATTCATTTATACTTTCCTCCTATGGTAGAGCATTAGAACTGCTGACGCCATAATTACAGATATCCGTGCTTTCTCCACAACTTAAGCCTGTGGCGTTGTCACATCTCGTCCCATCGCTTTTACATACGCTCTTATCGGAAGCTCCCTGATCTAAACTCGCGTAGAGATAGTAAGATTGACCCTCTGAACGATATGCATATTTTTTGGGATGACTTGGGTCATTGGGTAATTGATTGGAGTAGGTATCCCAACTATCGCCAAAAGGAAGACTAGATGGATATTCACCATTATCATGGTAATATAGCTCCAAAAGCCTTTGTATTTGGGCTAAATCGGACTTTCTCTTGGCATCAAGACCTTTTTTAACTTCACTGACTGGATTAATTAAAGCCAAAACCCCAACCATCAATATCGACAAAACAGCAATAGTAATAAGTACTTCAACTAAGGTAAAACCTTTATTATTTAGCCTATAACGGATATAAATCAATCTCTTTCTCATAAGGGCAGAAAGTTTCTAATGATAGTAAGAATTTGAGCACCATAAAAAAAGCTGATCAGAGTCCCGATAATTAAAAAAGGGCCAAAAGGAATAGTATCATTTTTTAGCTTTTTTTTACCTGTTAAAATCAAAACGCTGGAAGTTACTGCACCGCTCAAAAATGCTCCATACAATGCAAATCCAATACCTGGAAAACCCAAAAAAATTCCCATTACCGCTACAAGTATCACATCGCCAAAACCCATTCCCCTTCCACGTGTGATCAGAAATAAAAAAAGAAATGCCAAAAAAGCGCCAATCGCTGAAAATAAGTGATTAATAAGTAAAGCTGGAGAAAAATTAAAAACTAAGAAAAAAAATGTTACTAAAAAACCAAAAAACGATATCTGGAAAGGGATAATGCCGTACATAAGATCTGTAAAAACAATTACAGTAAAGATAGATCCCATAGTTAGATAATATAAAAGCTGCAAAATATGCACCCCGGGGAAAAAAATATAAATTGTCAAAAAAAGCAAGGCGGTCCATATCTCAATAGCAAGCGTCATAAAGGAAATTGGTTTTTTACAATACCGACACTTTCCCCTTAAAGATAAATAGGAAACTATAGGTATAAGGTCAAACCACATGAGCTTATGTCTACAATGTGGACAATGTGAGGGAGGAAAGACAATCGATTCTTTTCTTGGTACTCTATAAGCTATAACACCTAAAAAACTCCCTACTACAGAACCAAAAATTAAAAAAAATAGATGAAGCATATAATCATCATAACATAAACTCGGCTATGGAATGACAGAGGAGATTAAGGACATTTACCGGAAACTTCTAACGCCGCACATGACTTACCGCTTTCTGATGTATATTTAAAATAGGGTGTAGCTTCATATTTTTTTGAACGAAGTTGCCCTGAAATCGTAAAAGTAGATAAGTCAGCTGACCATGTCCATTCATATGAACTATAACCTCCCGGTGCCACCGGAGTTCCTCTCAAATCCCCTGAAGCGATTAAGGCGCTCACTACAGCCGCAAAATCATTACCAGAGGGATAATTTCCATTGTTAATCGCAGCGTATGCCTCAGCTGCTCTCGCAACTCTCGTAATATCCTGCTGTACTTTCGAATCATTTCCTGTACGTACCTTATCAATAGGATCAAGGATAGCAAGCGTAGCAGCAGCAAGAATTCCTAATATAGAAATAACTATAAGAAGTTCAATTAGAGTGAAACCGGATTTAATCTGGGGTACAAAAAATTTAAAATATCTTTTCATGAAGCTTAACTCTAGTACAACACATCATTAATTTATTGTCAAGAAAATGAGTAATTACTGAAAAGATGACAAAAGGTTATATATAGGCGTAACAACTGAAACTATAAGAAATCCCACTCCTATAGCAAGTACTATCATTATAAATGGCTCAAGCGAGGTAGTGAGTGTATGAACAATCTGCTCATCTTCCTGTTCAAAATATTCTGATACACGCATAAGCGATTCATCAAGCTTTCCCGTTTGCTCGCCGACTTTCACCATTTCGATCAGAATTGGCGGAAAAAGGGGATTAGTATTCATAGCATCGCCAATTGATACACCCTTTTCTACATTTTCCGCAAGTTGTAAAACCGCCCGTTTATACACAGTATTACCTAACACATCAGCGCTTTTTTGCAGACTATCAATAATTAATGTCCCTGTACTTATAAGAAGTCCAAATGTACGGGCAAATTCTGTAAGAATAGAAAAATGAATAAGCTTCCCAAAAAGGGGTATACTCAACACAAATTTGTCTATAATTTTTTTTCCTGACTCTGATTTTCGCCATTTATCGAAATAAAATATACCAGCTACTATCGAAATAATAAATACAAGTATATACTGCGTAAATATTTCTGAAATACCTATTATGATCTGTGTAGGTAATGGCATTTGAAGCTCCATCGACTCATAAAGCCCGCTTAACTGGGGTATCACAAAAATCAACATAATAATAGTAACTACGATCATAAGTATCAAAACTATAGCAGGATAAAGCAAAGCTCCACGAACCTTTGCGTTGATTTTATCCCTTTTTTCAAGCGAATCTGCCAAACGAAGCATTACTTTATCTAAAAGTCCGGCTGATTCGCCTGCTCTAATTAATGATACATAAATAGGAGAAAATATATTAGGATATTGAGAAAGAGAATCCGAGAAAGATTTACCTTCTTCAATATTTACAATAAGATTCTCAACCATAGCCGCTACTGATTGTTTCCGGACCTGATTTTTGATAATGTCTAAAGACTGGGTAAGAGTAAGACCTGATGTGAGCATGGTTGAAACTTGTCTTGTGAATAGTGCTACATCTTTACTTCCTATACGTTTAAAAATTTGAAAATGAGGAGTATGGGCATGTTCTTTTTGTTCTTCGATCCGTATAGGCACAAGATGCCGTTCTCTTAAATATTGCGCCGCTTTTGATGTCTCTGTAGCTTCTACAAAACCTTTTATTTTTTTTCCATCACTTCCGACGGCTATATAAAAAAACTTCATAGTATTTACTTCTATTTAGGGGATAGAGCTAAGAGAAATACTAAAAGCATATGCACTAAGCTTTTAGCTAACCTGATTATCCAGATGTCATTCTGATAAGCTCCTGCTCATGTATGGCATATCCTTTTGCATCATCTAAAGATATGGTTCCCTCAAGGACAAGTTGAGCAAGAGATGATTCCAGAGTCGTCATACCGACATCTTTTGAAGTCTGAATTACAGAGTCTATAAGATGTGTTTTCCCATCTCTTATATTACTTGTCACTGCAGGAGTGCCGATAAGAATCTCCGATGCGATTATTCTGCCCCCACCTATCTTCGGGACTAAGCGCTGTGATATCACACCTTTCAAGATTGCAGCAAGCTGTATCCTTACTTGAGAACGCTGATCATCAGGAAATGCATCTACAATTCTATCTATGCTTTGCGATGCTGAATTAGTATGAAGCGTTGCAAATACCAAATGTCCGGTTTCCGCAAGCGTTATAGCAGCACTCATCGTTTCAGGATCCCGCATTTCGCCTACCAATACCACATCTGGGTCTTCTCTTAAAGCGGCTCTAAGAGCCATCGCCCATGAATGCGTATCAGAACCGATTTCTCTTTGTGAAATTACGCTACTGCCTACAGGATAAACATATTCAATAGGATCTTCAATTGTGATGATATGACAAGACCTTGACGTATTAATCTCATTCAGCATGGCAGCAAGAGTCGTTGATTTTCCATGTCCTGTAGGACCGGTAATAAGCACAAAACCCTGCTTCAGGTTTGAAAATTCATGGCATATTTTTGGCAAACCCAATTCATCTATAGATTTTATGGTAGGGGGGAGGAAACGTAAAGCTACAGCCAAATAGTTTCTCTGATAATAAACATTTATACGGAATCTTCCTTTATCTCCATATATACCTCCGCCGTATCCATGAGAAAAATCAAGTTCTTTGTTCGTTATAAGTACTTCTTTTTGTTCGGGAGTTATGATCGAGAAAAGCATCTGCTCTATATCAGAAGGCTCAAGCGCAGAGTAACCAGATACAGATCTCAAGGCTCCATCGACCCGGATTGATGGAGGAATCCCCGCCAACAAATGAAGATCGGATGCATTATTCTTTACTGTGACATCTAGTAATTGTTGAATATACATATAATGACTTGAGAGTTGAGATAGACTCATTCCTGTGCTACACGCAGCACTTCTTCTATGGTTGTAATTCCCTGTAAAACTTTAATATATCCATCCTGTTTTAAAGTCACCATGCCTTCATCAATCGCTTCTTTCTCAATTGTAGGACTATCTGCATGCGAGAGTATATACTTTGTTATTTTATCTGATATAGTTAATACCTCATAAATCCCTACTCTTCCGCTGTAACCTGTATTTCCGCATTCAATGCATCCTTTGCCTTTATATAACAAAAACTCTTCAGTCTTTTTCTTAAATAGATTACCAAGAATTGATTTAACTTCTTCCTGTATTTGCTGCGGGGGAATATAATTTACTATACAATGCTTGCAGATTTTTCTCACAATCCTTTGTGAGGCTATCGCTGTAATGGTAGAGGCGAGCAAAAAAGCTTCAGCACCCAAATCAATTAACCTAGGAAGAGTACCTGCAGCATTTGAAGTATGTAGAGTAGAGAACACCAAATGACCAGTTAACGCTGCCTGCATCGCAAGCTCTGCAGTTTCTTTATCTCGAATTTCTCCTACTAGTATGATATTTGGATCTTGGCGTAAAAAAGATCTAAGACCTGAAGCAAACGTTAATCCGGCAGTGGGATTGATTTGGACTTGATTTACGCCTTGAATTTGATATTCGACAGGATCTTCTAAAGACATGATGTTTACTTTTGGCGTATTAAGTTTTGACAAGACTGAATACAGAGTAGTCGTTTTTCCGGACCCAGTGGGACCGCAAACAAGAATTATCCCATGAGGCCTAAGCATAGCGATTTCAAGATTCTTAAGAGATGATCCTGTGAGACCTAGTTCCGGAAGACTTGGTATCCCGCCGGTCTTCCGAAGCAGCCTCATAACAATTTTCTCTCCGTTCACAGTCGGGACTGTTGAGATACGAAGGTCTACCACATCCGTTCCTGCAGTAAAATTAAATCTTCCATCCTGCGGAATTCTGTGTTCATCAATTTTCATTTCAGAAAGTATTTTAATGCGTGAGATAAGAGCTTCGCGGACATTTTTAGGCAGACTTAATTTATCATATAATATACCATCGATCCTGTATCTTACTCTTAATCTATCTTCCTGGGGTTCAATATGGACATCTGATGCTCTACTTGATAATGCGTATTCAAGGATTGTAGACACTATCTTTGCTATAGGCGCTTCTTTTATGATTTGAGAGATTTGTTTACTATCAACAACTCTCTTTTTAGTATATTCCTCAGTTTCCTTAATGGCTTTACCAACTTCACCGACTAATTCCTGTCTATACTGCTGACTAATTGCGCTATCGACATCAGCAGGAACTGCCGCAAAAGATTTTATGCTGAGACCCGTTTTTTGAGCGACGAAAGAAATAGCATCCAGATCCACGGGATTTGCCATCGCGATTGACAGAGTCTGGCCTTTCTCATCATATGAAAAAGGTATCAGACGGAAACGCTCTACAACAGCCTGAGGTAGATAACTCAAAGCTTGTGGAGAAAAAGATGTCGTAGTAAGTGATATAAATGGAATGTTAAGAAGTTTCGCACGCGCCTTAGCATAGTCTTCTTCATTCACTATGTGCATTGAATTAAGTATAGATTCTCTAGAAGCACCTGTTAAAGCGCTTTTAACTTTTATTTCATTGTACTGCTCAGCGCTTATAACTCGATCGAAAAATAATATATCAACAATTGAATGCGGAGCATCAGTTCCTCCAGTATCAGCAAAATTGTCATTTTGTTGATTCGTACTGGAACTATCTGTAGGCAGTGAAATGATAGGATCTGGATCAGGCATTAGTTTAATAGTATTTAAAAGTGAGTTATAATGCAAGAATTATTACTAATATGCTACTCGGAACTACCTATAAATATAAGCAGGTTTCTTGGCTATCTTTAGATAATATTGATTCATTTAAAGAAATTATAAATTTGAAATTTGACATTATTAGATTAGGCATCCATTGGAGTGATGCACAACAGTCTAAAAAAAATTTCAGTTATACCGAAATCAAAACACTTCTGGATATTTGCGAGGTCAATAGTCAGAAAACAATAGTTACCATAGGCATGAAAGCTCCCGGCTGGCCTGAATTTTATTTCCCAACTTGGGTAAATTCTTCAAATTTTGAAGACATTACCAAGTATCTTTACGATTTCATCGAAAATACCACATCCTCTCTTAAAGATTACAGATGTATTTACGCTTGGCAAATAGAGAACGAACCTCTTGATCCAAGCGGTCCACTTAACCTTGAAATACCCATAGAAATTCTCAAGCATGAGCATGAAATTGTTAGAAAAATTGATCCAAACAGAAAAATACTTATAAATACCTGGGGTAACGATATAAGACGAAATAGAAATATTAAAAAAGTCATTCCTATAGCCGACCTCATAGGTCTCGATATTTACTATAAGCAGTTCATTAAACGATTTGCCGGTATCCCTTTATATTTAAGTCCTAGGGGATCTCTAAATTCCTCATGCGAATTTATCAGAAAGCACGATAAACCTCTATGGATTACTGAACTTCAGGCTGAACCCTGGGAAGAAAACGGCAAACAATACCTATCCAATAATCCTAAAAGTATGAATATAGAAATGCTTAAGGAAAATTATATCAAGGCAATGAAACTGAATCCTGAAGCTATTCTTTTCTGGGGATGTGAATACTGGCTATGGAAGAAATCTAAAGGAGACAATAGTTTTTTAAGTACCGTCAAAAGTATAATAGATCAAAATAAAAATGCATAGTATATTAATTACAGCGAAAAATAAAACAAGTAGATCAGATTACGCATTGAACCTTTGTAAAAAGGAAAATATCTCGGCTAGTGATACATTTATATTTGATAAAACAGTAAATAAAACTTCTGATATAAAAAAAATAACAAATTCTATAGGAATTGAAGACATAAGAGAACTCCAAAAAAAAATATTTTTAAAGCCGATCGAAAGCCCTCTTAAAGCTATCATCATTCAGAATGCCCACCTACTAACAACTGAGGCGCAGAATGCTATGCTTAAGATCTTAGAAGAACCGCCGAGAAATACACTTATTATTTTAACTTCTGATTCTAAAGAAACTTTACTATCGACAATTCTTTCACGCTGCAAAATAACTGAACTAAGTGATTCTAAGATATTATCGGCAGATGAAAAAGATACTATAACTAAGCAAATCAATAACCTAAGGAGTATGACAATTACTGAAAAATTAGCATTAGCAGAATCACTAGCGAAAGATAAAGAAAATACAATTTTATGGCTTGAAAATATAGTTTTAATCTTAAGAGAAGGGTTAATTGAATCGATAGAGAAAAGGGGTAAAAAAGAAAAAGACTGGTATAGCTTAGTAATTAAAGAATTCCAAAAAGCATACCAGAGTACTAAAACAACAAACATCAATCTCCGAATGACTCTTGAGAGTCTTTTTATATCATTTTGATTTAATCCAATTAGTCAACCTCGGAGGTTGTTTTGTGGCTCTACCTCGGAATTTATATCATTCCAAAACTAAATCCTTAATCTCTACTAAACTTCGCTGATAATCAACTTGATCTGCAACAAATTCCGTATAAGCCTGCTTTTTATTGAAAAAAGATAAGACTGGTTTGATATTAATAAAAGAATCATCTCTATCCTCATAGTAGTGAAAAGACGTCCATGGGTATGTAGACAAGCTATCAAGTTGGATGATAAAAGCTGTTACATGGTTCAAATGAATATAGCGAGAAGTGTGAATAAACAATTCGTCGCTTTCAATCCTTTTCGCCTTAAATTGTATTTGAAATAAACTCCCATGGCGATCATATTTGGTATTAAAGTATTTAGCATAACTATTTTGAAGATTCGTAATAAACTTTAAAATCCCATTATTTTGCAATTGCTTGATTAGGAAATGGAAGTGATTAGGCATAAATGAGAAAGCAAATATATCTACATACGGTTGTATATTAGTCAATCGAAAAAGGTATTCATGCTTTTGATTATCTTTCAACCTTTTGAATTTAGATAAGCTTAAGACTTGAGGATAACGATAAAACTGAGCAGATTCTAATATTCGCCGCAAGTTCAATTTAGAGGAAAAAATTATTTCTCTACCCACCGATCTATTAAAAACATGGTAAATCTCATCTGTAACAAACGGTAAACTTCTTCTCGGCATTAATTATATTAAAATCCTTATACTCCGAGGTGTCAATATAGTTCAACACCCGAGGTTGACAAAATATGACTTTAGAAAATTTATTGCTTATGTTAGATAAACAGAAGACCAAATAAACTTGAAACGATTATAAAAGCCATAGCTGTTGCGAATTTGATCGCGTATTCTCGTCTTCCCTGAAGAAGACTATAAAATGCTTTTCCTGAGAGATTTACTGCATTAGCGATAATAAATGCCCATAGAGCAAGCGAAAAATCTATCCTTCCGCCAGCCATCTGCGCGGTATTTATCATCACCGCGTCAAGTCCTGCTAAAGCACCGAGTGCCACAGTCAAAAGAAACGCTGTACCTCCGAAAAATTCAAGCGCGATTTTTGAGACAACTCCGATTACAAGATAGATTCCAGCAAATCTTAACGCCCCCCCAAACTCAAAAATCTCATGTTTAGATTCTCTCTCAATAGCTTTACTAATTTTACCTTTAGTTTTTTCTTTAGTTTTTAGAAAATAGACTGAAATAATCATTGCGGCTATAAAAATCGAGAGAATGGTCGGAAATAATCGTGCCGCAAAAACCGTATTGATGGGCGCTATGAGTAGCATAATCTGTATAAAGCTTGCCATATTAGCTATAACTGCTGCAGAAAGGAGATGGTAAAAAGTTTTTGAAGCTTTACTTTGCTGGGCGAGAGTGAGCGATGTCGCAGTCGAGGATACGAATCCCCCTGCCAAGCTCGCAAGTAACCAACCTCTTTTCTGCCCTACGGTCCGCTCAAGCACATAACCGACCATATCTACACCCGTTATCAAAGCCACCGTAAACCAGAGACTGAATGGATTTATAAGATTAATTTCTGCAATCCGGTCTAGATTTAAACCAAAAGTTTTAAGATTTGAAATAACTCCGCCAAAGTCTGATAACGAATATGATTTATTCGGCAGAAAGGGAAGTATAACTAATGCGATAATGGCAAAAGCGATAAAAGCATCCAACTCTGACCTTCTGATGTCCTCCACTACATCTTTTATCTTTCGTTTCCTTGAAAGTATAAGTATAAAGACCACAGTTAGAGCGATTATTATTTGAATTGATATCAAGTTAAATGCCAGTAATATACCAATCAAAAAGCTGTAAATCATCGCAAGCTCAGTCGTGATCCCGGTGTCTTTAGAAATCGATGTATCTATTCCATAAAAAACTATAAATAAGATTAACACCCCGCCAGTAAGCAGAAGAGAAATTCCCTGATAATCTGCATATAATAGCCCTATTATCGTGCCCATGGATGTAATTATAGAGAAGCTACGAAGGCCCAAAACTGCCTGAGGCTTCATGCCCTTTTTCATCACCTTCTTCTCATTAATCTCTCTCTCAAGCCCTATGACAGCCCCAAGCAAGAACGATATTATAAGTCTTAAAGGTATAAACCAATTATCCATAGAGGAGTATTTTAGCCTCTTAACTTCAATAATGCAAATGAGTATGCTAGAAGAATGTAGAACTATGAGATATTACTACAAGCGATTTTTATCGCTTCTGAGAAAGTGGGGTAGGCATGGGGCATATCTGCCAATACCGATGCCTTTACTCTTAATTTGACTGCGAGTGCAAGCTCGTGAATCATTTCGCCGGCAGCTGGTGCGATAATAGATCCTCCGAGAATTACGCCTTTTCTATCAGTTATTACTTTTACGAATCCATCCATTTCATTACTGGTATTAGCACGCCCGACGACAGCAGTACCCACAATTCCTTTCCTAATTTTTATCTTTTTTTCCATCAATTCTTCCTCACTCATTCCGACAGACGCCACTTCGGGATGAATAAATACGCAGCGCGGTATAGCTCTATAATCCGGAATAGTCATTTTATAAGAAAAAGCATTTTTAACCGCAACATAGCTTTGATAATATCCTGTATGAGTAAATAAATATGGCCCCACAATATCACCTGCAGCGAAAATATGAAGTGCTGAGGTCTGTAAAAATCGATTCACCTTAAGACGATTATTCACTAATTTAATTCCTGCTTTTTCGGGTGAAAAATCCAAAACCGGCACCTTACCTGTAGCTATAACTATCTCATCGAACTCATGGCGGTGTTCTTCACTCGGACCTTTCAGACTGACAAGCTTTTTCTCACCTCTTTTCTCGACTTTAGTAATTGAAGTGTTAGTAAGTACTGTAATTCCTTCCGATCGGAAAAGCGCATCCACCAGATCTGAGACCTCTTTATCTTCTTTACTTAAAATCCTATCGGATCGATTCACAAGTGTAACTTTTACTCCCAAAGAGCGAAAAGCATGCGCGAGCTCACATCCCACCGCCCCCCCTCCGAAAATAAGAATAGAGGAGGGAAGTGTTGTTAAATTTACTGCTTTTTTAAATGTGATATATCCTGAATCTATTAGGCCTGGAATTTCGGGAATAAATACTTTCGATCCAGTAGCCAGCAGAAAATGACTTGCCGAATATGTCTTATCACCGGCTTTAACTTCATGTGAAGAAATGAATTCCGCTTTATGTCCGATTATCTTAATTTTATTTTTTTCAAACGACTCTTTTCCATGTGCTGCACCTGTACGAGATACCACTAAATTTTTCCAGGCATGGACCTTTTGGTAATCAACTGCTGCTTTTTCAACATTGATACCAAAAAGTGATGAATTTTTAGCCTGTTGGTAAAGATTTGCTGCATGAAGTAAAGCTTTCGTCGGGACACAAGCGAAATTAGGACATTCCCCTCCAATTGTACCCTCCTCAAAGATGGCGACTCGCTTGCCAAGGGATGCCGCGTAGTGCGCCCCGACGCTGCCGCCGGCACCCGAACCGATTACAATCAAATCATAGTCGTACTTCTTTCTACGTAACATATTATTTAATAGGTATCTTTTATTTCTCTCATGCAGACCTCACCCTGTTCCTCTCTTATCAAGCAAGCGGGCTCCTTCGCTTAGCTCAGTCCGCCCCTCTCCTAAAAGGATAGGGAATTATCTGTGGAAATCTGTTCTTAATCCGTGAAAATCATTATTACCCGAAATTTATAGTTCCATTCGCTATGAGAATCAGAAGCCAACCAAGAAGTATTAACATCCCTCCCATCGCAAAACGCATATATCCTTTATTCGCCTGTTTCCAATTCTTGATAACGTCCACTTTTGTTCCTGCAGCCACCAATATTAAAATAACCATCAAAGGTAAAACGAATACGAGATTATAGATAACTAGCATAAGAAATGCTTGTAAGTTAAAATTCAGAGAGAGCATAGTTATGATAGCCAGATATGGAGCCCCTGTACACGGAAGCTCTACAGCTGCGATGAAAGAGCCGAGAAAAATCACCCCTGGCACTGTGACGTTTTTAGAATACGTGTGAATCTTTTCAGCAAAATATGGAGGAATCTGAAGTGATAAACCTTTCCCATACCAAAAGAAATCCTTTATCTCAAGTAATCCTGCAAAGATTATCAGAGCTCCTACTGCTAGTGATAAGTATTCGGCGACGAATAAGGGGACACTCGATAGAAAGTAAATTAGACCTAATCCAGCTAATAAATAGGTAGTAAAGATAGCTAAAATATAAAGTCCTCCTAGAAAAAGCAGTCGATTAACTGAACCCCTACCACTCATCACGACTGATATCATAAGGATCAAAACACCGATCGCACAAGGATTAATTGAGTCTATAGCTGCTGATCCTATTACTATTGATAATGTAGGTAAATGTAAATCCATAATGTTTTAGTTGCAGAGTTACAAAGATACAAAGTTGCAATGTCCTTACCGAACTAATTAACTTTGAAACTATGAAACTCTATCACTTTGAAAATCACTGTCGCTCTCCCTTCAGTTTTCCTGCTTGCAATGCTGCTTCATAACTTTGACACATTTTCTCTGTCTTTTCTTTATAGACATCAAGCTCTACTATGACACAATCACCCCTAGGAACACTACCATAAGGAGAAATGATATATGAGGCAGGATTAGTTAACTTTTCCTGAGTGTAGTAACCCTCGCTGTCTGTCTTATATACGAAAAATTGCAATTCGCTTTCAGGCTGATTCCCACACCCTCCAGTTTCTAAAACCGTAGTGCCATTTTCAACTGGCACTTCCAAGCGTTCACTTAATATGCTTCCTCCAATAACCTTAAAAAACTTACCTAAGCTAGCATCATTTTTTTCAATCACTACTCCTTCAAGATGTATCCTTTTATCATTATGCTCATGGAGAACGTTAGTTCCAATCTTATTTGATAAACCTTTCGGGTCACGCAACTCTACCTCCGTACCGCATTTCCATATCTGAAAATCCGCATGCCAGTGCACAGGACCCTTACTTTCAGAAATACTATTAAGATAAACTGTCGATCCTGCAAGAAAAAGAGTAGGCAGGATAGTAACAAGTACAATTGATCCGAAAAGTATTTTTTTTACTAATCCAGAAGGATGTTTGAGGCGGATTGAAATTAGAGCCAGCCCCAAAAGAAGTATTACAGCGTACCCCACAAGCATAAACGAATAGGAAGATATCTGCTCATCAATCGGCATACTATTAGAATAATGCATTAATCAGAAAAAAAACAAGTGTTATTAAATCTCGCGTGTCATTGTCATCCCAATTGAATCATCCACCTCTCTAACTACGCTCGATATATACTTAAATAGCAAGCTTCTTTTTAAATAGAGTAAATAGCACCCACATTCCTACACTCGCCACTAAAATGTATATCCAATCAAACATATCTATATGTCTTACTTCGAAAAGTCCAGCCAGAAAAGGAACGTAGACTATAGATATCTGCATCAGCATTGTAACCAGTATCGCACCCCACAGCCAAGTGTTTGAGAAAAACCGTGTACCATAATTCGCCCTAATTATAAATAAATATACCAGCTCAAAAAATGCTATAGCTATAAATGCAGCCCCTTTTGCCTCAATAGCATGTTCATGGGTGAGATTATAGTAATAGAGTCCTAATATTGCGACAGTTAGTAAGCAACCGAAAGTGGTCATCTCGATCCATAACTTTTTCGTGATAATCTCTGTCTGAAATTTCTTAGGCGAAAGCTTCATGATATTTTCATCAGGCTGATCCATGCCTAGAGCCACTGCTGGTAGTCCATCTGTTACGACATTTATCCATAAAAGCATTGTGGCGGTAAGCGGTAAATCTTTAAATAATAAAACGCCCGCAAAGATAAGTATTACTTCACCAATATTACAGGATAGTAAATACTGCACGAATTTTCGAATATTTTGGAAAATTCCCCGGCCCTCTTCTATCGCATGAACGATGGTTGAGAATTTGTCATCAAGAAGCACCATATCCGATGCCTCTTTCGCTACATCAGTACCGGTAATACCCATAGCGATACCGATATCGGACTTTTTCATCGCGGGGGCGTCATTTACCCCATCGCCGGTCATAGCCACGATATGACCATTTTTCTTTAAAGCATTTACTATTTTCATTTTCGTACTGGGATTGACTCTCGCATAAATACTTATTTTCTCAACTATCTTTGTGAATTCCTCATCATCCATCTCATCTACTTTACTTCCTGCGATGGAGTCGCCGATAATACCAATTTCGTTTGCCACAGCGCGGGCTGTCACTTCATGATCTCCTGTTATCATAATCACTCTTATACCTGATGCTTTACATTTTTCGATTAAAGGCTTTACTTCGTCCCGGGGAGGATCGATCATACCCTGAAGCCCTAAGAATACTAAATCCGACTCCAGTTTTTTTTCATCATTTTTTAAATTTTCAAATTCTTTTTTTGTCAACTCCCGATAAGCGAAACCAAGACTTCTTAAAGCACGTGAGTTCATGGCTTCAGCCTGCTTTGAAAGATTAACGCGATCTGCTTTCTGCATTTGCCGTGATTTACCGTTTCCAAACAGTTTTTTAGAATGGTTAATCAATACCTCCGGTGCACCGTTAACGAACAATAAGT
>CAYMDS010000007.1:0-29810 GCA_964389405.1 uncultured Gammaproteobacteria bacterium
GAATGTCGCAAAGACCTTTCCATGGTTCTGTAAGTTTATCACATGGATTAAGGGCAACTGCAAAAACAGGAGAAGCGAGAGAAAGAGATACAGCAACAGTGGTGATAGCTGCAGATAGTTTTTTCAAAGTTGATTTCATAATTTTTATCTATATCTATAATGCAGAGTGGAGAAAGTTTTGTCAAGGGGCATTTCGTGGCTGAAAAGACTAAAGTCTCGTAATAAGGTGTTTTGTTAAATAATTTCCTGAATAAATGCGTTAGATAGTTATGCGCCGAAGAGGCCTAGAAATAGATTTATTATTCCATATGACACAAAGACGAGAACAAGACCAAGAATTCCATAAATTATTCTCATGCGAGCTTGTTCAACTTTACCTTTATCTCCTCCTGACATTATCCATTGTATTCCGCCACGAAGTATTATAAATAATGCGAATATTGAAGCAAAGACTAGAGCCAGAACAAAACCATTTCCTAGCACCGTCTCAAGCTTATCAAGTCCCCCTGTAGGGATTGTGGGTGGCGCTGGCATTTCGGTGCCATTAATAGTTAAAGCAAGAGTCTTCATATACTAATTATATCCATAATAAATCTTTTGGCAAACGCTTATTTTATGGCACGCAACTTGCATCATTTGGTAAACATTCTCCTGCGCGGAATCCCGGCAAGTTAAGGATGTTGTCGGTTATAGTGCCAAATATAACATACGAAAAAATAATAAATAAGAAGCCTACGATGCCTGCGATAAGAATCTCCCGCGCCTTTTGTATCTGTTCAGGCTTACCTGCTGAGGTCACAAGAAGATATCCTGCATACATAATGACAAGAACCAGAATGCCTCCGGACATGCTTAGCATGACCACGAATGCACTATAAATTATGCCGGGTCCGTCTGTTCGGATGGTGCCTATTGCGGTTTCGACACTTGCGCACTTCCCATCGACTATATTGCAGGGTGGGGGTGGGGGTGGGGGCTGAGTCGGAAAATCCTGTGCGTCATCTCCCACAGCGAATCTATAGCTTGAGCTATTTTCTCCACCGCAAGCAGCATCAACTGTGTAGACCCCGGATTCTCTAAAGACGATTTCAGTCACTCCAGATGCATCTGAAGTATACTCTAATTGGTCAAAGTTTAAGCCTCTTCTCCAGTCAAGTAATACTTCGCTATTTGGAGGGCAGCCTTCAATTATCAGCTTAGTTTCTGTTTGGCTTAGGACTTGGTGGCGAATTGTGATACTCCCCATTAACTCTTGTGTGATGATGGCATCAGGGAAAAACCAGTTCTGTCCTTTGCAGTTTACTGTTACGGTGTAGCGGCCTGCGTCTTCAATGTTGTCGGCAGAGCCTGTGTAGCTGCCTTGGTTATCTGTAGGCAGCGCGATACCCAGAAACTCATTCGTATAATCCTCGGGGCGTTTATATCCCACCGATATAATCTCATTTGGGTTACAATTATTTACTGTAACCGTAAATGATTGAAAAGGAGCAATAGTGGATGGGGAAACGGTCACGGTAGGGTCTGCAGCAAACGTTTTACCTACAGATAAAGGAGAGAGTGAAAAAATAAAAGCTATAATTAAAAAATAAAAAAGAAGGGTAGAAGCTTTCTTCATATATCCATCGTATGATAATTTGTTTCTTATATGCAAGTATATCAAGGGGTGCTGCAGAGAGATAAAAGATATGTGATATATTAAGCCTTATGAAAGTTATATTTAAATTTGAAGGAGTAGTGGTTGAAGGAAAAAAACGAGGACGACTGCTTGGTTTTCCAACAGCTAATATTATACTGGAAAGCAATATTCCGGAAGGAATCTATGCAGCAAAAGCAAGTGCCAGAAAAAAAGAATATCTAGCTGCTGTTTTTATAGGTAAACCAAAAACCTTTAATGAAAATGACTATAAGGCTGAAGCGTATTTGCTAGATTTTTCTGAAGAGCTGTATAATGAGACCCTAAGGATTGATCTTTATCATAAAATAAGAGATAACAGGAAGTTTCAATCAAGTGATGAGTTGGTGGATCAGATGAAAAAAGATATTAAGGAAGTAACGCGATATTTTCAAGTTCATATATAAGCATGAGGATTTCGGAAATTACACATTTTGAGGCGCTGTATCCTCCTGAATCCCGATTCAGAGAGGCGGAGATAGCATTGGGATATGTTAAGCGGGGGCAGTCGTGTCAAATAATAGGCCTTCCAGGGGTGGGTCAGTCGACATTCCTTAAACTACTTTCATATAACAGAAATGTTCGCATAAAACACCTGGGAGAAAAAGAGCAAAAGAGATATCATTTTGTATTAATAAATCTTCTGGAGGTTCGCAAAAAGCCCTTAATAGAAATTACCAAACTCATACTCCTTTCGTTAATTGATTCTTTTCGTGAAAGAGGTCTCGGAGATGAGTATGAAAATTTGCTTAGAGTCTATAAAGACTCAGCGATGCTTGGCGATGAGCTCTTGATGTTTCAGGGACTCAAGCAGGCGCTTGATTTTCTTATTCTTGATAGAGATTTCAGCCTCATACTTCTGCTAGATCGATTTGAGGAGTATATTCCTTTTCTTACGGATGATTTTTTTGCGAATCTTAGGATGCTTAAAGCGCGTGGGGGGCATAAGTTTTCGGTAATTCTTACACTCAGTCGGCCGCTTGAGGAAAGCGTTGAGCCTTCTTTAGTTACGGATTTTGCAGAGTATATAAAAGAAAATCATGTGTATTTATCATTAAAAGATGATTCGATTTTAAATTTCCGGATAAACCAACTGGAGGAGCTCTCGGGAGAAACGCTGAGCACAGAAGTTAAAGAGCAGGTTTTAGAAGCAACAGGTGGCTTCGGAAGATTACTTAAAAACTGCGTTCAGGTGCTGTTAAAAAACGAAGACCTTCCTAAAGCTAATGGTTTAGCAGCATTTTTACTTAATCAGCCTCAAGTCCAAACAGTTCTTTATGATATTTGGGAGGCGTTGACGCCATCCGAGCAGGATTTTTTATTGGCTGGCAATTATCAGATTAGCGATATGGATTATCCATATCTTCAAAAAGTAGGTCTTCTTAAGGATTCAAGTATAACCATCCCGCTTTTTGAAATGTATATGAATAATTCTCTAAAAGAGAGAGACAGAAAAGATGATCTTTCTCCAATCATTTTTAATTCCCAGTCGAATGAGATAAGAAAAGGAGAGGATGTCATCTCAGATCGTTTGACCTCGCTTGAGTATCGGCTACTGCGGTATCTTTTGGATCAAAAGGGCGTTGTGGTAGATAGAGAAATGATAATAAGCTCTGTCTGGTCGGATGCCGCCTCAACAGCGGGCGTGACTGATCAAGCCTTAGATCAGCTGATTTTTCGTCTTAGAAAAAAGATTGAAGATGACCCATATAGCCCTAAGCATATTCAGACGGTAAAGGGAAGAGGGATCAAGTTCACGCCTTAAAAGTCATTAGTTATGAGTTCCTAGGTTATAAGCCTGAATATTTTTGGCGTCTTGTAATTTGGTAAATAGCTAATAATAGTAGTATCACTCCCAAAATCTGCGTTGCGCTTAAGGCTTTTTTGAACAAAAAATAGTCTATAAGTATTGCTGATGCTGGCCAAACAAGCTCAAGTAAAGTCGTGATCCGAGCGGGAGTTTTTTTAAGGCCGTAATAATAAAAGCCTAAGGCAACTAATCCGGTTGAGAGGGTGATTAGAAAAAGCGTTTGCCATTGATAGAAAGAAATTTGAGTAAGTGATGCGACCTGATTCTGCGCAAGAATAATTAAGAACGCGAAAAGCGGTGCAAGAAAAAAACGAAGGGTAGTGCCTGTGAGAAAAGAAACTTTTTTAAGGACATATTTACTAATAGCAGTTGATGTTCCCCACATAAGTCCTGCAGTTAAGGCAAATAATGCAGCTGTTATAGTCTCAGTGCCGGTATTAAGATTTACCTGAAGATCCCTAAAGCTTATAAAGTAAGCGGCGATTAAAGCAATCCCTGTCCATAATAAAAATTTCTTTGTTATTTTCTCTTTCAGTATGATGGAGGCTGCGCCTATTGCCCAAATCGGTTGAAGCTGTTGCTGAAGAAGCACAACGACTGAGTACCGCGTAAATTGCACTTTTCCTAAGGCTGCTGTGTAAAATATAGTGCCCAAGGCTCCTGAGAAAAGAGAAACTACTCCTATGGCAAACCATTCCTTTCTTTTCATCCCAGAAAGATCAGGAAGCCATCTGGGAAGGAATAAAAGCAAGAAAAATGCGCCAAGTAGATGCTCGTAAAAAACTATAACCGATGGAGACAGTGAGTAGAGATTGATTCGCAGCAGCCCGTCAAAGCTCCATAATAAAGCTGCGATAATAATAAATAGCGGACCGAATCCGAGTAGTTTTTTCATATCTCTTTCTTTCATCCCGACTATACGGTCGCTGTCTTAGTTCCCTACCCGCTAACGCTAGAGTAGCGTTGCAGATGGGTCAAAGACTCCTGCCGCCTAAAGGCGAGCTCGCAGAGTATAACTGCCGATTTTGAATCCCGCCTTCATAGCCCTATCTGGGTGAAGGAGGTACGCAAATACCCCGAAAGAGTATGGGCCTATTTTAGCTATGGTTTCAAAGTTTTGTCAATCAGGCTTGTCAGGATTTTATAATTTAAGAGTTGTTTTATTATCAAGTTAATATTTTTAATTCGCACTAAACTGCATCCATTATGAAAGAAAGAGATTTAATAAAAGGACAAACTGAAAGATCTGCTAGGACTAATATGGGTTTGACAGAAAAGAGCCTTCCAAGTTATGCTGGAGACAGGTTTATATTTATGAGTGCATGGGAGAATGTAGATAAAGGGACTCCAGTTGTGGCTGGTGTGCCAACCGCCGAAGGGCAAGGAATCGAGCCGCATCCGCAAGCGGAGAAGGCAGATGATCGGCGTGCCTTCGTGGGATTAGACTTAATTGAGGCTCTTTTGCCAAGAAGATTCGATCTTGGCACGCTTGGGCCTGAGGTAATTGCGGCTATTACACAAAAATTTGGACAGAGATTAGATGGGGAGGTAGATAGAGCTATCGTAGAGATGCGTGCTTCAAGCGACAAGGAGGAGCGGCTAAGAAAAGCTTGGGGTATGTGGTTAGGTACCCAGCCTGAAGAAAGAAGAGAAATGCTTGAAGAGCAAGGAACTCTTCAGAAGTTTATTGCTTTAGACATCAGCCCAGATCATTTTGAAAAAAACACTGTTTTGTATGAAGGGCTAACCACCATACAAAACGAAGCTTTCAATGAGCTTCTGCTTGAATGGAAAGATATACTTGGAGATGAATATGAAGATCAACGCGATTTTGTATCCGTTCTTATAGCGCAGGGCATTTCCCCTGATGTGTTTAATAGTAAGTATAAGTGGGATAGGTATTTTAAGTCTCCTTTTAAAGAAATGGGTGATTTATTAATAAAGGAGATGGTTAAGGTGTTTGCTGGAGATGAATCTGAAGAAAGATCTGAAGAAAGAGAGAAGGCTTTTGCTGGTGTGATGTGGGATGCTTATGACAAAAAGCGTGTCGCAGATGGCGACATTACGCCTCTTCAGTATACGTGGGATGAGGCTAGTGCAAGAACTACAGCGATAAGCCTTGGTATGGCGCCTGGAGTGTTAAGACGAGGATATAAAGGAGAAGGCGGAAGAAGAGAATCAGTTAATCCTGTAGAAGTTATAGTTAACTCGAAGGCCTCTCCTAGTGAGCGGATAGCTAAGTTAAAAAACTTTCTAATAAGCGAATTTGGAGTAATAGATTTAAACCTCGAAGCCGATGACCCTCGAGCAATTGAATTTGTAGATAAAATACATAAAGGCGGAACGGTGTATGGACTTACGCCTGAAGAGATTGCGAGTAAGAGAGAAAAACTTGTTAAGTGGTTGCCGCGAGTAATCGGAGAGGATGTGCTAGGAGAAGGAAAAGATAGAAAACTAAAACTTAGGGAGGCTTCAAGAAGAATTATCGAGGCTGGCCTAGCTGGATCCCCTCCGGTGGGCGATCCCGCAGCAAGAGCTTCATTGGATTCGAGTGAAAGAGAAGGTGGAGAAGGGGTAATGAGGGCGCAGGTAGAAGCATTGCGAACAAAGCTAGCAAATGCGTCGCCCGAGGAGATTCAAGCAATCAGAGAAGGAATAGAAAGCCAACAGGCTGCGGGTGCGATTTCGGAGGGCAATGCCAGTATTTTATTAAACGCAGTTGGCGATAGAATGAATGCCCAAGGCGATGAGCAGATAAGCGCGAGCGAAAGAAGACTAGGCAATATTAGGGCAAGGCTTAGTAGTTCTTCGCTTGAAGACTTAGTAGAAGCGGAGCGGGACATTGATTCTCTAGCTCGCGCAGGGAAATTGAGCCCTGAGGAGGCAAGCGCCAGGCGGGCTGAAATTGCCCCATATAAGATTGAGGCAGCTGATAGGCAGTATGACGAAAAAATAATAAAGGCCCAAGAGCAGGAAGAGCAGGCTATTCGAGAAATTATCGCACAATATGGTGGAGATCCAGACAATCCTGATCCGGAGCTTTTGGTCATGGCAGAATCAATGGTGGGGCGAAGCACGACTACCCACCGCGCACAAATTATGCGGCTTGGAAAGGATATTACAGAGAGAAATTTAACGCCTGATAGATTAAGGAATAAATTCATCTGGTTGCAGCGTTATGTAAAGGATCTCCATAAAAACATTGAATATGGAAACTTGAGGTTAAGTCCCAATTCTGTCTCCCGCATAAGCCAAATTGCGAAATTGAGTGAAGAGGCGATATTGAGTGAAGAGGCGAGTGACAGCTTAAGCATCCAAGATGTCATAAGGCTAACTCATGAGCTAGTTGATTCAGACAAGTTGAATATTAAAAAGTTTTTCAGAGACGATTTGACCAGAAATGAAGCAAGCGCTGCACGAAGAGGAGGAAAGCTGCTTGTAAATTCGCTTGAGGAGCTAGCAGAAATCATAGCAAATGGACAGGGAGAAAAATACGGCATAGGCGGAGAAATGGAAATGATAAATGAGCGGGGGGAAGTGGTAAAAGAAAACCTTATAGCCTGGATAAGGGAAGAGCTTAACAAGCAGCGCAGAAATAGCCCTGATACTGAAATAAATATCTGGAGTAATATTTATATCCCGACTGCATTTCGTCAGATTACTTTCGGAGAGCTTGTGTACTCCCCTCAGTATTTTCAAAAAAGGCAACTTATTATAACGGGCGATGAGACGGGAGGTGCCGTGAGAGCAGAAAATGTTTCTGACAATGAATATATGGAGCTGCATGATGATTTACTGATGGAAGCATGGCTTTTCGGAGGATCGCATTCAAAAGATGCGAAGATGCGCCAAATTCGAGGAATTGAAAGTGTATTATTTAAAGAATTGCCAAATTTTTACTCCGACGAGATGTTTACCAAAAACCGTTCAAGGCTACTTAAAATACTAAAGCTTCGCCGATCCGGCAAAACCGAAAAAGGTAAGCAGAGGGAGAAGGGCGAGCAGGGCGGGGTAGGAGAGGCTATAATGCGAGGCATACTTGCCTTTTACAATATGTCAGAGGCTGTGAATGGTAGAACAGAAGTTGATGCCGCCGAAAGAAGCTTACGAAAAGCCGAGGCAGATTATAGTGCTGACCGCCAGGATGATAAAAAAAAGAAAGCTGTAGAGAAAGCCCGTAAGAATCTAGAATCTGCTAGAAAGCTATCGGAAGATAACGAATTCTTTCGAGCCCTCGGAGAGGGGGGCAGGATGAAATTTTATCAATCGATCATTGCTCAAATACTGGACGATAAGCGTGGATACGCCGATGTGGTGGCAGAAGTAACGGGAAAGATGGAAGAGGACTGGAGAAGAGAACAGGCGGGTGTGCCAGGAAAAACCCGTAAATATTTCAGCGATAAGACTAGGCCAATTGCGATGCAGCTTTTAGAGGATGATAAGGGGCGGAAGTTGTTATGGGAAGCGATTCAGGCAAGAATGAAAGATGGAAAAACTGATCCTCAGGCTTTTGTCTACCAGGATGAAAAAGGCAATAAGCTGGAAGATATGGATCTTGAAAGTTATGTATCTGGAGAGTATGAGGCTGAGAGGCTTGCGAGAACTCTTATGCAGAATGTATTGAAGCTTGGTAATGATCACCTAAATATATTTAAATATAAAAACGAGAGGACTGACAATAGCGAAATTATAAGAAAAGCTGTCAATGATGCCGTATCCATCCCCATGGGCTTAAACGAAATCGATCGCGAATATGCCGGAAACTGGTCTTACTCATTCGCTTATTGGACTGGCTTGGCTGCGCGGAATGAAACACAGGCGCAGGGGTTTGATGCATGGTCAAAGCTTATTAACTTTTTCAACTACCGAATTCGGGCATTTCAGGAAAGGGGTGGAGGTGGTCTAAAGGCTAATTTGCCGGGATTCCGAAGATTAAGCCTGACCCCGTGGGATGGAATGAGTATACAATTTGATAGAGATGCAGATTTAAATCAGGGAGATGGAAAACTAGAAAAAGAAGAAGTAACTTACAGAGACGGCAAGCGAAAAAGCGCGTTACATGACCCTTATCTCAATATGTCATTTGCTAACGAAGCAGAGCGTAATAATTTCATTCAGGAAGCCAAAGATGGAGAAAAAGTTAAGCTAATCGATGCTCTTAGAATGGGAGTAAGGGGTAAAAAAGGCTTACAGGATTTTGATTTTATAGGAGTTTCTTCTACGCACTATGCATCAATGCACCTTTCAAACGCTAGCTCACTTTTCAGTTTTCTCATGGATCAGCAGGAGGTGGGGTTTGACGGAATAGCCACCACGGATGCATTTGGGAGGGTAACGATTGATTACGAAAAAGCTCAAAAAATAATGGGTGGTATTAGAAAGTACTGCCATTACACCTATGATCAGCCCGGTCTTAAGTGGGACACCGTTATTCGGATGTGGGATAGGGGCCCGAATGGTAAGGGTCCTTTGGTGCAGCGCGAGATGACCCTTCGTGAGTATTTTTTCGGGGATGAAGTAATACAACTTGGAGAAGATCTGCATATGCGAGACCATCATAAGAAACGAACTACAAAAGATCCATCAAATAGATCCTTTAATCCGCTTACAGGAGAGGTATATGATGAGAAGAACGTCACAAATACCGATTATGCAAGAGCCGCTTTCGGATATATCGTCGCGAAAGAGGTACATGAACACTTAAAAGATTTTGGAGATAGAAAAAAATGGTCTACAGACCAGGTAAGACACCTTGAGGCTTTTTTCCGTCATTGGAGCTCTGATATAGAAATAGATGTTCCGGATGAGAAAGGGAAGATGCATAGAGTAAGAGTGACTGAGCCGTATTTTACTAAAAAAGAGTGGGATGCAATACTAGATTTCGTAGAATCCCCTTACTGGAAGTTGTACGCGAAAGATTTCCTTTTTCAGCTGGGGTTTGGCTTTTTTGAGGGCTTAAGAGAGATGATGGGTGATATATTAAAAGAAATATCACCAGATAAGATCTTGAAATAAAGGAACTATTTAGCTCCGTCGCCTAAGATCATGTTCATTATTTTATAGCGAGGGCCTGTCTTTGACCAATCTACCACAGTGTGTCCGTATTGATTGGTTGTCGTTACTGGAGGTCCCTGCAGAACTCTTCTTACGGTGCCGGCAGGTCTACCGCTAGCAAGATCAGCTGGTTTTGTTAGGTGCTTCCAGCTCGTACGGGGCACTGCAGTTGCAGGACGCAGTCCAGTGCCAAGAGCCTGGAATATAGCTGGAGCATATTTGGAGGGAGGGGCTTTGAAAACTTCCCGCATCATTTCAATCACCTGAGGGGCAAGGAGTATCACACCTAGAGCGATAAGAAAACCCATGTTATTTGGAATAGCTGGATTGGCTATAAGCGGGGGAACAAAGGTATTATTAATGTTTGGATTACTTATATTAGGGTCACTCACCAGAACAGTAGCTAACAGTAGAAGCAGGATTGTGGCAGGATATATCGAGAGTCCAAAAAGCATTCTACGTACCCATGCGCTAAATCCGAAATTAGTATTTCCAGGCATCAGTCCGGCAAGTATCCAAATAGGACCCATTATAGTATAAAGAATTGTGAATAAATAAGATTTAAGGAGGTTTAACCAAAGCCTGAATAACTGAACAAGGATAGCTATAACAATTGCAAGCGATGCTACGACTCCCACTAAAAACGAGAGAAAGGCATGAATACATCCTTTAGGGTTCGTAATGCCACAGCTTGTATCAGGATCAATTCCCAAAACAGAAAAAAGCATAGTAGTAACTATATCGCCGACAGTTTGACCTACTTTTCCCGCGATATCATTTATTCCTATTTCTCCGTTCAATACGCATGTAAGAGTTTGGTTTAAAAAGCGAAACGGTGTATTCATTAGGTTATTTGTCGCGACTGTGGCGAGGGAGCCCCCTTCACGACAGGGAGGCACTTCATCAGAGATGATATTTATGCCTGTATATGTAACGACCCACATCGCATCAATCAGTAATCCGGCTATCGCGTAAGAAAAGGTGATTAGAATAAGATAAAGAATTATTTTAGGGATTTGATTTTGAATCGTCATCACGGTTCTGGCGTCAAGCTTAACGCGAAGCATAACCCCAAAACCTAAGATGACAAAGATAACTACAAACCCCAGATATACGAGATCCCGAACTTTTTGCCATATGTTCATGAGGGCAGAGAGTTTATCAAATCCTGTTGATTGGGCATATACGGGTTTGACTATGCCGAAATTTGAAGCAAGATAGGAAGTATAGTCCGTAGTTTTGACAGGCAATTTATATGTCATAGAAATCATATTGGTAAGTGTGCCTAACGCTCCCCCTACGCGTGGTCTACTTGAGGATGAGAGGTATCCAATTTTATCTGTGGTAGTATCTACCCCTAAGCAGGACTGCGTTGGATTGATGATATCTATTCCTACGAGCTGGCACATAAGTGCAGAAGAGAGTTCGATCAATACAACCTGGGTTTTATTATGAAAGGTATTGGGCACATCGGGGTTGGTGTTTAAAGATGTAGCGGCGTGAGAAGGGGAAATAACAACTCCAAAGAATAATACAATGCTTAAAATAACTAATATGGTTTTTCTAAAAAAGGCAGGAAGCATATAGATCTAACTTATAACTTATAACTTATAACTTATAACAGGATGTATAAGTTTTTAGGTATAGGCTATACGTCTATTTTTAGTTTGATTTATTTTCCAAAGCATGTCAAGTTTAGTAATTGCTCCATCCTGAAAAAGTTTGACCAGAGGGTACCATGATTACAGTAAGTTTAAAGCGCATATCTTTCAGGCTGTTAAAAAGCTCAGGACACTTATTGCTCACTTGGCCTTTATTAGTTACGACGCAATTACCCGGGCCACGAAGTATAACTGAGGCACGGTATTCTCTGGGATTTAGAAAATCCAGCGCGCCGCCATTAATTCTCGCCCAGCCGTTATTATTCGCGCCATTTACTGAGGGGTTAGAGGCATATGTATATGTGCCCACTCCGTTTTGAGAGATGTTAAATGCGCAATTTTCAGGACTAAAACCAGGAATTTTCCAGAAGCATAGCTGAATCTTGCTTGCCTGATTTGTGGGATTTGCTATTACCTGAATTCTATATTGCCACGCACTATTAAAGTAATTTACCGGCTGTTTCCAGTTAGTAGGTACATGGGGTGGCCAATCCGTATTTCCTTCATGCAGTTTATGAAAGCCGTTATCAGCTTGAGTGAATTGCACGATTTCATCAAATAACTTTATTTCTCCTCCACCCCCCGGAGGACTAGTAGGTGTATTCGTCGCACCAGGAGGTGGTGTATTTGTGGGGTTAGGATTTGTGGGTTGTGGTGTCGTATCACCATCTCCTCCCTGAAAAGATAATTCCCTTAAAAAAAGATTGTAGTCAAACTGATTAATCTTCCCATCATCAGTTAAATCAGCTGACAGCTTCTTCTCTCCGCTGGCGCAGTTTTTGGCAGGCGTAAGTTCTGAATAACAATCAAGAATAATATTGTAATCAAGAACAGATAAGCTATTATCACCATTACTATCGCCTGTGGTTAGGGGGATAGGGGGTAATTGAGTGGTTTGATTTGCGGTGATAGATATAATGCCTGAATAAGATTTCCGCAAATAATTTGGAACAGTCAACCGGGCAGTGTAATTTCCGGCAGGAGTGGTTCCCAGATTTACCGCTCCCTGAAATGTCCCTGTTTCTGAGCTAAAACTTATACTTCCTTGCTTATTGCCCAATGATTGATTGTTGGTGTTGAATAATTCAAGGCTGACTGAGCGCTGGATTCGCTTCGGATTCATATTGCCTGTGGATGTCGGGTTAGAATTATCTCCACCTCGACCTATTCCATGAAGAAGTACTTTTAATCCTGCTTTAGTATTTCCAGGCTCATCAGTAGGAGTTGTGTCTGTTGGGGGATCTGTTGGAGTATTGCCCCCACCTAGATTTTCATAAAGCAGTACTTTATTATGTGTCCAGCCTATAGAAAGAATATCTAAATCTCCATCGGAATCAATATCAGAAAGCTGTGTGCCCATATGGTGCTCGTCGCCAGTATAAATTAAGTGTTTTTGCCATGAATTTGCGCCTCCTTTATTTTCTAAAACAAAAAGTTTCGCTGTTGTCGGTTGTTGTGTATTATGTTCGCCTACAACTATATCGACGTCTGAGTCTCCATCAAGGTCCGCGGCATCTATACTCATGGGCCCAACAATATCAGTAGCGATAATTTTTTCCGTCCAAGCGCTTGTAGGACTTGCTGGTTGCTTATACCAGGCCAGCTTTCCCGGACGGCTTATGGCTTCATAACCCACAACGGCATCAAGCTTTCCGTCGCGATCCATATCTATTAATTCATTTCTGTCCGGAAGATCAGTCGTATTAAAAATAGTAAAAGGAGTCCAATTTGCTTCATCAGACCTTAACCATTTGGTTCCAAGCAGTAAGTCATAATCGCCATCATTATCTATATCGGCTGAGGACAAATCCTCTTGTAAATTAGTAGTCGATGCAGTTCTGATGGTCCAATTCTGGGCTAAAGGATCTGCGGGAATACTGATCTCCTGGATTCCTCCTCCATTTCGATGCCATGAAAGCGCAATTTTTTTATTACTTGCTGTATTAAAAGTTGCACCTTGTAAAAAATCTCCAGCGCCTTGGGCCATATTAGTTTTAATTGTAAATGTGCCATTGCCGCTATTTTGTGCCCAGGCTAATTGTGGATTTGCTGAAGACCCGTTCCACTGGCTTCCGAATATATCTAAGTCACCATCTTTATCAAAGTCCTCAAGTAGGACAGAATTATTTAGCGGAACGCCAATTGTCCGTCTGGTGCCCCAACTGCCTGAGGCTGTTCCTGGGTTTTTATACCACCAGCCTCCAGTAACAATATCTTTTTTATTATCACCATCAATGTCAGCTCCAGAAACAAATAGAGACTTATGGGGCTTAGTTGAGTCTATGACATGTTTTTGCCAATTATCTAGGCCGCCACCCCCTGTTCCCGTTGGAGTTGGTGAAGCTGTAGAGCCAGTTTGTAGCCAGATGTTTAATCTTGGCGTGAGGTAGTTATAGGGTTTTCCTAAAATATCTAAATCCCCATCCTTATCCAGATCTCCAAGCTTGGATTCATGGTTATCAAAACCAGTCGCGGCAATCTCTGTCGTAAAATTCCCATTGCCATCATTAAGAAATAGCCTGATTTTAGATGAAGGATTGGCGCCACCAACGCGCATCTCAGCGCTGAATATGTCAAGTTTTCCATCGCTATTTATGTCGGCAACCTCTAGACTATGTCCATGGTCTACGTTTGTAAGAAATCTTTTAGCCCAACTGTTACCGTTCCAGCTGTACATATCAATCGTTCCTGCCTCATCGCCTGCGCTTAAGACTATTTCAGGTCTACCGCCCGGAATGAGTTGCCCTATTGCGGTTCTCGTATACGCTCTTGAATTATCTATGGTGTTGGCCTGGTAGCTTGTTCCTCCTGTGTGCTTAAGCCAAAGCCCTCCACCCGCTATGTCAAGCTTTCCATCGCCATCTATATCAAAAAGAGCAAGGCCCTCATGTTTAGGAGTGGAGGTGTAGATCTTAGTTTTTGGCCAACTGCTTACGCTTTTGGGATTAGTGGGAATCTCAGCTAAAAATAGACCCGGTTCGCTCTGATTCCAAAACACAAGTTCAGCCTTTCCATCTCCATCTACATCGCCGAATACTATATCATGATGTTTATTCGCACCTGAATTTTTAATAGAGTGTCTGGACCAGGGTTGAGTGGGGGAGAAAGTGGGATAGGGATTTTCCCACCAATATATGAAATTGCTTTGGCCATCGGCAGCAAAAACAACATCTAAATCTCCATCTGCATCTATATCATGAAAACCACCTCCTGCCTCTATTCGTAGCGACTCATTGTCTATAACGAATTGTTCCCATCCGTTATTACTTCTTCTAAACCAAACCACTGATTTGGGGGCTCCGCGGGAGGCAATCACAAAGTCTTTATCCGAATCCTTATCAATATCTAATATCAAAGATGCGGTTTGTTGGTTGCTTGTTTGAGGTGTGGGTAATTGCTGACTGCCACTTGGTATGTGTTGCCAGCTTAAAGCAAAGGCAGATGCAGGAAGCGTAGTGAATAGAACAAAAAAGAGCGATAATCTTAAAATAAAACGAATCATCTATATTTACTATACCAAATGTAGAAGATCGCCAAAAATTTTTAATAGTTACTCCATCCTGAAAATGTTTTTCCAGAAGGCACCATGACGATCGTTAGCTTAAACCGCATTTGGGCAAACTGAGGGAATAGCTCGGGGCATGGTTTAGGAACATTTTTATTAGTAACTATGCAGTTATTTTCTCCAAGAAGGATTACTCTGATAAGAAAGCTTGCAGAATTTGAAAAGTCCAGAGGAACACCATCTTTTTTCCACCACTCTGCTGGTACTGAGGAATATGTGTATGTCCCTACGCCGGTATGGCCTACTTTTCCTCCGCATGATTCAGGCTTAAATCCGGGCATATTCCATATGCAAACTTGTAGTTTACCCGGGGTATTCGTAGGATGGGTATGGATCTGGTATCGGAAATGCCAGGTTCCGTTATAATAATTATTTGGAGCCAACCAGTTGACAGGAAGTCCTGGTATTCCTGAGCCAGCAGATTTTAGCACGTGAAATCCACCGTCTGACTGAGTAAACTGCACATCGTCGTTAAATACTATCTTCTCGTCCCCTGTTTGGCCCGGAGGACTAGTAGGTGTATTCGTCGCACCAGGAGGTGGTGTATTTGTGGGGTTAGGATTTGTGGGTTGTGGTGTCGTATCACCATCTCCTCCCTGAAAAGATAATTCCCTTAAAAAAAGATTGTAGTCAAACTGATTAATCTTCCCATCATCAGTTAAATCAGCTGACAGCTTCTTCTCTCCGCTGGCGCAGTTTTTGGCAGGCGTAAGTTCTGAATAACAATCAAGAATAATATTGTAATCAAGAACAGATAAGCTATTATCACCATTACTATCGCCTGTGGTTAGGGGGAGGGGAGAGGCGGTGTGGGTCTGTCCACTTGTAATCTGTAAAACCCCAGGCAGATTTTTCTTTAAAAAATGTGGCGATGATATCTTAGCAGTGTAAGTGCCTTGTGAGATAGTTCCTAGAGAAACAGTTCCCTGAAAATTTCCGGCGGATTGATTAAAAATAACAGAGCCTTGTTTTATTCCCGCGGACTGATCGGAACTATTAAAGAGCTCCACAGAAACATTCCTGCTAGTACGCAGTGGATTCATATTGCCTGCGCTATTGGGATTAACATTATCTCCTCCTCTGCCCAGCCCATGCAGAAGCAGAGTGAGACTAAGGGTTGTACCTTCTTCAGGTGGATCACCAGAACCTCCGTCTGAGCCGTATTCCAGTGCTCCCATATCAGGCATCGAATCTCTATTATTTTGTGAATAATCTTTAGTGCGTGCGGTTTCAGGAATTGTAACATCAGAATTTCCTGCTTGGGTTGACCCTTCATCCTTTCCTGGGCTATTAACCTTGGGCATGTAATCCATTATTCTGGCTGCCTGCTGTAACTCGGTAATATTCACTGTTTCGGCACCGATAGGGGGCGGAGTAATACTAAGATGTCTTGCAGCATCAATCAGGCCGGGATCATTCGTTCGGATATTTCCTTCCCCATTAAAGCTGCTGTTGGTATTTTCGGGTATTATGTTATTCCGGATAATAACACGGTCATTATTGCTTAGATTTATACTAACCTCTGCCTCCGGATTTTTACGATTGTCAAAGATATTATTTTCAATTATCGCGGTCATTAAAGAATCCTTGGTTTGGCCTTCAAAGGTAGCTGCATTAAACTTAGCTCCAAACAAACTGTCAATTTCCGCACCAGCAATTACAGTGTTGTGTCCGAAATACACTTTAGTTGTGTCTGTGGAGTATAGTATTGTCCCCCCTTTGCGATGATAGCCATCAAAGCCTATGTGATTATTGATAATTAAATTATTGTAGTAGGCTATATTTGTAAGTCCTGTAGCATAATCAGACCAACGATCATCTTTCTCATTTCTCGTTGACATATGCCAGTTATGCGTGCTGTCTGTGCCTTTTTTCTCCCAGTGAGTTCCTCTTGTATCTCTAGACTCAGGCGCGTAAACCAGATTATTCCGGAAGACCACGTTTTGCGCCCAACCAGGGTAAAAGTTATTTTTATTTCCGACGAATATATTTTTCTCAACCAGTAAGTTACGAGCTCCCGTCATAGCGATCTCACCTCGTCCCCATGCGATTATATTATCTCTAACTATCATTCCTTGCCCGCTCATATGTATGCTGATGTTTACGGAGTAGTCTCCTGTGGTATACATTTTGTAGGTATCGCCAAAAGATATTCGGGTTAAATAATTTCCGATTACCTGAATTCCATTTGTTTCTGGACCCACGTACACCCCTGCCATCATAGTCCAGTCAACCCAGCTGTTTTTTAAAACAGAGTTTGAGGACGTGCCCATAAACAGTATGCCTCTACCACAAGAGTTTCTCAGAAATAAACCATCGATAGTTACATTAGTTGCATCAATGCTTAATAAATTAACCCAAGTCTTACGGTCTCCGCATTTTTGATTGTAGGCGGGTACTATATTCTGCCACTCGCCATTTAGAAGGCTTGGAGATAATTCGCCATCTATTATAGCCTTGTGTTTATTCTGCGCCCTCCAGGTAGTATTTGGCTTATCGAGCTTGTTATAAGCCTCATAAATCCCATCCAGAAGAATCACAGTATCACCGCTTGCGATACTAGAGTTGGCTTTTTCAATAGTTCTCCAGGGTGATGATTGCGCGCCAGAATTACTATCGTTACCTGAAGGTCCTAAATAGTATGTAGCAGCAGACGCTTTATCTATTCTTAAGAAGAGCAAAATAAATATGACTATAAATAGAGTAATCCGCTTATTAAACATAATGACAGTATAGCTTTATTATTCTATATGTCATGCGGATTAGCAAATAATTATAATTTAGCCTAGAGGCCTAGCTGAGATAACAGGGTAAGCCAGAATTTCCTCCAAAATCCCGCTTTTTGATATGAGCGGTATCTTTCTTTTTCTTTATAATCTTTCGTGCCAGGATAGGGAGGATCTATCCAGGCTGAAAGCGCTATCCACTCATTTCTTTCATTTTGTTTTGCGATCAGTGTGACAACAGAACTACCGAAGCGTTTTACAAATTCTGTAGTGTCAGGTTTTTTGCCCTTAATCTTACTATCAGGAGATGAGAAAGTTTGCAAAACAATATCCTTGGTCATTTTCCGGTCAATTATTCTTTCAAGCGCGTGGTTGGTAAAAATTAAATCGTTCATACTTTGATTATAGAAGAAATATTGAAATTACCAACACTGGTGCGTTTTATAGAGAGGGCAATTGCCCCGCAATCAAGTTTTTTGCCTATTTCATGGGCTAGCCCCCTAACGTACGTCCCGCTTGAGCAGGATATTTTAAAGTTAAAAATTGGCAAGGAGCTTATGTGAGTTGACTCAAAAAACTGACCCCAGCTTTTTAGTATTTGCTCTTGTCGGAAATTGCCTGCAACTTTCTTAATATCATCTTGAACCTTGTTTCTTAATTCTTGAATCTTTATTCGTTTTGTTGAGAGGAGATCAAGGTTATATATTTCAATTTCTTTTTTAGGAATTTCTATCTCATTAAGTCTATTATGTCTTGCCCACCAGTAGAGAGGCCTACCCCTTACAGCTTTCGAAGAATAAGGAGGATAAGGCTGTTGGTGTTTGCCAACAAAAGATCTTAGAATATTTTTCATTCGCCATTTATCATTTTTCATAGATTTGCCAATTTCATTAAATGTTTTTAAATGGAAGCTGGAATATGAAAAATGGACAATTTTCCCTAAAGTGTCATAGCTGTCTGTCTCAATTCCTAATAAAATGGTAAATTGATAAGTTTTTGGTAGGCTTTCGTAGTCTTTACGATTCTTATTTTCTTCTCCTGTCAGCAAAAGTAGTAATCCTTCAGCCATGGGATCGAGGCGTCCCGCATAGCTTATTTTAGTATCTGTATATTCAGGAAAACGCTTTTTAAATTTTTGAACCGTCTGATACGGAGTATCTCCAAGTGCTTTATAGATTGGTATAACATTTTGCATGTGGTAAGTATACTACAGTTTGTTTTATGGCTAATTAACATTGAAATTAAGATTCGGGACTCAGGGTAAATGTTAGTTGCTGGATTTTTGCATTTATATTTTTAATTTTAAATGTCTATAAGATTGTCCACCTTGTTATTTCTCTATTTTCTTATTACTATAGATATAATGCCCATGGAGATTTTGCTGTCTTCATCAGCTACATCAAATAGATATAATTTTCTTAAAGCGCTTCATTTGTGGTTTTATCATTCTTTTAAAACCGGGAAAATCTTACGATATAAATTAATTACAGCATTTTTTATAGTTATACTTTCATTACTGTCTGGGAGCATAAGTGTTAGTCAGGCAAATCAAAAAGAGCCTGTTTTTGTAAGACAAACGAATAGAGAAGCATTAAGCATAGAGAGTGTGCATCTTGAGGTTCCTGAAGAAGACTCCGTCGTGCAGGTGAGGGTTTCGGGAGTTACTCAAAAAAAGTCAGTTATCACGAAAATTCCTGAACCCATTGAAGTTAAAGAAACTCAGGAGAATCAAAAAAGTCAAGATAACATAAGTACGGACGAAAAATCTTCAGACACCAAAGATAATAATGTTTCAGAAAATGTATTCTTGAAAGCCTTGAATGATTACCGTGTAAAAAACGGTAAATCTCCCTTAAGCTGGGATGCTAAATTAGCTGATTATGCTAAAAGTAGAGCTGATGCCTATTCGGCTCAAGGTGGATTAGACCATCATGCAGGATTTCAAGATTTTATTAATAACCAGGATGGTTTTAAGAAGCTTGGGTTTAATTCGCTTGGAGAGAATTCAGGGTATGGTCATGCGCCAGACCCCGTATTTATAATTGAGGAGGCATATGGAAAATCATCCTCTCATAATGAAAATCAGTTAGGTTCACAGTGGTCGCATGTAGGGGTAGGCATAAGCGGTACAGCCACTAATTTTATATTCGGGGGAAGCAAATTGTAAGAGTCAAAGGGCCAGCGAGTCAAAGCTGCAAAGCATAAAGCTCTGATCCTCTGCCGCTCTGACACTATGACTCTAGAAGACTCTCTTATCACTTTCTTACTCTATCCTCATCTGTTTATTAACCGCAGATCTTAATATTGTAGAGATAAATAGAAGATGTCCGCCTAAGCTTGCTTTCGAGCTTTCCAGTATTATTCATATGCGCTCGAAAGAGCGCTTGAGCGGCGGACTTAAGAATCTCTAATCCCGATAGAATCGGGAAAGACCTTCTAAAGGAGGTGATTGAATTATGGCTACAATTGTAAATACACCGGCAACAACAGACAGCGGAAATAGCGTTGGATTCTTGCTTGGGGTGATTCTACTTATTGCCTTTGCGCTTATCTTTTTATTTTATGGACTGCCGTATATCGGTAGTATGTTTCGGGCAAGCGCGCCACAGGTCAATGTACCTGGGCAGATTGATGTGAATGTGCAGACACCGCAAGGTAAGTAAGAGGTGCAAAGCTGCAGAGGTATATAGTTACAATGTTTTTATATTCTGCAACTATGAAGCTTTGACTCTGTGAAACTTTATACTGAAGGGAGGTGAAAATTATGAATTTAATTGTATATTTAATATTTGGAGCTTTAGCAGGCTGGATCGCCTCTATGATTATGGGTACTGATGAGCAGCAAGGAGGTATCATAAATATAGTCGTTGGAGTAGTTGGCGCTTTTATAGGAGGAATAATTATGAATACCTTCGGGCAACCGGGTGTCAGCGGCTTCAACTTATACAGCGTAATCGTTGCCGTGCTCGGATCGGTTGTGCTTCTATGGCTTTATCGGGCATTACGTTATCGATAATGATTTGGCGGATCCGGAAATAAATCCCTCACCAATCGGTGGGGGATTTTTTGTATTTTTGAGGCCGGTATGGTAAGATTTATGGGAAATTTCGCCAGGGTAGCTCAGCTGGTTAGAGCACGGCATTCATAACGCCGAGGCCGTGGGATCGTGACCCACCCCTGGTACCATGAACTAGAGCGGAGCTCAGTTCATGGCTATGAAGCGATTCTTGATCTGCTTCATAGCTTTGAATGTCTCTAGAAACAAATAAATGTCAAAGTTTCAGTATTGTGTGTATGTTTTAATAAGCCGAAAAGACAAAAAGTTTTATATTGGTTCAACTTCTAATTTAAAACAACGTCTCGCTGATCATTTCCATGGGAATTCGCAATCTACCGCTTTCAGAAGACCGCTCAAGCTTATTTTTTGTGAATTTTTCTTAGCTAAAAAAGATGCCTTACGGAGAGAAAGATACTTTAAAACCACAACAGGCAAAAGGAGCTTGCGATTAGTTGCGAGAGAATCAATTATATTGTTTATGCAAAGTACAATTTATGAGTAATAATCCTATCGGCATTCTAGATTCAGGTGTCGGTGGGCTGACGGTCTGGAAGCAAGTTGTTGAATTATTACCAAATGAATCAACAGTATATGTAGCTGATTCTAAAAACATCCCGTATGGTGACAAATCCAAAGGTGAAATATATTTACTAGCCAAAATTCTTGTTGAGTTTTTGTTAAGACAAAAGGCTAAAATTATCGTTATCGCCTGTAATACTATTACAGTAAGTTGTATAGACCGTTTGCGTTTTGAGTTTCCACAAACTCCCATCATAGGCACTGTGCCGGTTATTAAAAAAGCGGTATCTGTGACGAGAAATAAAAAAATTGGCATCTTCGCGACGACCAGAACAGCAAAGAGTAATTATCAAAAAGACCTGATTAATAAATATGCTCAAGGATGCAAAATTGTCTCAGTGGGATCGGACGAAATCGTTCCCCTAATAGAGCAAGGAGAGTTTGATAATAGAAAGATAGGAGATATTTTGCAGCGTGTTTTGCAGCCGTTTGAAAGCGCTTGTGTAGATACAATTTGTCTTGGATGCACCCACTTCCCATTTATAGAGAAAGAAATTAAGAAAGTATTAGGAAAAGATATATCCTTGCTTGAGCCAAGTGGTGCTATAGCAAGACACACAAAAAACGTATTATCTCAAAATAATAACCTTGCAAGAAAAGGTAACAGAACGATTAAGTTTTATACTACCGGGGATAGAGAGCAGTTTATAAAAGTTGCAAAAACTTTATTAAAGGATACAATACAAGCAGAATATTTAGAATTATGATTCAAGATTCAAGATTCAAGAATACAAAGATTGGGGTGATTGGGGCTGGTGTGGAAGGGATATCTAGCGCGAAGTGGCTGATTAAGCAGGGGGCGGAAGTGACGGTGCTCGATAAGAAAGGTGCAGAGGTGCAGGGTTGCAAAGGTGCAAGGCTCATAACAGGTGAAAATTATTTAGCGAATCTTAGCGCGTACGACATAGTAGTCCGGAGTCCAGGGGTGAAGCGCAATTTGCCTGAAATTTTAGATGCAGAAAAGAACGGCAAATTAATTACCTCACACACCCAGATATTTTTTGATTTATGTCCTGCTCCGATCATAGGTATTACAGGAACTAAGGGTAAAGGCACGACATCGGCTTTAATTTATGAAATGTTAAAAGTTGAGGGGCCGGATGCATACTTGGGAGGAAATATTGGCAACCCTCCTTTAGAATTTCTCGATAAACTAACTCCATCTTCATGGGTGGTTCTGGAGTTGTCGAGTTTTCAACTTGAAGACCTGAATAAATCGCCTCATATCGCTGTAGTTTTGATGATCGTTCCTGAGCATTTAGGGATAGATTCTGTAGGAACTGCAAATTATCACGATAGCATGGAAGATTATGTGTCAACAAAAAGGAACATTCTTCGTTTTCAGAAAGAGACAGATTATGCAATTGTAAATCGGGATTATCCCCCTAGTCACGAGTCAGACATTTATACAGAGAGTAGAGTTTTTCAGGTATCCAGAGAGAGGGAGGCATCGGAAGATGGTTGTTTTACGAGACAGGGAAGGATAATTATCCGAAAAACTGGTAAAGAAGAGACTGTTTTGGAGATATCAGATGTACTTCTGCCTGGCAAACATAATCTGGAAAACGTTTGTGCGGCAGTAATGGCAGCGGATCTCGCTGGTGTTTCGATAAAATCAATAGCAAACGTTTTAAGAAGATTTAAAGGTCTTGAGCATCGATTGGAATTGGTTCGTGAAGTAAGAGGAGTGCGATATTATGATGATTCGTTTTCGACTACTCCTGAGACAGCCATAGCAGCAATCGAAGCTTTTACCGATCCTGAAATACTTATTTTAGGAGGATCGCATAAAGGGAGTGATTTTACAGAGTTGGGAAGGGTAATAAGTGAGAGACAAAATATAAAAGCGATAATAGGAATAGGAGCGGAATGGATTAACATAAAATCAAAAATCAAAAATCAAAAATCAAAAATTATCGAAGGGTGTCAGAGTATGGAAGAGGTAGTGCAAAGAGCCTCAGAAACAGCAGAGTTAGGGGATGTGGTGTTGCTGTCTCCAGCCTGCGCCAGCTTCGGGATGTTTAAGAATTATAAAGAAAGAGGAGAATTGTTTAAATCAGCTGTAAATTCCCTTTAGTTTTCCCCTGCGAATTACCATATTGTAGCACCTCAGTTATAATTACGTTTATGGCTGGGTTTGAGTTCAGGGTGTAGGCATTTTAGGCAAGGGAGATTATGGCGCCTCATAGCGCGCAGGGGTTCTAAATTGGGACTCCAGGCGACGGATAAGACGTCATATGATAGAAAAAGACCAGAAGACAGGCTAGTACAGGCTTTAAATCTTGTCAGCTTCAAGAAGTTTGAGGATTATAAAAAGGTGATAAATTATGCCCGTAGAAGCAAATATATTTTAAGTCTCATTCAGGTTTGCCGGAGTATTTTCTACGACGATCCATCGGCTTGACCTTCGTATGTACAGATCAGAATGACTAAGCATGCTATCGCCAAAAGGCGCATCGCTTTCTAGAGTCGGCATTCTGTCCAGTACCTCGTATGTCTTAGTCGGGTCAAATTTTGGGCTATTTACTGCCCAATCCCAAGCTTCTGCTTCTGTTGTAAAACCAAGTACCCCACCTCTGTCAGGGTGATCCAGATAGCCCCATCGTTTGTTAGACTTGTCCAATATTGTCCAGAACAACCCATGATAATTGTCGTTTTCTTTCATCTTGACATTTTATGGTAATATCTGTAGAAAGTCAAAACTAATGACTGAACAATATGACCCAGTTTAAATTTTCAGTTTTATACAAAGATAGACAATCAAAAGCCCGGGCAGGGGAGCTAATTACGCCGCACGGAGTGATAAAGACTCCGAATTTTAATCCTGTCGGGACTCAGGCGACAGTGAAGACTTTATCTTCAAAAGATTTAGAGGAAATTGGTGCGCAAATAGTGCTTTCAAACACATATCATTTATATCTTCGTCCGGGAGTTAATCCGGTAGAAGAGCTGGGGGGACTGGGGAAATTTATGGGATGGAACGGTCCTACTATGACTGACTCTGGAGGATTTCAGGTGTTTTCTCTGGGTGTAGCACAGAAAGAGCAAAAGATTCGTGATCGATACGGAAGAAAGATAAGTAAATTTTCTAAATCTGTATTCCTGCACCCCTCAGATACGACGCTTCTTCTGCCCGCAGTTACTAAAACGAGAGAAGAAAAGATGCTTAAAAAATTAAAAGAAGCGAAAGTTACGGAAGATGGCGTATGGTTTTATTCTCATGTAGATGGGAGTAAAAGATGGTTTGATTCCAGAGTATCTATAGAAGCACAAGAGAAATTGGGAGCTGATCTAATCGTGGCCTTCGATGATCATGAATCGCCTCTCTGGGATTATGAGATGACTAAGATCTCTTTAGATAGGACAGAAAGGTGGGCTCTGCAAAGCAGAGTTGCTCAGACGAGAGATGACCAATTAATATACGGTGTTGTGCATGGAGGAGCGTTTGAGGATTTGAGAATTAAATCAGCTCAATTTACCGAAAAGCATTTTCCCGCAATCTCCATAGGCGGATCTTATACGAGTAAAGAAATTTTATATCAAGTTCTTGATTGGACCGTTCCTTACCTGTCAGAAGATAAACCTAGACATTTACTGGGGATAGGTGAGGTACAGGATATTTTTGAGGCTATAGAGCGAGGAATGGACTTTTTCGATTGCGTGGCGCCGACCAGACGAGGCAGACATGGGAATTTATATATTTCGCCTATTAATGGGGGGAGGAAAGAAAATAACTTTACGATGCAGATAACTAATAACAAATATAAATTAGACACGGATTCGATAGATCCAGGATGTGAATGCATGGTATGCACAATCTACACAAGAGCATACATCAGACACTTATTTATGGCAGATGAACTCCTGGCACAGAGATTGGGTTCATATCATAATGTGTATTTCATAGTAAATTTAGTTAAGAAAATTAGAAAAGCGATAATGGATGAGAAATTTTCGGACATGAAGAGGGAATGGTTGAGGTATTGACAATTATAAAAATAGTACATAAGCTGAATATGGTATGGAAAATGCCCAATCAGATACCCCCAACAATGCCGCACCTGTGGTAGGATCAACTTCTCAGCCTTCTGAACCTGTTTCGCCTGCAGTAACTCCCACTCAACCCCAGACTCCCGCTGCTAAACCAGGCAACTCTTTTAAAAAGTTATTACCCTTATTAGGCTTGGGTATATTAGCGATAATAGCGTGTGTAGTAGGTTATTATTTATTTGTCTTTGAATCTCCAGTTAAAGTTGCTTCGAGCGCGGAAGATATCAATTCCTCATTTGTTAAGTATTCCCGGCTTGTTAAAAGGGCATATGATCATTTGGAAGAAGAATCGGGAAGTAGTGCAGATGGGCTAGAGAGATACGCGGCACAAGGCGAGGATTTGATGAGTGAACTGAGGGGTGCCCGCGTTGAGATGGATAAGACTTTAGATAAATCAAAATCAAAAAAGCTAGATAAATACCTCCTTGCATTAAATGATTATCTAAGTACCGCAGATAAGCTAAGCCGAATGGAGGAAGAAAATGTCAAGATTAGCAATGGGATGATTAAGCCTACCAGAATGTATGAAGAACTTACCATAGAACTTAGCGGGGCTTCAAATTATATGTTTAGCGATACCAAAAAATACGCTGAAATTTTAGTGGGTGGAGTTGCTGAGTTAAAAAAAATAAAAGGGCTATTTCAGCTAATTGAAGTAGGCGATCCATTTGATGAGTATAATAATTACACTGTAAAAACTATCGATATAGAGCTTAAATATTTTGAGGACCTGATGTCAGCAGTTGAGAATAGAGATTCAGCAGCGCTTACTAATGCAAGCAAGGTTTATGCAGAGGAGATGCAAAGGAATGGTAGCGATGCAGCAAGAGTCAGCGATAAGATTAAAAATGATATAAAAGAGTTAGGACAAAAACTTGAAGAACAAAAAGAAGACGTTAACGCAGAATACAATAATTTGAAGAGCCAATATAAGTTTTAATCTTATTTAATCCAACCGATTTCTTTGGCTGTATATTTATTTATATTTAATTCATTTCTGATTAAAGATCCCCTGCTAAACTCATTTTTAGATTTTTCAATATACATACACATTATGTCTGCCTGGGTCTGTGGGTATAAAGGTATTAAGTCAGGGTTACCAAGCCCTCTTAAGCTGCATTTTCTATAGGGATCATGCTCTTCGTATTTATCAGTTGCTCCAAATAAATGAAGCAGCTCGTGAGTAAGAATTTCTACCGCCGTAGCGCTGAATGATTCCTCGAAATTATATAAATTAAGGTATGTTTTTCCATACTTATAGTCAGCAAAAGACCTGAATTTTTTGTGCCCATAAAATCTATCAGATGATTCGGTAGTTTGATCAAATGAGTCATCTAGGTATAAAAAAGCGACAAGATCCTCATCTTTTATAATTATATTATTCTGTTTTAATGTTTTTTCAAATCCGTCTTTTAATTTAGTTATACCAAATGCGTCTTTGTCCCACAGAATAGCAATATCACCGACTTTATGTAGATCTTCCATGGTGAGCAGGGGATGGATTTTAATCGTAATCTCAAAATCTTTAATCCCATATCTATTTTTTTCTTTATTAAGGTATTCTTTGATGTAATTTAAAGAAACAGTCTCGTAGCAGTTTCCGTTAACGCATTTATCTCTAATATTCTCGCCTGTGTAATTTAATGCATCCATTAGTTTGGATACGGTATTCTCGTTTAAACTCGCGGGCTTTGTATATACGATGTGAAGAGTATGGCGTCCTTGGGCTTTGCGAGTGAATATAGGTTCACTAGATGGTTTACGAGATTCATTGCGCTTTTCCTGTTCTTGAATTATCTTGTCATATTCATTTGGCTCGGATTTACTATTTAAGCTCTCTGATTTTTTAGAATTAAAGCTGATTATGATTACAGCTGATGCTAGTATGAAAAACACTGCTGAAAGGATAAGGATAAATAACAATGGTTTTCGTGAGAATATACTTAATCTACTGATTTGAGTGTCTAATGGTGTCTGTGGATCAGTTGATTCTAATTCAGGATGCATATATCAAGCATACATTCTGTAGCTGGTGAGGTCAAATATCTGTACTAGATTCATTGTTAAGTAGTTGACAACCTAATTAGATACTAGTATAATAGTACGATAGTATGCAGAAAAGATATTTGGAGCAGTTTATTTATGTATTGCAGGCAGCTAAAGATCGGGGTCAGATGCTCAATCTTCTCGAGGGGATACTGACCCCTCAGGAACTACTTGAGATACCTACGAGGCTCGAGATAGTAAAGAGATTAAAAAAAGGTATAACTCAACAAAAAATAGCAGAGGATTTACAAGTCGGGATTGCTACGGTAACCCGAGGCTCACGTGAAATAAAGAGAGGAAAGTTTAAGTATGTATAAGCACAAACAAAAAGTGATAAGTAAAAAGCAAAAAGTAAAAACTGAAAACAAAGCAAAATGGCAGCCTTCTTTTTAAGGAGGTTTGTTTTACTGTGCGGAAAAAGCGTAGAAACTATTGACCTCCTGAAAAGGAGGTTTTTTATTGGTTTTGTTGATGAATTTTTGAAAGGAGGTGAATTATGAGAGAACAGGAAAGTAATATGAATAGCCGGATTGCTGAGCGTGTAGAAGTACCGGAAAACAGTGCGTCTGTAATTTTGGCAGTTGCACCATGCCGGAGCGGAACTACTGCGCAATTGCGTGTTTTCGCAGGGGCAGGTATCCAGGCACATTATCAACCGTTAAAAGCAATAATGCGGGAAATTGAAAATGGTAAAGAAGGACGGTTCGTCGTACCGGCAGATAAGCAAACGATTTTCATTAAGGAAACTGTTGGTCCTTATACTGATGCGGAATCAACGCTGGATCCGGTTTCAATTTTATTGAATGCCGGATTGCCGAAGGATAAACTCCATGTGATTCCAATGTTGCGTCAGCCATTGGTGACTTTCGCATCTTGGGTGAAAGTGAATGAGGCTGTTAAAGAATTCTTTGGTGGAGCAGTTGAGGGGGATGTTCTTTTGCGTAATGTCATCAGGTCATATAATACTGTGTCGCGGATTAGAGATGATGCTTTATGTGCAAAAATTCCTACTACGACATATGTCCAGGAATCATTACGTGATAATAGGCCGGAGCAGGTAGTTAAATCGATGCTTGCCAGGACAGGTGTGTCATATAATCCATCTTCGGTTTCAGGCTGGAAAGAGTTGGCGCCGTTAGGCTCGCCTAAGTCGGGGATTATTTTTCATCCGGAAGGGACAGCACCGTATGAAGATCAGGGATCAACTATTATCCATCGATTGTTAACCGAATCGGATGGGTTAATCTACCATGACAAAGAAGAGTCGATGCTGCACCGTATAGTAGATGATACATATCGTAAAAAACTGTATGATTCTGGAATCTATGAGCTTTATGATCGCTTCAGGAGGGCATGTGAGCGCGATTTACGTTTAAGAGTTATACCGTCTCCTGAAGTGAAACAGGTAATAGTGTGAGCAGCTGGCGGAAGGGCATCTTTCCGCCAGTTTTATTGGATCATTGCTACGGTTAATGTATAATAATTATAGAAAAGCATAAGTATATAGTAAGCAGAAATTCTTATTGCATAAAATAACTATGAAAAAAAGAGTTTTATCGGGCATACGTGCGACTGGTAGATTACACTTGGGAAATTACTTAGGTGCTGTGAGAGGGATGATTGAGCTGTCAAATAATCCGGAATACGAAACTTTCTATATGGTTGCAGATATCCATGCGGTTACCACGCCTTTTGATAAAGAAGAATTACGCAAAAACAGGAGAGAAGTAATTATCGATTATCTGGCAGCAGGACTCGACCCTAAAAATTGCACTCTATTTCTTCAGGCTGATAATCCGCATCATGCAGAATTGGCATTTTATCTTTCAAGTGTCGTTACTATAGCCCGCATGCAGCATCTTCCTACCTTTAAAGAGAAGGTAAAGCAATACCCACATCATGCAACCATGGCTTTACTTAACTATCCGATTCTTATGGCCTCAGACATTCTTTTATATAAAGCTGGGATGGTTCCCGTGGGGATAGATCAGGAGCCGCATCTCGAAGTCGCGCGGGAGATTGCAAGGCGAATGAATCAAGAATACGGCACAGATTTTCCAGAGCCGGTTCGTTTTAAAACGAAAGGTGAATATATACCTTCTCTCACAGGAGAAGGGAAGATGAGTAAATCAGTAGAAGGAAGCTTTATAAATATAACTGACGATCTAGAAACTATAAAAAGAAAAATCGCGAAGGTCCCGACAGACAGTGGTACCACAGGGGGATCGATTCCGGAAACCGGTGGATTAGCGAGTCTTTTTAAGTTGTGTTATCTATTCGGGGGAGAAGATCTGCATCAGAAATATGTTCAGGCTTATAAAGGGAAAGATATTCGTTATAGTGAAATGAAATCTGAAGTGTCTGACGTAATTTTTAAAGAATTACAACCCATTCAAGAGAGACGAAAAAACTATGGAGAACACCCTGAAGAAGTGGATCAGATTATAAATGAGGGAAATGAAAGAGCAAGACAAATAGCGTCCCAAACCATGGAAGAAATAAGAAAGAAAATGGGCCTACGATAAAGTTATAAGTTACGAATTATGAATTATGAGTTAAAATTGCAAACTAACTCATAACTTCTTGTTT
>CAYMDS010000008.1:0-27901 GCA_964389405.1 uncultured Gammaproteobacteria bacterium
ACAGGCTAGTGCATCTTAAGTCTATTGATAGAAAAGATGCATATAAAGCGGATATAACATATGGAATTAATTCAGAATTTGGCTTTGACTACCTTCGGGATAACATGGCCCGTGATAAGACAGATCTCTCGCAGCAAGGATACTATTTCGCTGTAGTGGATGAGGTTGACTCTGTGTTGATAGATGAAGCGCGTACTCCGCATATTATTTCTCAACCCGATGAAGAGCCGTCCCAGAAATATTATGAATATGCGAAAGTAGTAGATAAGCTGACATCTGATATTGATTATAAGATTGATGAGAAATTACGAACTGCACATCTTACCGATCATGGTATCGGGAAAATTGAGAAATTATATGGTATTGCGGATATTTATGAAAAAGATTTTGATACAGTATATCATCTGGAAGCGGCATTAAAGGCTCGGACCTTATTTCATAAAGAGAAAGATTATATAGTTCGTGATAATCAAGTGATTCTGGTGGATGAATTTACCGGTCGTTTGATGGAAGGAAGAAGATTGTCTGAGGGAATTCATCAGGCTATAGAGGCGAAAGAAAGTGTTCCAATTCAACGTGAGTCAAAAACTTTAGCTACAGTTTCTCTTCAGAATTATTTCCGTATGTATACTCACCTTGCCGGAATGACAGGTACTGCGGTCACTGAGGCTGAAGAGTTTCAGAAGATTTATAAACTTGAGGTCGTCGTCATTCCGACAAATAACCCGATGGTGCGTATCGATTCGGCAGATGCGGTTTATAAGACTACGAGGGCGAAGTTAACTGCTGTGGTTTCAGAAATTGAGAGAGCACATAAAAAGGGACAGCCTGTGTTAGTAGGTACTACATCAATTGATAAAAACGAAATACTTTCTCAACTTCTTCGAAGACGCGGTATCAAACATGAGGTTCTAAATGCGAAAAATCATGCAAGAGAAGCACAAATTATAGCTCAAGCAGGTAAGAAGGGTGCTGTGACGGTCGCGACGAATATGGCAGGACGAGGTGTAGATATAGTACTTGGTGGTGAAAGTCCGAAGAGTAAAGATGGCTCTATAGAGCAGAATTCGCCTGAATGGAAGGCTTGGAAGAAAACACATGATGAGATACTAGGGCTTGGGGGTTTATATGTAATAGGAACAGAGCGGCATGAGTCGCGAAGAATTGATAACCAGCTTAGAGGTCGTTCTGGCCGTCAGGGGGATCCGGGTGCTAGTAGATTTTACGTTTCTTTAGATGATGACATTATGCGGCTTTTCGGAGGAGATAGAATTTCCGGTCTTATGACAAGATTTAACATGCCTGAGGATGTGCCTCTAGAGCATGCTTTGGTGACTCGCTCTATTGAGCATGCCCAAGTAAAAGTGGAAGGATTCAATTTCGATATAAGGAAGCATCTTGTAGAATACGATGATGTTTTAAACAAGCAAAGGGAAATTATATATGGTATGCGAAGGAGAATACTTGAGACGGATGAAGATGAAGAACAGAATAAATCCAATTCAAAAAAAAGTGAAGAAAGTTTGCTTCGTGAAGAAACGCTTGAAAAAGTAGGTAATGCAATTAAAACGTTCGTAGATATATCTTTAGCTGAATCTGAAAATAGCGGTGGTTCAGATTCCGCCAATTCAAAAATAATAGAAAGATTTCAAACTGTTATTCCTTTTGACTCTTCGTCTTTAAAGCAATTGGAGAAACAGCTCATGCAGCGAAGTAAGACTGAAGATAAAATTGAGTTTTTAAAGCAAGTGGCGCGTGATATTTATGAGAAAAAAGAACAGCAATTCGGATCATTACTTACTCGTAAAATGGAAAAGTTTGTCATGCTTGAGTCGATTGATCGATTATGGATGGATCATTTGGATGCTATTGATGACTTGCGTGGAGGAATCGGACTTCGCGGATATGCGCAGAAAGATCCATTAGTGGAATATAAAAATGAAGCTTTTAAGATGTTTGAGCAATTGGTTTTCGCAGTAGATGATGAGATAGTTAGTAGAATCTATAAGATCCAGCCGCAGATAGCCCCACATCAGCATACTCACATACATGGAAATGAAGATCAGAAAGATGAGAGCCTGGAGCAGAGGGCAAAGAGCAGAGGGCAAAGAGCAGAGGGCAAAGAGCGAAGAGCTGAGCCGCAAGTTTCAACAAACATAGCCGCAGGTAAGCCGAAGAAGCTTGGGCGAAACGACCCCTGCTGGTGCGGAAGTGGAAAAAAATATAAAAAATGTCATTATTCCAATGTACAAGGTTGATTAATTTTGCTATAGCGTAGTGATTGGGCGTGATTGCACTATAAAAAAATTATTCTTTTCCCTGGCCCATTCTATATCTTGAGGAGTCTTATAGATATTTTCAACTTTTAAAGCGAGTTCAGCTAAGTATTTCAAATCCTTATCACTCAATATATCTTCTTCTTTTAGGTGTTTTGGTACCGCTATTTTACCGGTATTATCATCGCCAAACAGCATTACATCTTGTTCGCCTTGTGTGTGGCTCTTTAGTGCGAATGTCTCCTTGTCAAGGATATAATTATAAGGCGTCACCGTTCCGTCAGCCAGAAATTCTCCTAGACCGTATATAGCTTCAATCATAATTTCATTGTTGTTTTTCGTAACCGGATTAACAGTAAAGATAGTTCCTGATATTTCGCTTTTAATCATTTTTTGTATAACAATTGCTACTTCTTGATTAACTGATAACCCGTGCTTTTTCGCGTATGCTTTTGCTCTTTCGGATTTCACCGATGTCCAGCATTTTTCAATGCTTTTGATAAGATCTTCTTTTGTAACATTCAGGTAGGTTTCTAATTGTCCCGCCCATGATGTGGTCATTGAATCTTCTGATACCGCAGAGGAGCGCACTGCGACTCTATCTGCTTTTAGATGGCTAAACTTCTCTAATATTTCATTTTTCAGAATGTTTGGGATAGGTTTATCGGAGAGTGCCCTGTACGCGTTAGTCATTATGACAAAGCCTGAAGGCACAGGAAGTCCTTTCTTCGTCATGATGCTAAGTGAATATGCTTTTCCGCCCACCCTTTTAGTCTCATTCTTTATAATTTGCTCAAATGTTTTTATATACTTCATAAGATGCGCCATTCTCCTGTCTCTGCATTAAGTTCAAGTTTCGAGTTATCTTTTATGTCTTGGGCTTTGCTATCAATGATTGACGGTATTCCAAATTCTCTTGCTACGATCGCTCCATGAGAAGTTTGTCCTCCTTTTAGGAAAATCATTCCTTTGCATTTTGAATATTGTATAGCAAACTCCGGGCTTGCATTAGGAAAAATACCTATTGTTTGCCCAGATATAGTTATATTATTGTTCGTTATGTGCTTAGTTTTGCCTGTTACATATCCTGGAGAAACGCTAACTCCTTTACTCGTTGTAACAGATGGTAATATTATTGCTTTTTTTGTTGCATTTATGATTAGTTTTTCTTCTGTGAGCTTTCCAGCTAGTAAGTCTTCTTTTGTGATATGACTTAAATTAATCTTCCGTTTTGTTTTTTGTATTATATATTTTCTAAGACTATCAACATGAATAAGCGCTTTTCTTTTAGCTTCAGAGCGTAGAAGCTGGAGTGTTATTGATGTTTCAATGTAATTACTTAATCTAGAGTTAACAACTAAATTTATCACAGTATTATTTGTAGTATCTATTCCGGTTTCAATCCTTTTTTTTATTACATCCTGTATCTCATACCAGCGCGGACAGGTAAGTTCGTAGTCCTTATCAGCCCGTAAGCCATAACGATTTATATATTCTGAAAAACTTAAATTACCTTTTCTTACTTCTACTTGGTCTGTAAGAGAACGGAAAAGCCAGTCTTTTTTGGCGATAGCATTGCTGATGTAGGTATTAACATTAGTAATGTAATCTTTTGCTTCTTTTATGATGAGTTGATTATAAAATTCGTTCAGAAATCCTATTGCTAAAACGTAAGGCCAAACATTGTTTTTTAATAATTCGTCGACTTGTTCTATTGTTGATCCATAAGCCATATCAGGTATTTTTTTTAATAGTATATTTGCCTTCTCTTCTGCCCATTGTGGATTTGAAATACATTTGGATTGCATGAATAAAATTTTTAAGGTATTAATTAAATTAATAGGATATATACATTTAGTTAAGTTAATTGAGAGTCTAGGCGTTTCGCTTATATCAACTTGTTTTACATAGCTAAGTATAGTTTTTTGGTAAAGTGTTTTCTCTTCAATTTCTAAATTAACCAGAAGGTTATTTTCCATCAATATTAGAATTGGTTGATTCATTTTCTGATATGGCAAGTCAAGTAATTTCATTGCCTTCCCCAGGCTTTCACTACCAGTAAACCAATCCGCGATATAAGAGTATGTTAATAAGGAGGGGGAGGAGACTAACTCTGCGAGCCCGCCTGCATAATATATTTGCTTTATGCTATTTTTTGGATTTATACTCATGTATAATTTAGATTATATATGACTTGGTCAATTTCCATTATATTAGCATTTTTTATAATGACACTCTTTACTGCAAAAGCAAATGCGTTTGTTTATGTTCCTCCTATTGTTCTTATACCGATTGCGCAATTTATAGCATTACTTATTGGTGGGTTTTCAGTATCAGCAATTGGCATTGGTGCATTATGGAGTAAATTATTTGGTAAATCGTTTAAAAAAAGTCTTATCGTGGTTATATTTATTTTACTGCTTATTTGTTTAGCTCTGGTGGTTTTTTTAAAAATACAAAACCCAGACAGACCGTTTTTCTAATTATGAATATATTCAATAAGTCCTATGCCATTTATCTTTTCACCATTAGTTTTCTGAACAGTCCCTTCAAGATTGCCCATATACCATGTAAATGATCCGTTGGGAGCTTTATTAATTGCATTTATTCTGTTGAATTCTAATACCATTCCAATAGGACTATTTAAAGAAGCGATATAATGGACTGGTGGATTTTCTGAATCTCTGCTTACAGTGACATTAAAAGTTTTTGTGACAGCTCCGTTTGCGTCCTCCATTATTCCAATTTGATGCGATTTATAGATAGAAGTTGGTTTATCAACAGTGGTCGAATCAATATGATAGAAATTTCCTTGTATGTCCCAAAAGGCTACCCAGTCGGTAGCTAAGCCTAGTGACTGATTGTATGTTTGTATTTCGGCAGCATTCAATGAATAAATACGCGTATATAAAACATTTACTTGACGCATTACTCCATCGATAGTTATAGTACCGGTTCCATTGGACATAAACTTTGTATAGCCTGGTAAGCTACGCATGCCTATCTCATTTTGTAAATCTCCGGTGGAGAATGATAAGGAGGTGTTGTTAATAGTTATCTCTCCCTGGGCTGTTTGTTTAAGTACTCTTGATGGATCAATTATAGTATTCCAGCTTTTTACTAAACTATTACTAACTATTGCTGTGTTTTGGGTTTTTTGACTATCTGACTTTCTCGCCCATGAATTTCCATCGTAATAGCTTACTCTTGTAGCCTGTGTATAATTTTCTTCTTGTTCAACCCGGGTAACTGAGGCAATTAGATTAATTTGAGGTTTATCTTTTGTTATGAGGATTATAGTATCGTCGAAATAATGCTTGCCTGGTAAAAACTTTGTTGTACTCTGCTCTTCTTGAGAATTATAAATTGTTGGTTCAGGTGTAGGGTGTGTATTGGTCGTTTTTCCTGTATCGTTATATTCTTCTGATGTGAGCATGCGAGCTAAGAAATATCCTGATGCAAATGTAGTTATAAATCCGACTATGAGAATTATCATCAACAGGGCTTTGGAAAAATTATTTGATTTATTTGTATTTATAACTGTAGTGGAATTAAACTCATCAGACATGTTTTTAGTATGAATACTCATACATAGAGTGTCAATTAACATTATTTACATTAGATACTTAAAAGATTAAGTAGAAGAAGGTAGAATTAGATAGATTCAAAAGAAGACTATTTTTTGGTTGATTCGTCGATTTTCCAGATAGGACTGATGGTATGGAAGGGCTGGTGTTTAACGCGGGTATATATAAAAACGAAAAAGTATAAAACAGCAGAGATTGGATGAGAGATTACCTCATATATTGTCGCTAAGGTTATAGCTAAAAACGGAATAGCATACTCTGGTTTTATATCAAATTTAAAATATTGGGTTAACTCCGTGAGTGAAAACTGATACCTACTGCTCGGACCTATTTGGTCTTTTACCGTTTGGGGACAGCGGATATATACGATTGATTTATCAGAACGCATGAATTCTCCGCCTACGCGTTTGTTTTCAAGATATAGATACATATCTCCATTTACGATATTTTCTCGAATATTAAACTTCTTAAGTGTATCTAAGCTAAACGAGAGACATCTTCCGCTTGCTGAAAGATAATTCTTTCCTTTATTCCAGCTTCCGGAAACGCGATCAATAATTCTTAGCATTGAAGTCATACTCTTCTCAAAAAGTGTTACCGGGGGAAGAGGAAGTATACGAGTACCTACCATGGTGGCACGAGGATGTTTGATAAATGTTTTAACGATTTCGGAAATAGTATCCGGACGAAATGTAATGTCATCCTGGGTAAAAATAAAGATATCGCTTTTTGTTTTATCGATACACTGTTTGAGTTTTTTAAACTGACTTCCGGGTGTGGAATTCCAGTAAACTTTCGCCCCTAATTTTTTTAATTCTCTCTCTAAGGTATCAGAAAGGGGCACGCTGTCTGCGACGATAATGCATTTGATATCAGAGACATTATTGGATGCGTAAATAGTCTGAACAGTTTTAAGTAATGAATTTCCGGCGTATCTAGTCGGAATCCCGACTGTTATAGATAGTTGTTTTTCCATAAGTTAGTTAAATAATTTATTTTGTTCGTTGCGGAGTCTATCTGATAATCTATTTTCAGGAAGAGTTACATCGTCATAAGAGATTACATCGTCTTTACTGATATTTCTTTTAAGCACACAGTCTTTCGACAAACCCATCGGTAGGAGATTTTGTTTCGTACTGATATCGTAGTTTTCCAAAACACCAAAACACGTAAATCCTCCGATTCCGTCAAGTCTCTCGCCCTTCTTTAAGTCTCTTTTTGCCATAGTTACCACATCGCAGACCGGTCCTGATAAGGGAGCTAAAGTAGCATCTTTTTCAAGTACCGCTTTCGCAACACTTATATGGGTTTCTAAAGTACACAAATGATAAGGTCTGTAGAAAACGTAAAAGGGTCCATCACCCATCTTATACATTTTTAGGTATTTATGCTTCTTTGGATTATCAGTATAAGCAATTATAAAAATACCAAAGCTTGGTTCTGCGCCAATTATATAATCCACAATCCCTCCGTTTTTAAGTAAACTCTCCACAGGAAAATTTTTCAGTGATTCATTCACGTGAGACATTTTCGGTCCGAACATGCCCCTTTTGCCAGCTTTTAGGCCGGTCGCATTGGCGACAGTAGCCATTTCCATCGCGATCTTCGTACCATCTACTGCAGTTGTCGCAAGATACGGATTTTGATTATTTTCATCAGCCCAGTTTTTTTGGGTTTTAGGAGTCCGGTAATGGTCAAGAACTGTTTTAATATTTCCGGCGATTACAGGAGTGAATCCCATGAGCTTTACATATTTATACAAATTCATAATCACACCGGGTTGATCTCCATCCGTTTGCGTATAGATAACGTTATTTTTATCGGCGGAGTACTTAAGAATTGGACCTATTGTACAGTCAAGCTCGGCATTTATTAATACTATATGTTTTTTGTTTTCAATCGCTTTTATGGCGACATGCGCTCCGAATTCTACGTCTCCCGTAGCATCTACTATTACATCAATCATTGGAGATTCGCATAAAAGTTCATACTTCTCGGTGATGAAGTAGTTTCCCGTTTTTATAGCATTATCCAGCTCGCTCTTGGATGTAACCTCTATGCTATCTTTCCCTGAGTCATTAAATACCCTTTTTGCTTTAGCAACGGTTCTGCTCGCTATCCCAACGAGTTTCATGCCATTATCATCTGATAATATCTGCAAAGCGAAGCCGGAGGCTGCGTAGCCAGCGCCGATTAATCCAACCCGGATAGGTTTATTCTCCTTTTTAAGGTTATTAAGTGCAGTATCAATATTCATAGTTTTTAGAATATTTGGACTTTCGGGATTGCCGTCACAAACTTTCCTCCCCAGCTGCGGATATATGACATTTGTTCACTAATTTCAGTTTTAAGGTTCCAAGGGAGAATGAGAACGTAATCCGGCTTCGTTTCTTTAATTTTTTCAGGGTCATATATCGGTAAGTGAGTGCCGGGTAAGTAATGGTTTTGTTTATGGATATTTCTATCCACAGTGTAGTCAATTGCTGATGTGTCAATCTTACAATAATTGAGAAGCGTGTTTCCTTTCGCAGGCGCGCCGTAACCTACTATTCTTTTCCCATCAATTTTCGCCTGTTTTATAAATTCCAAAAGCTTTCTTTTAGTTTCCTCTACTTTTTCACCGAATTTTGCGTACATAGAGATATCAGTGCACCCTGCATGAATCTCACGATTTCTAAGCTCTGTCACTTTTTCGCTGATTGGTAACTTAGTATTTTCGGTATGTCTTCCATAAATTCGAAGAGAGCCTCCATGCGTAGGAATTTCATCGACATCGAAAAGCGTTATTCCATGGTGTGCAAATATTTTTTCAGCGGTCAGGAAGGAATAATATGAGTAATGCTCATGATAAATGGTATCAAATTCATTATGATTGATGAGGTTTACTAAATGAGGAAACTCTATAGTTATGATTCCTTGCGGTTTCAAAAGTATCTTCATTCCTCCTACGAAATCATTTATGTCAGGAACATGTGCGAAAACGTTATTACCAATGATAAGATCTGCGTACTTGCTATCTGCTGCCAGTTGCCTGGCTGTCTCTACTCCGAAGAATTTCACAACTGAAGGAATGCCTTTTTTTATTGCTTCTTCAGCTACATTACCGCTTGGTTCGATACCGAGAACCGGAATTTCTTTCTTTTTAAAATACTGCAGAAGATAACCGTCGTTGCTTGCGAGCTCTACGACTATGCTTTTTTCGTTGAAGCTAAAGCGCTTCGTCATTTTTTCTACATAGTTTTCGGCATGTTTCAGCCAGCTGTCTGAGTATGAGGAAAAATAAGCATATTTGTCATTAAATATTTTTTCCCGTGCGACCACATTTGGCAGCTGTACCAGGAAACATGAATCGCAGACGTAGGTATGTAAAGGATAGAATTTTTCTTCTGCGAAAGATTTTGTGTCCGGAAGATAATCATTCGCCACTGGAGAATCTCCCAAATCAACAAAAGTATGGGTAAGCGGAGTAGCGCAAAATCTGCAGGTGAGTCTTGTATCCATAGTTATTTGGTCCACAGGTATTCAGAAGTGAGTTGTCCTGTATTTTTTAAGTGCTCAATCATCTTGATCCTCGTGAAAGACCTGGACTCAAATTGTTCCTTTGTTAACTGAATTCTATCAAATATCTCTTTTAGCTCATTAACTCCATATGAGACGTCTTTTTCTGCTGTAAATCCCGGAAGCTTTGAATTGATTTTCTCAAAAGACACGCGGTATGACCTCGTGTCTCCGTTGCTCTCTCCGATTGTTATTTTGCAATCCGGGAATGCTTCTTTTACGATATTTGCTACGTCTATGATGCGGTAGTTTCCATTGTTTTTCCCGACATTAAATATTTCAGAATGAATTGTTTCTTTGGGTGCTTCTAATGCGGCTGCGAAAGCTTCACACACATCTTGTATATGTACTAAAGGTCTCCATGGCATGCCGTTACTGGCAAGACGAATTTCCTTATTTACATATGCATGACCGGTTAAATTATTTACTACCAGATCAAATCTGAGTCTTGGGGATGCGCCGAAGACTGTAGCGTTTCTAAGTATGACAGGTGAAAACGTGTCACTTGCAAGAGCCTTGAGCTCATTTTCAACTAATAATTTACATTTGGCGTAAGTAGTTTGAGGATTGGTCGTTGATTCTTCAGTGACCATATCTTCAACAGCTATTCCATATACACTGCATGAAGAGCTATAAATGTATCTTTTAACGCCGGCTCCTTTGGCTTTCTTCGCAAATTCTATAGCAGCAAGATGGTTGATGGCATAAGTGGTTTTTTCGTCCAATTGTCCGAGGGGATCGTTTGAAAGATCGGCTAAATGAATGACAGCATCAAACCCCCCAAGTTCCTGACTTGACACGTTTCGGATATCTTTATTTATGACTTTTGGAGCTATGGAGATTCCATTATAAAGCCATCCTTCACGATAAAAACCGGTATCAATACCGGTGACATCATGCCCTTTTTGGATTAAAACTTGAGCCAAAACCGTGCCAATATATCCATCTATTCCTGTAATAAGTACTTTCATATCTTTACTTAGGTTTATAAGTTTTTGGTACGTTATTGTATTGACCACTCGTATGTCTAGCTACATCCATAACAAACCCTTTTTTTCCAATAATTATTCCTCTATCTAATAATGTATGCTCTTCGCCTTCTAGGTTTGTAACATGCCCTCCAGCTTCTTCTACTAACAATTTTGCAGCGTTGTCCCATGGACTTAACCCTGTATGATAATAGACACCTATTCCCCCATGCGCTACGTGGAATATAGAGGTAACTGCACTTCCTAAAGCTTGAAATTTGAATGCCCCTTCAGTGCACTCAGCTAATAAGCTCTGAGCAACTTTTAAGTTTATGCTTATAACTTGGGGATTAAAATAGTAATCTGTCGCTACTGCCGTATCTTCAAGTTTTTCGTCGTCAGTCACTTTAACCTTTTTACCATTTAAATATGTGCCCAATCCTTTTTGCGCAAACATAAGACTGCCGGAATCGGGGATGCAAACCGCTACTGATTTCATTATTCCTTTCTCAGCGTAGCCAACGCAGTTAGCAGACAAAGAGTCGATTCCCCGATGAGTATTATTCGTTCCGTCAAGTTCGTCTATTATCCACAATCTGCTAGCGCCTAAAATATCAGCGGGTTTATTTTCCGATTCTTCTGATAAAACTTCGTCATTTTCTAGGAATCCACTTGTTTTTAATTGCGCAAATATGGTTTTATGAGATGCCAAATCGGCTAAAGTAAGGTAGTCATGCGCTCCACCTTCTTTATCTGCTATTACTGTAGCTTTTGTATTTCGTATAGCTTTAGCGCTTTCCCAGGCGCACGCAATTGCGGTAAGAGTTTCATCAGCTAGAGCGCGTCTAATCTCTTTTGGTACGTATAGATCAACTCTCTGACTAAATTCATCAGAGAAGCCTAATTTTTTAAGCCTCGCAAAAAAATCTTGATCAGTCATTTCTGTGTCCATAGTTACTTCCTTTACCATATTACCAGACTTTCCAGGGGGCGTTACCTTTCTGCCAGATTGACTCAAGAACCATTTTATCTCTTAAAGTATCCATGCATTGCCAAAATCCGGTATGCTTATAAGCATTAAGCTGTCCGTCTTTTGCCAGATTTTCCATCGGTTCCTGTTCAAATACTGTATCATCGTCTTCTATATAATCAAACACTTGAGGTTCTAAGACCATAAATCCACCGTTTATCCATGCTCCATCTCCGTTGGGTTTCTCGCGGAAGCTTGATATTTGTGCATTTCCCTCGCTTAGACTGAAAATTCCGAAGCGCCCCGGTGGCTGTACTGCTATGACTGTTCCAATACCACCATGCTTTTTATGGAAGTTTATAGTATTTGTTATATTCACATCGCTTACGCCGTCTCCATAGGTACATAAGAATGTTTCGTTGCCGATAAAATCTTTTACGCGTTTTAACCGTCCTCCGGTCATGGTTTTTTCCCCGGTTTCTACCACAGTTACTTTCCAGGGTTCAGAACCATTTTTATGGCTTGTTTGGCTCTGATTTTGAAGATCAAATGTGACATCTGAGTTATATAGGGCGTAATTCGCGAAGTATTCTTTGATCGCATGGGATTTATAGCCGGCGCAAATTATAAAATCATTTATCTCGTATTTATGGTAGATCTTCATTATATGCCATAATATAGGTCTACCACCCAGTTCTACCATGGGCTTGGGTCGTATTCCGCTTTCTTCACTGATTCTAGTACCGTAACCTCCAGCTAAAATTACTGCTTTCATGCGAGCATTATAGGCTCTTAAGGGCAAATTGTCAACTATAGGACTTATAATAACACTTGAAAGAGTCTGAGGCTAAATCAGTAGAGTATGCTGGTGCTTGGACTTTATTTTATTCTAAATAAGTGGTAATATCATTATTTGTAGTATGCTGCAAATGCAGGTTAAATCTTTCTAGTATGGTTAAAAGCACGAAGAAAATAGGGATAGTTAACGCTGGTGGAGACTGCGCTGGTATAAACGCCGTAATTTCAGCGGCCGTGAAAAGCGGAATAGCCATGGGATATGAATTTATCGGCTTTGAAAGGGGCTGGGAAGGGCTTTTGACTCCTCTTATGTACCGGAGGTTAGACTATGATGCGGTAAAAAATATCAGCTTTTTGGGAGGTACTATACTTAGAACTACCAACAGGGGTAGGTTTGGAGGCAAAGTGGGTGAAGGTGAAAAAGGAGTAATCCCTGAGGCTATTCTCAAAGAAGCTAAAGAACACCTTGATGAATTAGATATAGAAGGACTTATTCTAATAGGGGGGGATGGAACCATGACTGCAGGACTGCAGCTTGCGGAATATGGAGTAAATATAATAGGTGTTCCTAAAACCATAGATAATGATCTTGGTAGTACTGACCAAACCTTTGGCTTCAGTACCGCAGTAGAAGTGGCTGTTGATGCGATAGATAAGGTCAGAACTACGGCTTTTAGTCATGACAGGGTTATATTTGTGGAATGTATGGGTAGATATACAGGATGGATATCACTTTTTGCAGGCTTGGCAGGGGGTGCCGATGCGATACTTCTTCCGGAATTTTCTTTTTCGGCAGAGAGCTTTATCAGCTTTTTGAGAGACAGACATTCTTCCGGTAACTATTCAGCTGTCGTAGTAGTATCAGAAGGATTGAGACTGGGGAAAGATTTGGTCCACGCTGGGACAGTCAGTTCGGAGGTGAAGCTGGGTGGGGTTTCTCTTCAGCTTATGAATTTAGTCGAAAAATTAGCCCCCGCTGAATTTGAAATGAGAAATGTAGTGTTAGGTCACGTCCAGCGGGGAGGATCTCCGAATGCGCAAGATCGCAATCTGGCTAAATCATACGGAGTAGAGGCTATGGATGCTTATATAAGAGGAGAATTCAATACCATTGTATGTCTAAAGGCAGGAATCATGAAATCTGTGCCTATTTCAGAAGCAGTCAAAAAGTTAAAAGAAATTACCCCTGAACTTCGCGAATATCAGGTCGCGAAAAAACTCGGAGTTTATCTCCATTAATTCTTATTTCCTTTCATGCTTAAAAATCGTAATTTTATAATAATTGCTATTATCGCGTTGGTTAATTCATTAGGTTACGGTATCATTATCCCTATACTTGAAGCTTATACCAGTAAATTCGGAATGAGTGATTTTCAGTTTGGTTTGCTTTTTGCGATATTTTCTCTTTGTCAGTTTATCGCAACACCTGTAATTGGTCGTTTGTCTGATAAATACGGAAGGAGACCGCTTCTTGTAATTTCCCTTTTCGGTACAGCTATATCTTTTTTTATGATGGCTTTTGCGAAATCCGTACCGATGTTATTTATAGCCCGCGCTCTTGATGGAATCACAGCCGGAAATTTACCTGTCGCATCTGCGGTGATAGCTGATACTACAGATTTAAAAAACAGGGCAAAAGGTTATGCGATTTTTGGTGCATCTTTTGGTTTTGGGTTTATTTTCGGTCCTGCTATTTCCGCATTGACTGTAGGCATATCCCAAACACTTCCATTTATAATTGCCGGTATCATTTCCGTAGTTGCAGTAGTAGTGACATTTTTATTTCTCCCGGAAACAAATAAAAATTTAGGGATAGTAAAAAAAGGTAAGCTATTTGATTTTAAGAAACTCGTTCATGCTTTGTATGATGAGAATACCGGGAGAACTTTTCTAATAACTTTATTTTATTCATTGGCGTTTGGCATTCTAATTTCCCGTTTTCAGCCATTCGCGCGAAAAATATTGATGTTATCAGAGCAAAGTATTGCGATAGTATTCACTATCTTTGGCCTGATTGGGCTTATTACTCAGCTGTTTCTCCTGCAGCGTATCACGAAAATGTTAGGTCTAAAGAGAAGTTTTAATGTAATGTTTTTAGTAGTAGCGTTTAGCTTTTTTGGTTATTTCATTACACGGAATGCTTTAGTATTTGTTCTATTTTCGATAATACTTGGTTTTTCAAATGCCACGATAAATCCTTTAACCCAGACGATCTTATCCGCTGAAACAGATGATAAATCTCAGGGAACCATACAAGGACTGAACTCTTCCTATATGAGTATAGGCAGTATTTTTGGCCCTCTTCTTGCAGGGTTATTGGCTACTTATAATATATACCTCCCTTTTCTGGCTAGTGCTTTATTTTGCGTTTTTTGTTTCTACCTATCTTTACAGGTTGCCAAGCCTGGTGTAAAAAAAGAATCAGCGTTTTAATTTTTTTAAAGTCAATTTATAAATAAACATGCTTCTACTCATTTATCGGCTTTTAGCGCTGAATATTTGATATATTGCGTAGCTTAATATCTTGATCTAAAATAATTACAACTTAAGCTATGATTTTATTTATATTCCTACCGGTTTTACTAATATTACTGCTATCATCAATTAAGCAAATTAATCAGTACGAGAGGGGGATTAAATTCGCATTCGGTAAATATGTAGGAATGATGGAGCCGGGCTGGAGTATTATTTGGCCTATTATTCAGTCTTACCAGAAAGTTGATATCAGAACTAAAGCTGTGGATGTTCCGGATCAGGAAGCAATCACTAAAGATAATGTTTCTGCCGGAATTTCAGCTGTGATTTATTATAAAGTAATAGATGCTTCAAAAGCTGTGCTTGAAGTTGAGAATTTTTTTATAGCTATTCATCAGCTTGCACAAACCACCATGAGAAATGTTATAGGTGAAGTGGAGCTTGATTCACTTCTGGCAAATCGGGATACTGTAGCATCCAGGATAAAAGATATTGTTAAAGAGACGACTACTCAATGGGGACTTGAAGTAATCTCGGTTGAACTTAAGGATATTATTTTACCGGAAGGAATGAAGCGAACTATGGCCAAGCAAGCAGAAGCTGAAAGAGAAAAAAGAGCTACAATAATAAATTCTGAGGGTGAAGTAATTGCAGCAAAGAATCTAGCGCAGGCTGCAGAGCTTATGGTAGATAAACCAGGAGCGCTGCATCTTCGTACTTTAAACTCTATAAATGATATTTCTTCAGATCAGTCAAATACCGTAGTTTTTGTAACACCTATAGAAGTTCTCAGAGCAGTCGAAGGACTTCAGAGTATGTTTCATAAGAAACCCGCTTAGTTACTGGACAAGTGTTATTATTTCCTATACGATAAATGCATGGAGGTAATTTTTCTAAAAAATCTTTTCATAATGTTATTTTCTTTTAGTTTCGTTTTTGCAGTCCGCAGCTTAAGATAACCTTCTAATTTTTGCCACAAAGAATCCTTCCATGTCATTAGTTGGAAAAATACGCATGGTTTTTGTTATGGCGGCATCAAACACTTTATTTTTCCATTTTAGAATTGGCGAATCAAATCTAATTTTTGTATCCAATATTCTTACATGACCTTTTTCTTTTTCTAATAAGTATTGGATTATCTCTTCATTTTCCTCAGGTCCTAATGTACATGTAGAATAGACCATGATTCCTCCGGGTTTAATTGTATAAAATGCAGAACTTATTAAGCGTTTCTGAAGATATGAAAGGACCTTAATTTTTTTAAGAGACCAGTCTTTATACGATTTAGGATCAGGAAGATAGAAACGGCCTTCCATACTACACGGAACATCGATAAGTACCTTATCGAAATAATTAGGATACTTTTTCCAGATATGCTCTCCAGGTATCTGCATAGTCTTTACATTCATAATTCCCATATTATCAATAATTGAAATAAGTCTAAAAAGTCTTTTTCTGCTGATATCGTTAGCAATTATTTCTCCTGTGTTTTGTAGCATTTGTGCTATTTGTGAAGTTTTGCTGCCGGGTGCTGCTGCGATGTCCAGAATTTTTTCATTTGGCTTAGGGTCCATGATAACCGCGGGTAACATACTGGAAAGGTTTTGGAAATAAATAAGACCTTCTTTATAAATAAAAGAGTCAGTTATTTTTGTTTTTGCGTTTCTATCTACTATTAACGCATCAGAGTACCAAGATATATCCTTGAATTCAATATTTTCTGATATAAAAAAATCCGACACTGATTTTTTATCAGTTTTTAAAGTATTGATTCTAATACTTAACGGTTTTTCTGTATTATATGTTTTAATAACTTTTTCAAGTTTGCTTTCGGGTATTAGCTGCTTAAGTCTATTAATAAATTCAAGCGGGAGATTTTTATTATCATCCATAAAGATATTATAAGGACTTTCCGTAAGAAACTTAAACTATTGCGGAGATATTGCTTATATGCTACAGTTACACACCAGATAATATGCTTTCAAGGCTTTCCTCAAATCTTAATCCCTCGCCTACGGTAACTCTGGATTCCCGTGTTAAAACGATGCAGGCTGAAGGGATAAATATTATAAATCTGGGGGTAGGGGAGCCTGACTTTGATACACCGATGCATGTTCAAGATGCCTGCACTAAAGCTATAAAGGCAGGTTACACTCATTATTCCCAGGCTGCAGGTTTATTGGAATTCAGAAAATCCATCAAAAATAAATTCTACGACGATAATAATATTGATTATGATCTTTCAGAGATTATTGTCGGCTTAGGAAGTAAGCCTCTGATATATCTAGCTTATCTAACCCTCTTAGATCGCGGTGATGAAGTTCTTATACCCGTCCCCGCCTGGAATACTTTCTCTGAGCAAGTAAATATTTGCGGCGGAAAACCTATTTTTATCAAACTTGCACCTCCATTCAAATTGACAGCAAAAGATGTAGCAGGAAAACTTACCAAGAAAACGAAAATTCTTCTTTTAAATAGTCCTTCTAACCCGACAGGCGCGATGATAGAAAAATCCGAACTTTTAAAAATTGCCAGTCTATCCGTGAAACATAATTTTTATATTATCTCAGACGAGATATACGAAAAACTTATCTATAAAGGATCACATGCCTCAATCGCATCAATTAATAAAAAGGTTAAAGAAAGAACAATCACCGTAAATGGTTTATCCAAGGCTTATGCTATGACAGGCTGGAGAGTAGGATATGCAGGTGGGCCGAAAGAAATCGTAAAAGCGATGATTAATCTACAAACGCAAATTTCTTCAAGCGCTGCTACGTTTTCTCAATTAGCAGGAGTAAAAGCTCTAGGAGGGACACAGCTGCCATTAAAGAAAATGTATCACGAATTTGAAAAGCGGCGATCATATGTAGTTTCAGAATTAAAATCAATATCTGGAATTTCAGTTGTGGAACCAGAAGGAGCATTCTATGCGTTCGTTTCTATAGAAGAGCTATTAAGTAAAAAATATAAAACTTCATCGCTATGGTGTGATGCTTTACTAGAAAAACAGAAGATTGCACTCGTTCCCGGGGAAGCGTTTTTTTATCCCGGATATTTCAGACTTAGCTATGCTTCCTCAATGGAGAGTTTAGAAAAGGGAATTAAGGGCATAAGAGAGTTTGTTAAAACTCAATAGCATATATATATGACTAGAAAAATCTCAGCGACAATGATTTCTCAGCATCCCGATCACGCGGGAAAACCTTATTGGCATACAGAGGAGTTTATCAGTACGCATCATGAGACATTTGAATGTTTTTTATCCTTTTCGGACCTAGGTGTTTCTGAATATAAATGGGATTGGGAGGGAAAACTAGTTGATGAATCAGTCATGGAGCGTCTTCTTAGCCAGCATTATGAATTTTTTAAAACTCATCCTTTGGGATATGATAAATTTCTAACTTTTCGTCTTCCTAATCCGAAAGTAGAAACAGAATTTCGTATAGGACGTGCCTTCATGGGTATATTAAGCGCTGATATGATAGCTCGCCAATATGGTTTTTATAGCCCTCCGCTTTTTGAAGTAATCCTTCCTATGACTACTAGTGCTCGTGAAATGATTGCTGTCCAGGAGGCGTTTAGAGAAATTGCTTCGTTAAAACATCATTTATATCGAATGGGTGATCGGAATTTAAGACATATAGAGCTTATACCTCTTTTTGAAGATGTTGAAACAATTATGAATTCAGATAAAATTTTAGACACCTATCTTAACTTGCATAAAAAGAAGTTTAAGTTTCGTCCTAGCTATATACGTCCTTATTTAGCACGTTCGGATCCTGCTCTAAATGCAGGAATCGTGCCGACAGTTCTTGCGATCAAAGTGGCATTGTCAAAATATAAACAATATTCTGATGTAAGGGATATTGATTTGTATCCTGTTATCGGCTCTGCCTCACTTCCTTTCCGAGGCGGACTTACTCCACTAAATATTAATTCCTTTATAAACGAATATAAAGGAATTCGGACAGCCCTCATTCAGAGCGGATTTCGTTATGATTATGAAAAGAAAGATGTGATAAAAGCTGTTTCAAAACTTGAAAAATTGTTACCGGTGGGTACAGCTGATTTAATATCCGAGAAAGAAGAACGCGAAATACGCGAACTTGTAGTAATTTTTGAAGAATTATATAGACCTGTTATCGAAGAAATTGCAGATCAAGTTAACGCGCTTGCGGTAATGCTACCCCGTAGAAGGGAAAGAGTCCAGCATATCGGACTTTTCGGATATTCAAGAGGCGTAGGAAAAGTGAAATTACCGCGAGCTATTGGATTTACCGCTGCATTATATTCTCTTGGTATCCCCCCCGAGTTTATAGGAACAGGCAGAGGTATCAAAAAGGCAAAGAATATAGGATTACTACCGACACTTGAAAAATATTACATAAATTTTAAAACAGATCTTCAGAGGGCAGGCAGGTTTTTAAATAAAGAAAATCTTCGTTTTTTAGCAAAGCAGAATAAGATATGGGCTGAAATTGAAAATGATGTTAAAGAGATTGAATTATATATAGGGGAGGAATTATCTCCTCATACGAAAGAGGAAAAACAGCATGCAAGGATCACCTCAGAAATTGTAAAAAAAATAGATACTGGCGTATCACTTGCAAAACTGATTCAGGATGCAGCAGTCCTTCGCAAAAGTCTTGGTTAATACTCTTAGTTGCGAAAATTACATAAATTGTTAAATAGTTTTGTTTTTGCATAAATATACTTCTAACCTCAACTACAAATAAATATTGTGTTACAATACGAGCGTGAATATATTGTTTATATGCGCTGAAGTAGCTCCTTTTGTTTCTGTCGGCGGATTATCACAAGTTATGTATTTTCTTCCTCGTGCATTGTCGCGGATGGGTGATGATGTCCGAATATTTACACCTAAATATGGAAAAATGGATACTGAAGGAAAGTTTTGGAAAATGAAGCTTTTGCATAAAGGATTGAAAGTCCCTGTTGTAAATAACGTAACTGATTTTCAACTAAAACAAGATAAAAAAGATTATCTAATTTGTAATATTAAGACGTACATAAATAGAAAAAGAAATATTCATGCATATTTTTTAGAAAATAGAGAATATTATGAGTTACGCGCAAATGTTTTTGGGTATATGGATGATCATATAAGATTCGGACTTCTTTCCAAAGGTTGTCTAGAGTGGTTATATCAAATGTATAAGCAAGGTAAAGATGAGTCTGATAGTTGGTGGCCTGATGTAATTCATTGCAATGATTGGCATACAGCATACCTTATCGAAATGGCGCGTCACGATAGGAGGTATAGGCAGATTTTTGCAAAGACAGCAATAGTTTTAACTGTCCACAACTTTGCGTTTCAAGGAAATTATGATTATCGTTTCGCTAAGAGAGAGGATTTAGACGATGGAACATCTGATCTTGCTCCAATACTTTCAAAAAATTTCCAAAAACAAAATGCTTTGCGTCGGGGTCTGCTTTATGCCGATGCCATAAATACTGTAAGTCCATCTCATGCTATTGAAGTCTTAACATCAGAATATGCTGAAGGTTTGGATGAGACATTACAGAAGGTAAAAGGAAGACTTATCGGAATATTAAATGGTCTGGATACCAGTGAATTTAACCCATCGACTGATCCTATTATTAAATCAAGATATACAGAAAAAACTTTTGAAAAGGCAAGGAAAATAAATAAAATTGATCTACAAAAATTATTTTTTCTTCCCGTAGATACAGAAGTTCCTCTTTTGGCATTTTCCGGAAGACTATGGCGACAGAAAGGGTTAGACATTTTATTAGATGTTCTACCAAATTTATTAGAACAGCGACCTAATATGCAGTTAATTATTTTAGGGAGTGGGGATGATACATATCGAAATAAGCTAATGGATTTACAAAAGTTATATCCCAACCAATTAGGTTTACATTTGAGAGCTGACTTTCGTTTGCCACGAAAAATATTCGCTGGATCTGATATTTTTTTGATTCCTAGTTCGTATGAGCCTGGTGGTTTGGTGGCACTTGAAGCGATGCGTTATGGCGCTGTGCCCATTATTCGTCGGACCGGTGGTCTTAATGATATTATCTCTGACTTTAATCCCACTAAAGGCACAGGTAATGGTTTTTCTTTTATGCGTAAAGATCCATGGGCATTATATGGAAGTGTAGTTGAGGCTCTTACATTGTATAGACAAAAATCTCTTTGGAGAAAACTTATAATAAATTGTCTACGATGTGATTTTGGTTGGGAAAAAGCTGCGAAAGAGTATGATAAGTGGTATAAGCATGTCTTAGAAGAGCGTAAACGGGCTACTCGTCCTATATCACATCCTGCTTATACTACTCCCATTGATTCGTGAATTGAATACAGAAGTGCTTAGTAAAATATAAAAAAGGACATTCAGACTGACAAGAAAACCTGATATACTGATTATATGCTACAACATCAAGACTGGTTTAAAGAATTTAGGAAATCCAAAGAATACCTTTTTTTAAAAAAACGTCCTATTGCCTATTTTTGCGCAGAATTTGCGCTTATTAACGAATCACCTCTTTATGCCGGAGGCCTAGGGGTTCTGGCAGCTGATACTATACTTGAAGCAGCAGATCAGGAGATCCCGTTGGTTGCTATAGGAATGTTCTATGAGGAAGGATACTTTCATTATGATTTAGTAAATGAAGGAACACTTCTTAAGCATCCTCCTAAATCTACTCCTACTGATTTCGGTTTTAAGTTAGTAGTAGATGCAAATAAACAGCCAATAATAATTTCCATACCCTTACAGGGAAGACAGTTAAAGGTTCGAGTCTTTGAGAAGCAAATAAAAACGGTCAGAATTTTTTTACTTGATACAGACATACAAGACAATGACCCATTGGACCGTGGTATAAATGACAGGTTGTATGTAGGAAACAAAGAGACTCGTTTCAAACAACAAATAGTCCTGGGGATAGCGGGTCTAAGACTACTCGATACCCTAAAGATTCATCCTAGCGTTTATCATTTGAATGAAGGACATTCCGGTCTTCTGGCATTTGAAGTAGCACATCACGAGATGAATGAATATAAAGGAAAATATACAGATGAGCTTGATATAGCAAAAAGACACATTGTTTTTACAAATCACACGCTTTTAGCGGCAGGTAATGACACATTTAATAATGATATGGTATCAACTCTCCTTTCAGATTATTCAGCAGAACTTCAGGTACCGGTAAATGAATTAGTGCCATTAGGGCTTATAAAAGATTCAAGTATTTTTTCGATGACTCTTCTCTCAATGAGAATGGCATCCAGAATTAACGCTGTCAGTAAACTTCATGCGAAAAAAGCTGAAGAAATATGGCCTGATCACCCTATGATTTCAGTAACAAACGGAATACATTTGGGAACCTGGGACAGGATAGGAGAAGAGCTGCATAGTGTCAAAGCTGCAAAGGTGCAGAGTTATAACAACTCTGAAACCCTGAATCATTGGAGCTTTGACCCTAAAGAATTCTGGAATAAACATCAGGAGAATAAGAGAGAGCTTTTAAGATTAATAAATGAAAAAACAGGAAAAACGTGGGATGAGAATCATCTATTATTAGGTTGGGGGAGAAGAATAGTACCTTATAAAAGACCTTTAGCTCTGTTTCAAAATAAAGAAAAACTTCTCAAGCTTGTTACTGATTCTAGGCGTCCTGTCCGTATAGTGCTCGCAGGTTCATCGCATGAGAGTGATACAGAAGGTGCAGGTATGCTTGATGCAATAAGATTTCTTCTGGATTCGGAGTTGGGAGAATACATAACTTATCTTCCAGACTATAATATTAATCTTGCAAAAATAATGACAAGTGGTACTGATGTATGGCTTAATACACCTGTGGTCGGATTTGAAGCTTGCGGAACAAGCGGTATGAAAGCGAGTCTTAATGGCGTTCTTCCATGTAGTACAAAAGACGGGTGGGTGGCAGAGGTTGATCTATATAAAATCGGCTGGGTTTTGGATAGCGATAATATTACCGATAATCTTCTCGACATACTCGAACATAATATTATTCCTGAATATTATTTCAAAAATACTGAGGGTGTTCCAGAGGCTTGGATAGATAACATGAAAAACGCGCGGGAATTAATACTAAATGAATTCACTACCACAAGAATGTTGGTGGAGTATTTTACACAAATGTATTTGCCCGTCTTGTCGGAGCTTTTTGAAGATCAGATAAGACAGGATAATTCGGCAAATCTTCAATCGGAGTAGAAATCCTATATCCCCAATTAGCTTCCTCAACTTTTCCCTCTGTGCCAGGTATATTGATCCGTTCTTTTGTGAGAAACCAATCTTGAAAAGGTATAATGACATAATGAGAAGGGCAATTTAGAAGTGTATTTATGGTATTAATTGCGTATTTTTTAATATCTTCTTCATATATAGCACCCATTTTTTCAGCTAAGGATTTTCTTTCAGAAATACTTAGGCGCGAGAGGTAGCCCATTAACGTTTCCGTATCATGGGTAGTAGTATGTGATATGGAGTTTTTGGGATAATCGAATAGATTTGCATGAATATCATTAAATAGCTTATTTGTTTCATCATATGCACAACACAAAACTCTTACACCGGCAATTCCTAGATCATCAAGGGTTTCGCGGAGTGATCCGATATCATATCCTGCATCTTCGGCAAATATTAAAACCTTTATACTTTTTGCTGCATTGTGTATCTCTTCCAGTGCAATACTACCAGGCCCTGAAATCATAATATCTTCATTCGGATTAGTCGTGCTTAATTTTCCATAACGAAAAAATCCGCTCGCATGATCTATCCTTATCATATCGTAAAGGTTTGAGAGATAATCTATTCTTTTTTTAAAGACTGAAATTATCTCGTTATATTTTGAATTACCTTCCCAGTTATATAATGGATGTCCCCACATCTGTCTACCATACATGACTGCTTTCTTAAATGGTACACCTGATGCAAATTCCATATTATTATTTTTATCCAGTAGAAATAAGTTTTTATATCTCCAGACTAACGGACTTTTTAGAGGAAGATAGAACTGCATATCGCCTACCAGAATAATATTATTTTTATGTGCTTTTTCCTTTAAGATTTGGTACTCGTCGTGTAGTTGCCATTGAAGTAAGTCGTAGTGAAGTATTTCCTTTGCTAATTTATCTTTCCATTTTTTAACATTTTCATAACTATAATCTCTAGCATCAGTAGGCCATTTTGTCCAGTTATCTGTGTGAAAGTAATCCCTTAAAGCACAGAATAGTGAATAGTCAGAAAGCCAATAATTAAACTTTGTTTTAAATAAATCTAATTCCTGTGCTGTGGGCCTTCTGTATCTTTTGGATGCATATTTAGGGTGAATGCCTATTCCAAATCCTTTGTAGGGAGAAGGATTATAACTGTTTAAGTTGTTAAGAAATTCTGTCTCATGTAGAGGTAGGAATTGCCAAGCTTTTTGGTTTGTTTTTTTTAACCAGTCAATAAAAAGTATTCCATCATTTAAAATTCCGTTATTATAACTTTGATTTCTTTTGGAATATAGAGAAAAAAGAGGAAGTGTAGTCCCGATTATTTTTCTTTGTCCTGCCATATTACCCTAAGTATACACAATCCTTTATTAATTCGCTGTGGAATTATAGGAAGAAGCTAGATAATTCGATCATTTTCTGATTTAAGAAACGAAAGCTGAGGAGAGATAATTTTTTTATCGGGAGAGATTCTTTTCAATACTTTTCTTAAAATATTTGTTGTGGATGTTTGTAAGTCATTCATAGCATTTTGTGCTCTTACATATTTTTCAACAGGACAATTATTCAGATCCATATGGATACCATCTTTTTTCTTTAAATTAAGTATATTATCCACTGCATCATTAAGTGTCGGGAAAAAATTTTCTGCTCCTATATCTTCTTTCAAGCCAGTGCGGTCTAAAACCTCCTTAATCTGGGATTTTAGACTGCTGACATAGAGTCTCTTTCCACTTCTTTTTAAACTTTTCCATAACGTATAAAGCATGTGTTCGCCGGTAGAATCTATATCATTCACGCCATTAGTCATAAGAATAATGTCTGTAATATGAGGATTTTTTTGAAGGTCATTCATGATAATTGTTTCAATATATGATGCGTTTGCGAAAAAAAGTTGACCATCGAAGCGCACGATTGAAATGTTTTTGCATCGTTCAAGATTATATGTTTTTGCATCATGGAACCATCCGTCTTTATACTTTGATAAGAAAACGACCCTAGGGTGGACATTGTTATAAATGTAATAACCAATTGAGAACAATACGCCAATAGCAATTCCCCGATCCAAGTGGGGAGCAAAGTATAAAGTTGTGATAAATGTAATGAGCGCAGCAACAGCATCATGTTTACTTGTCAAAAGAATTAATTTAATTTTCTTGAAATTTATTAATGAGCCTACTGAAGCTACTATTACTGCTGCAAGTATAATCTGAGGCAGGAAATAGAGAAGCTTAGTAAGAAAAAGCAGAGTTATTAAGACCATTGCACCCGTTACTATACTTGAGAGATTTGTTTTTGCGCCTGCATGATAATTAAGAGCCGTTCTTGAAAATGAACCGCTTGTGGGAAAGCTTTGAAAAAAAGAACCTGCAAGATTTGCTAGTCCTTGTCCGAAAAGCTCCTTATTCGGATCAATCTTAGTTTTAGTTTTTTTTGCGACTGTTTGGGCGATGGATACTGCCTCAGCAAATCCCACAATACTCATTATAATTACAGTAGGAATTAGCTTAAATATTACCTCAGCATTCAATGTAGGAATTGAGAAGGTAGGCAATCCTGATGGAATGTCTCCTACTATAGCTCCGTTATATCCGATCATTTTTGTGAATATTGTCGTCACGATCATAATAATCAATATTGATGGTAAATCCTTTTTTACAATGCGAAGAAAAAAGATAGCGAATAATACCCAAATTCCTATCAGAAAAGTGATGAGATCAATACCATAGTAAGCTTTTTGAAATACTGCGAAAATCATTTGGTACTGGTGTTCATAGGCGGGAACTGTTACTCCGAAAAACTTTGGTAATTGTGTAGACGCAATTATAAGTGCTGCTGCATTCGTGAAGCCATAGATTACTGGATGGGAAAGAAGACTGATAGCATTTCCTGCTTTTAAAAAACTTAATAGAATTTGAAAAAGTCCAAGAAGAAAAGTTAAAAGCAATGCCAATGAAATATATTCAGGAGTTCTGGGAGGATAATATAGTGAAAGCACTGAGGCGGTCATAAGCGAAAGCACTGCCACCGGACCAGTAGATAGAAGCAGACTTGATCCGAAAATGGCTGCCATAAATATAGGAATTAGGGAAGAATATAAGCCGAATTGAGGAGGAAGTCCTGCAAGCTGTGAATAGGCAAGAGACTGTGGTATAAGAACAAGCGCGACTGTAATACCTGCAAGAACATCTGATTTTATGTTTTTCTTGTTATTTTCCGAATTATTACTCATATGTTAACTTCCCGCAAGAAATGCCACGATAAACCCTTTCTAAAATGCATATTCAAGCAAAGACTTATAATTTTGGAGTCTTATGCTAAAAAGATCTAAAAAACCTAAGTTTATGTCTTATGAAGCTTCACCAAGCCTCTGAATAATGCGAGAGCATTCTCAGCCTGCCTAGGGTGGGGTAAAGCAATAATACCACTATGTAATTTAATTAATGAGGAGTGGTATATGAATCTTTATTAACTTTTATATAGTATACAATATTTTTTTGATTATTAAAACATGAGTTTTAGGGTGTTTTTGCATGAACTTATTGTACCAAAAGTATATTGTAGTCAGAATGCGGTTATACTGTATATTTCTTTTATTATTTCTATCTTACGCTTAACTTAACCAAATCACCGATTCTTGGTTTACTGCATTTTCGTACTAGATGGAATTACATACTAATTAAGCGAAAAACCAGGACTTAAAGAAATACCATATAGATTGGCGACTAATTCTTCCTCTGTTACTCTCAATCCTTCCTCAAGAAGTAGCACTTCATCGAGGTTACACTTTCTTCTGTATGTTTTATAAAAAAGCTCTGCTTCTTTTCTATCTGCAAAAAAATCAAATTCATTACCATTTGCTCCTGAAACCATTTTCCTTGTGTCATCCAGACAAGCACCAATAACAAATGGATCAGGTGTCAATCTATTTCTGTGGTTTGTTATTAATTCCCCGGCTATAAATTCGCGTACTTCTTCTTGGGTCGCAATGGCGGGTGATACAATGCGTCCAAGATCAAAGAGAAACCCGGTAAATACTACACCCGGAGATCTACTTGAGGATTTAAATTCATCTTCAATTTTTGAGAATTGACCTATAAAATCTCTTATAATATCGCCATAAGTCATATTACGGCTTTTTGCATCTTCATAGAGGCTGCGTAGATCTTCCTCGATGAAAGACATTCCGCCAGGTTGTAATTTATTTAAAGATTCCTCAGAAGCTGAAGATTCCCAATGGGCAAGAAATTCATTTCGTCCAGGTGCTTCCGGTGGAGTCTGAGTGGCATATAGTATCATATTTTCACGCACACTAGCTCTGGAGTAAGCTGTTAAAGTTGCTAAAGCGTCGTCAAACGGTCTAGCAACTTCTGAAAAATTTAAAGCATTTAAAGCGTCTTTACGGGATAATCTCTCCATTGTAAAAGTTAAAAGAGAATTATAATATATGACCTATAGGATTGCAACTTTTGATTTTCTAAGTATATCTTTCCCTTTTCGCCTTTCTGATTATAATCAAGGCCCACTCATAATGACTTGAGTAGGTATAGATTCATGTTCGGAAGATAATTCCGCAAATGATGCATTTACTTTACCAAGAAGCCCTTTTTTTGTAGTCGGCCGGGACGTAAATATTTGATGTAATCCGAAAATAATTAAGAGCTTTCTGATCCTGTGCTGGCATTGGTTGACTATGGTGGCTTTTTATAGGAGTAATTATTTAGGTTTTCTTCTTTGAATAAACTCTTTCATAAATTCTTCTGGAACTTGGTCTTCTAAATTTACGGGTTCAGTAAATACCTCTCTTCTGTAATCTTCAGCATTCATAGGTTCACCTACCATCGGATCAAATATGGTATCACCAACTGCACAAATGGTATGTCCTCCCCAACTTACTCTACCTTCGTAAATTTTCGGTACGAGAGATCTATTGTGAACAAAACCTGACTCTCTAACTTCATCTCCTCTCACTGATTTCAGAGATGGTCTTTCTCCGCCTTGTAAAAGAAGTTCTGCAATATCAATTGCAATTAATC
>CAYMDS010000009.1:0-27043 GCA_964389405.1 uncultured Gammaproteobacteria bacterium
TGAGTGAGTTAATAGTTAATAGTTAATAGTTAATAGTTAATAGTTAATAGTTAATTACATGGATTACTCTACCAAAAAAGTTAGTACAGCTTTAGTTGAAGAATTAGTCGATGCTATACAAAACATTCGCGGATGGGGAAGCGTTGAAATACAAGTCCAGGATTATACGGTTGTTCAAATTACAGAAAGAAATATCAAAAAAACCCCTCAAACAGCCCATATAAACATTCGCGATAAGAAGAACTCAAAATTATTACAATCTCGCTCTTGACAAAGTAATTTCATTGAATTATATTGTTACTGAAAGATACATTTAGTAATATTTGCTGACCGCACACGGAAGCATTCTAAAGCGAAAATAAATTTCGCCAAAGAATGCTTTTTTTGTGAATTAATAGTAGTAAGAAAGTTGTAAATTTGAATAAGTCTGTAATCTATCTAACATTTTGCAGAATAGTAAAAAACTAATCTATATCATGTTATTAACGATAAGAATGATAATACAAAAAAGCTATTCATTTTCTAAAACGGAAACTTTTTTTTCCAAATTTTAACTTGGGAAGGAATGCTTCCGTTTTATTTTTTGAACGGATGCGAAGTGTTCACTCCGATTTAATCGGAGCTGAGATCCAATAAAAGAGAGGAGGTGAAAAGATAAATGACAAATTTTAATAAACGATTAACAACAGCAATTGCAACGACAGCAGTCTTACTTAACGCATTTGCTCCTATGAGTGCATTTGCACAAACTTCCTTAACAATAACCGGAAACGGTTCAGGAAGTAACAATGATGTAAATGTCTCACAAAACAATTCTGTTAATGTTACACAAAATAACAGTGCTAACATAACGAATAACGTAGTCGTTAACAATGACACAGGCAAAAACGATGCCAACGAAAATGTCGGTGGTAACGTAGAAATAACTACAGGTAATGCTACTACAAATGTCAGCGTTTCAAATGCTGCCAATATGAATAGCGCATCTGTAGATGCTTGTTGCACAGGTAACGCTACAGTAAATATTTCCGGAAACGGTCCTGATTCAAACAACGATGTCGATCTCGATTTTGACAATAACGTTAATGTCGATCAAGACAACGATGCATATGTCGATAATTATGTCGATGTAGATTCAGATACCGGTAAAAACGATGCCAACAAAAATGTTGGAGGCAACGTTAAAATAAAAACCGGAAACACGGACACCACAGTCCGACTTAACACTGCAGCAAACGCAAACAGTGCAGTCGTAACTGGAGGTGACGATGATCATGCAGGTATGGTCAGTGCATGGATAATCGGTAACGGTTCTGAGTCGAACAATGATGTCAATCTTGATCTTAATAACGATGTCAATGTAGACCAATATAACAACGCCAACGTAGTAAATAATGTTGACGTTGATTCAGATACCGGTAAAAACGACGCAAACCGTAATGTCGGTGGAGATGTATTAATCGACACTGGCGATGCAGATGCTACAATCGAAGCTGACACACTCGTCAACTTCAATGCAGCAGATGTAGAAGGTTGCGCATGCTTGACCGGCCTTGAGGCAAAAATCGCCGGCAATGGTCCAGATTCTCTCAGTAAAATCGCCTATGATCAAGACGCCAATTTGGCTGTTGATCAAGACAATGATGCTGATGTAGATAATGACGCCGATGTCGACGGTGATACCGGTAAAAATGATGCAAATAAAAACGTAGGTGCAGTTGATGCCGAAAGCGACCCTACGGTCGAAACAGGTGATACTGATACTCATGTTGATATGAGCACCTCCGGTAATGCCAATACCTTTGGTGAAGATTTTGGCGATCTATTAGATGATGTTGAATTCGATTTCGATTTCGATTTCTCAGGTCTCCTTAGTTTTTTCGCTAATTGGTTATAAGCTTTTTTTTCTGTGGGGGCTTTTGAACACTTCCATAAGTCCCCACAAGGAAAAAGTTCAAAGTTAGAATTTAAAAGTTCAAAATTATAAAAATAATTGTTCTATGAATAAAATATTTCAAAAATTTATAAGCAGTATACTAATATTTAGTATAGTATTTTTAAATCTTTCATCTGTAGCGTGGGCTGAGGATGTTAACACAAACACAGGAAATACAGAGCAGACGGAGACTGCTTCCGAACAGCCTACTCCTACGACCGATCCAGAAAATAATACCGATAGTGAAACCCCGTCTGAAGTTGTGCCGACAGCGGTTCCTACCCCTGTAGTTCCCACGCCTACGAAGATAGTTGAACAAGGTGATCCGAATAGATTACACAGCGCAACGAGTGCATTCGTTTTGGGTGTAAATCCTATACCTACCCCTACTCCTCAAGCTACCAGTCATAATATCGGTGATACTTCTTTAAAAACTGGAGACATGACAAATACAGCAGGTGTAACAAACACAGGGAATACAAATCTTTCTGCATCTGACGCCAGTGCCTATATAGGTGGCATAGATACTAATCAGCCAGGCATAGTTAATAGTGGCAATGCAAATAATTCTACAAATTCCGGTTCTGCCAATATAGCAAATACCGGTAATACAACACAGACAAATAGCGCAATTGTTAATACAGATCTTGCGCAATCATCAACCACGGGATCTAATAGTGCTTCATATAATGTAGGCGGTAACACTGACATCACGACTGGGAATGCTAATGTAACAGGAACAGTAATCACCTCAGTGAATACCAATGTAGAAGGTGTGATGGTCTCCGAATTCAATATAGTGGATGACCATATTGGTGATATATTGCTCGATTTCAATGCTAATTGCATATCAGGATGTGGGAATCCATTAAATGCTGTTAACGCTGGTAATGGAAGTAATTCCGATAATACAGCAAGTCTTACAGAAACTAATGTAGACGATACAGTTCAAATAAACGATGCTGTAATCGGTTCCAATCTTAATCTATCGGCAGACAGCGGGAATAATACTTCAAGCTATAATGTAGGCGGAGATTCCAATATAACCACTGGTGATGCAAATGTGGAGGCCAATGTTCTCACTTTCGCAAATAATAATATAGCGGGTGATGTGGTATATGCGGTAGTCAATATATTTGGAGATTTGCTAGGAGATATACTTTTTCCTGAAGAATTTATGGCAAATTGCTGCGGAGTTTCCAGTAAAGCATCCAATACAGGAAACGGACCAGATAGTGTGAATAATACAAATGTAAATATTGATAATTCTGAAAATACATTTCAAGCAAATGATGCAAATATAGTCAATGAGTTAATATTTGACGCTACAACTGGGGAAAATGCGACTAACAGAAATACCGGTGGAGATTCATCGATAACTACAGGAAATACATCTGTGGATGCAAATGTTTTGAATGTGGCAAATTCAAACATAGCAGACGGCAATATGTGGTTAGTTTTGATAAATGAAGCTGGAAATTGGATAGGAAAGATATTGGGATCTTCTGATAATTCTAACTTTGCCGGATCCGAAGGTACAGAATTTACAGTAGATGAGAATGGTTTTATAACCGCATCAAACGCGGGAAATGGAGAAAACACCGATAATGTATCGGATATCGTATTAAATAATACCGATAATACTACACAAAATAACACAGCGGATATTCATAATACATTGAATTTATCTGCAAATACCGGTGGTAATCAGGCAAGTAATAATACCGGTGGAGATTCTAATATAAAAACAGGAGATGCAAAAATCGTCGCAAATCTCATTAACTTCGTAAACAATAATATAAAAGGTAATGGCAAGCTTTTCGTTACTGTGGTAAATGTTTTTGGTAGCTGGTTTGGGGATTTTGTTTCTCCTGGTCAAACACAGCAAAGTAAAACAGATAGTTCGGAACAAAATACAGGTGGACCGAATGCATCAACTAACTCATCTTCTCAAATAGCAAATACTAAGGTCAGTGCAACTTCAAATACTGCTTCAACTGATAATAATGGAGCGACGACAGTTATCGTCACTCCTAAAGCAAAAACAACTTTCTTCGCATTTTCCAATCCAGTCAATTCAGAAAAAGGGAAAAATACTCAAAAGGCCTTAGTTAAAGGAGTATCTGCTAATAGTATAAATACACTTGGGGTATCAGATAATGATGGAAAAATAAAAATAAATCTTGCATGGTTAGCCTTTATCCTGCCTTTAGCAATATTTGGATTCAGTTTCAAAAAGCTAATACTACCTAAGATAAATAGAAAAATTTGATTGATCTTCCATTTGTTTGCCCCATTTGCGAGATATCTTACTGTTATAACTTCGAGTACGAAGTATAAGGTATTTAATCTAAATAATATATGACACAAACTAATGTAATTATAAATAAAATCTCAAACATGAAATTTAGCGCATTAATTGCAGTGGCCACTATGCTTAGTATAGTGCCAGTAGTACGCGCGGATGAGTTGGTGATAACCGGAAACGGCGCAGGGTCTACAAATGAAGTGACAAATTCTTCGCAGCAAAGCTCGAATGTAACACAGACGAATAACCTTGATAGCACTACAAATGTTACAACAGATGCAAGTACCGGAGGCAATAGTACATCGGGTAATGTAGGCGGCGTAAATGAAATAAATACTGGAGATGTAGCAACTAATATAAATATTGAAAATAATGGAAATAGTAATTCATCAGATGCTGGATGCTGTCAGGGATCTTCTGGGACAGTGGCTGTTATATCAGGAAATGGAGCCGGATCGGATAATTATATAGACTTAACGGGTGTAAATTCTACAAATATCTATGGAAATAATACAGCAAGCATTACGAATATTATTTCAGGCAATGTTAATACTGGCAATAACTCAGCAAGTAATAATAATTACGGTAATAATACAATAATAACCGGAAAAATCTCTGTATCTGAGAAAATTTGGAATGGACCATTTAATTTTAATGATACTTCATCTCACACAAATACAGTAAGCACTAAAGGATACGAGATAAAAATTTCGGAAAATGGTGCTTATTCATTTAATACGGTAAACATTAACGAGGAAAATAATACAAATATTGCAGTTAGAAGCGGACTTAATGTTTTAAATGAAAGTTTATGGATCTTAAATACCGGGCATAACTATGCTGATAATAATACCGGTGGCAATATAAAAATACTGACTGGGGATATAAACTTTTTGGCAGATATAGTAAACGGGCCGATAAATGTAAACTCTGTAAAGGTCACCTGCTGCAAAGATAAAGATCCAGAGCAGCAAACCCCTACTACTCCCCTACCTCCTTCTACTAATACGGAATCAAAGCCAAGCGAAACGAAGTCAAGCGATGGGTCAACTGGAGGTTCAGTCTTGACCGCTGTGGTAGGAGATATACTGCCGGTTACAGGAAATTATAATTTATTATTATTTCTTATAGGAAATGTCGCAATGCTTCTAATGGGTACGATATTAAGACTGCGGTCCGGCAGATCACCCGGTTTTTTAAAAGTGGCAGCATAAACTTAAAACCCCGCTGTTGCGGGGTTTTTTGATTTTTTTGACAAGCTTTCCAATTCATATTAAAATCCAAGCGCTCTAGATTTATAAATGATACTTTTTACGTAGGCCGTATTTAGTAGAATTATGAGTAAAAACAGAATACTTCATCTTTTAGGTAATACATTGATAATAATGTCGATTTGTGGTCTTATATATACCTTGTATCCAGTTGTTTTAATATACTTCTTTCCACCTTCCCAGCTTTCGCATTCACAACTGATATCTAAAGAATTTTATGTGTCCATACCTAAAATTCACGCATATTCTGAAGTTATCAAGGATGTTGATCCTTGGAATGAGACTATATATAGCGAAGCACTTAAGAAAGGAGTAGCGCACGCAAAAGGAAGTTATATTCCAGGAGTCGGAAAGACAGTTTTTCTTTTCGCTCATTCCTCAGGTTCCCCATGGCAAATAACACACCAAAATACAATTTTTTTAAGGCTGGGAGAATTAAAAAAATATGATAAAATACACCTAGATTTTAAAGGCAAAAGATATATGTATACGGTATTTGATAAAAAAGAAGTAGACCCAAATAATATAGAATATCTAAAAAACCCGGAAAAAAATCTCTTAATCCTTCAAACATGTACTCCTTTGGGCACTTCTCTCAAACGACTACTTATATTTGCAGTTCCCGCTTGAATCTCTAAATCAGATCTTCCTATTGCATGTATTGCATTAAAACTGCGAGTGTTACCACTAAGAATAAAAGTATTACTGTATAGCCAAACATTGAGTTGACTGGACGATCAAGGTGTTTAGCTACTTTATGATGCACTGGATGTTTCGCTGTTTTCTTTACTGTTTTTTTAGCCATTAATATCACCCCCCGGAAGATAAAAAATTAGAAATTAAACCTAAAAAACACAAAATAAATATTATTTCGAATCTTTATCTTTGAAGCTTGATTTTAATCTTCTTTATATATAGTGGAGCATATAGCTGGGGTTTGTCAAGATGATCATACCTACTCAATATAAATGTTTTTAGGAAATATAAAACTGGTATAATCTCATGTCACTTAATATAAGTCTATATAAGTTAAACATAATAAGACTCTATTCTTCTACTTAAGTATCACTTCTTACTTGACAGTATAATCTAATCTGTGTTATAAACCGAGATCAAGGTTTATAGCTATAGGACACCTTATAGTTATAAAGTGCAAATAATAAATTTTAGTTTAGTTAAGAGTGAATTTGGAACTATGATGTTACTAACTGTTCAGGAAGTAGCTAGCATGCTCAAGTTGAGCGTGCTTACTATCTATAAATATATTAAAGAACAGAAGCTGGAGGCAGTTTCGTTTGGCGGTCACTATCGTATACCTGAGGCTGCGCTTGACACCTTCATCCAAAGCCATTTAGTCGTTGGGAACACATCTTCAAGTACCGAGAAAAATCTTCGAAACACAAATGATAAGGCCGTAAATAATGTCATAGAGAAAATGAATAAGTAATCATATGAAAACTATCTTTCAGCGTAAACCGGAAAACTTAATCAGTGTAGTAGTGCCTGTTCTAAACGAGGCTAAAAATGTCAAAATTCTAAACAGATTGTTAAAAATTGCCCTCAGATCGCGTAGGCAGAAATTCGAGATTATTTATATTGATGACCATTCCACAGATGGGACATATGAATATCTTGCTAAGATTGCTGATTTCAAGGAAATATTTGTGTATAGAAAACAAGGCAGACGCGGTAAATCTTTCTCGCTGGTAGAAGGCTTTTCATATGCGAGAGGTGATATTCTGGCCATGATTGATGCTGATTTGCAATATCCGGTGATGGCGTTGGTAGATATGGTAGATCTTGTCAGATTAGGATCAGACGTAGTTGTAGCAAATAGAAAGAAAATCAAAACATCATTTATTCGAAAACTAGCAAGTAAAGGCTTTAAGAATGTATTTGGAAGAGTACTATTTGGCCTTCAGACGGATATCCAATCAGGTTTAAAGGTATTTACGAAGCGTGCGTACGATACTGTTTCTATACAACCTCAAACACCTTGGACCTTTGATCTTGAATTTCTATATCGTGCAAATGGCGCAGGGTATACAATTTCTAATTTTGATATAACATTTGGCGCCCGTCAGAATGGTAACTCCAAAGTCAGTTTTGTAAGACAAACATTTGAAATAGGCTTAAATGCATTAATAGTAAGAACTAAGAAGCTTAATCCAGTAATTATTCCGCCCAAAGAGGAGGGATCAATGATCGGTGCTGGTATAGGTCATAAAAAACGCCAATTCATCACACATACTACTCTTCCACTACGCAAGACAGCTTTTAATACTTTTAATGTGTCTCAGGTTATTATTATAAGCTCTTTAGTAATAATAATGGCGGTCGGTTTATTTATAGATGTTCTGCTGGTAGCCCAAATATTATTAACTATCGTAAGTTTGGTGTATTTCTCAGACGTTGTTTTTAATTTTTTAGTGATCTGGAGAAGTTTGACGAAAAATGTGGAGCTTCGGGTTGCTCCGGCAGAACTGGAAAGTCTTAAAGAGAGTGCTTTACCAGTCTATTCAATATTATGTCCTTTATATAAAGAAAGCAAAATTCTACCGCAGTTTCTGGAAGCAATAAATAAGCTCAACTGGCCTAAAGAAAAACTTGATGTAATGCTTCTTCTTGAAGAGGACGATTTAGACTCTATAAAAGCAATTAATAAAATTCATCTTCCTTCATATATCCGTCAAGTGATCGTTCCTTATTCTGAACCGAAGACTAAGCCGAAAGCATGTAATTATGGTCTGAATTTGGCAAAAGGAGACTATATAGTCATATATGATGCTGAAGATATCCCTGATCCTGATCAGCTGAAGATTGCATATTATCTCTTTAATAAATCTGATGAAAATGTTATCTGTCTTCAAGCTAAGCTTAATTATTATAATCCTAAGCAAAACCTTTTGACACGGTTTTTTACGGCTGAGTATTCATTATGGTTTGATTTGACCTTACCTGGCTTTCAGTCTTTAAATACTAGCTTGCCACTTGGTGGCACAAGTAACCATTTTAAGACTGGCCCTCTTCGAAAACTACACGGGTGGGATACTTTTAACGTTACCGAAGACGCGGATTTAGGTATCCGACTTTTTAAAGAAGGCTATAAGACTGCAATTATAGACTCCACTACTCTTGAAGAGGCGAATAGTGACGTGCATAACTGGATAAGACAACGCTCGCGATGGATTAAAGGATATCTGCAATCCTATTTAGTGCATACAAGAGATATCATACGCTATACAAGAGAAAACAAGTTGCATGCTTTTTATATGCAGTTAATAATTGGAACCAAACTTGTTTTTATATTTTTGAATCCAGTTCTTTGGATTGCTACGATCTCCTATTATTTGTTTTATAAATACGTGGGGCAAACGATAGAGACTTTATACCTTCCTCCGGCTTTCTATCTGGGAACTGTTTCTTTAGTATTTGGGAATTTCCTGATTTTTTATTACTACATGATAGGTATCGCTAAGAAGGGACAATGGGAGTTGATGAAGACTACTATTTTTATTCCTATTTATTGGATTTTTATAAGCATTGCGGGCTGGATCGCTGTCTATCAGTTAATAATGAAACCGCATTACTGGGAGAAAACTATCCATGGTCTTCATCTGGGGAAGAAAAAAGTAGAAGTTGAGAGAGAAATTGAAGACGAGGCATACGAGATACCGGTTATAAAACAACCTCGCAGATTTATTCCTGTGCCGTATGTTTTACGATCCGTGAGGGAATCTGTAGATATATTTAAAACACACTTGAATAGTGGAAGATTTTTATGGATGACGACAGCTGGAGCGCACGTATTAAATATGTTATTCAACATACTTCTATTTAGAAATGTGAATGTTACATTTCAAACTATAAGTGTAATAAGCTTACTTTCAAGCTTTTTCTATCTTATTTCTATTCCCATGAATGCCCTTGAGGCAGCGTCGACATATAAAATCACCGTTGTAGGTAAACAATATGGTATTTACGCTGCTTATAGATTTTGGGGGGATCTTAAAAAGAGATTAACGATTTCTTCAATGATTCTAACCATTCTTTGGATCCTTTTATCTCCAATGATGCGTAATTTTTTCCAAGTAGACTCCATCTGGCCATTTATCCTATTCGCACCGGCTTTAATGGTCGCCTTAGGGAGTGCGGTAGATAGAGGATATTTAGCTGACAAACTGCATTCTGGAAGAATCGGCCTGCTGATGATACTTGAGCCTGTATTAAAGATAGGGATTGCTGTGGGGCTTATAAGTTTATCTGCGATTGATTTGGTATATTCTTCTATTCCTTACTCATTTGTACTTATTTATTTCCTGGGGATGTTTTTAATGGTTAGAATTCCGAAAGCGAAGCGAACTAATATAAAGAAGGATGTTACAAGTTTTCCTGGTGATTTTTTTACCGCATCTTTCATATCCCATTTTTCAAATATTGCCTTTTTGAGTCTTGATATTTTACTTGCAAAGCATTTCCTCAGTCCCACAGATGCCGGGAAGTATGCACTTATTTCATTGGTGGGTAAAATGGTGTATTTACTAGGGGGACTTTCATGGCCACTTGTTCTTCCTTTAATAAGCATTTATAGAGACAGAAAGGCTGAATCCAGAAAAATATTATTATTTTCTGTTTTAAGTACAGCAGTATTAACGGGTATTGGAGTGACATTTTTAGGAATATTTTCTCATATATCACTTCCTATCTTATTAGGTTCTAAGGCTGAGATTATACTTCCATACGCATTGTTTTTTACGGCTGCGGTTGCGAGTTTTGCAATCGCAAGAGTTTTCATCATGTATCATATAGCTCGTAATCTATATACGTTTCAGATAATTTCAATTCTTATGATTTTTGTGCAGATAGGGTTAATATCCAAAAGCCATGAGAGTCTAACCCAATTTGTTCAGATAATGTCATTTATGGGTTTTATATATCTTGGTTTTGTATTGTTTCTTCATGTAAATAGCGGTTTTATAGATTCGATTGAGGAGTCGGTAGGAAGATTAATTAAATCCGTGAAACGTATTAACTTACATAGAAAGTTACCAGCAAGAAAACCTGCAATTCTTATCTTCAACTGGAGAGATATTAAGCATGCATGGGCAGGTGGTGCTGAGGTATATGTACACGAAATCGCGAAAAGATGGGCTAAGCAAGGCATTAATGTCACAGTTTTTAGCGGTTATGATAACAAGTCCGCGATGGATGAAGTGAAAGATGGAGTTAAGATGATAAGACGCGGTGGTAAATATACTGTCTATTTTTGGGCATTTATTTATTATCTTTTCGTTCTTCGGAAAAAACATGATGTAATAGTAGATTGTGAAAATGGTATTCCTTTCTTCACTCCTCTTTATAGCAATAAACCTATTTTTTTGCTGGTCTATCATGTACATCAAGAGGTATTTAGGCAATATCTGCCAATACCCATCGCTAAGACAGCAGCACTTCTTGAATCCAAGTTAATGCCTTTCGTTTACAGAAATAAACAGGTTATCACAATTTCTGAGTCATCGAAGAAGGCTATTCTAAGGCTTGGTCATTTTAAGCAGGAAAATATACAAATTATATACTGTGGGATTGATAGCAAAAACTCTAATCCGCGGTCAAAAACTAGCTTTCCGACCTTCATCTATTTAGGTAGGCTAAAACCACATAAGAATATAGATATAGGTATCAAAGCATTTGCAAAAACCCTGATACATCATCCAAAAGCTGTCTTATATATAGTCGGCGAAGGCGAAGAAGAGTTAAGGCTTAAAAGTTTAGTTAAATCACTAAATATTACGGATTCAGTAAGCTTTTATGGAAGAGTTACCGAAAGTATTAAATATAAGCTTTTGGCAGAAAGCTGGATCATGTTACAGCCTTCGGGAATCGAAGGATGGGGTATTACAGTCATCGAGGCAAATAGATCAGGCACGCCGGTAATAGCCTCTGATGTGAGCGGATTAAGAGACTCAGTAGTGAATAACGAAACGGGGTTACTTGTTGAGGTAAAAAACGTTAAGCAGCTGGCCTTAGCTATGGACTACGTTCTCTCAAATAATGTCCGGCGTGAACAGTACATAAAAAAAGCTCTAGTATGGTCTAAAAACTTCACTTGGGATAAAAGCGCTGATATGTTTTTAGGAATTATACTTGAAACTCTCACCCCGTCGATGGCTTTCGGAGATTACCTAGGGGCCCTAGCGTTAAATGAAAGAATACAATAATTGACAACTATAGGATATTTTGATATATTAATCAATCCAAGATACTTACACTATAAGATATATGAAAAATACAAAGAATATTGCTTTTTTTGACTTTGATGATATAAGAAATCCGCTTCTGAATGCAGGCCAGGCACGCGCAACATATGAAGTGGGTATAAGACTTGTAAAGTATGGATACAAAGTAACCGTGTACTGCGCACGTTACCCTGGTTATAGAGACAGAAAGGAAAAAGGAATTAGCTATAGGCACATATCGATTGGAACTAGGTTTATTAGGTTTAACAATCTTTTGTATATTGTAACTTTGCCATTTTATATTAGAAAAGTGAAAGCAGATGTAATCATAGAGTCGTTTGTCGCGCCTATATCCACGCTTTGCACTCCCCTTTTCACTAAAATCCCGGTTATTGCTCTTCCGTCGATGTTTAACGCTATGGAGTTTACCAAAAAATATGGGCTTCCCTTTCATTGGATCGAACGCTTTGGAAGTAAAGTCTACAAATATTTCATGCCGTATTCAGAGATTGATAGCAAAAAAATGCTTAATTTGAACCCATCGATTATTTATAAAATTGTGCCTCAAGGTGTAAGTGAAGAGTATTTTATGATAAAGCACAATAAACCCAAGCACATACTCTTTCTTTCACGTCTTGATATTAAGCAAAAGGGTATAGATCTTTTACTGGAAGCTTATGCAAAGGTCCATACAAAGCTTATGTACCCTCTCGTGATAGCAGGGCATGGTCCAGATAAAGAAGAAGTGTTATCGCTTATTAAAAAATTAGGGCTTAAAGATAGAGTAAAACTGGTGGGTCCTGCATATGGAATAAAGAAGAAAAAACTTATCGCAGATGCTCTTTTTGTGGCGTTTCCTTCTCGCCACGATGAAATATCACTGTGGGCGCTTGAGGCTTTAGCCTCTGGTATGAACATTGTGTGTTTTGATTTGCCAGAAGGAGCGTGGATGACAGATAAGGTGTGTTTGAAAGCTAAGCCTTTTGATATAGATGCATATGCCAGTTTACTGATTAAAGCAGCTGATCCGAGATTAAGAAAAATAATGCAAAAAGAAGCAAGAAAACTTGCGAAAAGGTATACGTGGTCTAAGGTAACAAGGATGTTTGATGAGTTTATTCAGGAAGTATTATCTCTTGAAGGAAGGAAATGATATGAAACTAAAAGGAAAAAAAACTAAGTTATCTCACGTTATATATCTTCCAAAAATAGAAGATGAGGGTTTTTTGAGTTTTGCCGAAGAAAAAAAACATTTACCATTTCGGATCAAGCGTTTTTATTACATTTATGACGTAATTAAAAATACAAAACGTGGTTTTCATGCCCATAAGAAAACTAAACAGGTACTTTTCTGTGTTAGGGGTAAGGTAAAAGTCATCCTAGATAATGGAAAGGAGCGGGAAGAAATAAAACTTGATGAACCTCATAAAGGACTCTACCTTGACAAGCTAATATGGCATGAAATGCATGATTTTACTGACGACACAGTGATTTTAGTCGCCGCTTCAGAAACGTTCAATGAAGCTGATTATATAAGGGATTATGGAGCTTTTTTAGATACTGTAAATAATCGTTTCTTTTCAAAATATTTTCGGTTTGATATACCGTTTTTGCGTTTAACGTTTTTGAATAATAAATAACTTAAATTCATATGATTTTAATGAATGATTTTAAAAAGGAATATAAAGAAGTGAAGTCTTTTGTAAATAAGGCTATTGATGAATCTCTAAAAAGCGGATGGCACATCATGGGTCCTATGGTTGAGAAGTTTGAACGCGAATTTGCATCATATGTAGGTGCGAGATACTGCATCAGTGTAGCAAATGGGTTGGAGGCGCTGCAGATAGCGCTTCTTGCCTGCGATATAAAATCCGGAGATGAAGTATTGACTGTTTCTAATTCAGCCGTAGCTACAACCCTGGCAATAAGTCATATTAACGCTGTGCCTGTGTTTATAGATATAGACGAATACCATCATATGGATGCTAATAAAATCGAAGAAAAAATTACTAATCGAACAAAAGCGATATTGCCTGTTCATTTATACGGACAAGCAACGGACATACAAAAAATTCTAAACATAGCAAGAAAACATAAATTGAAAGTCATTGAAGACGCATGTCAGTCGCATGGTGCAGAATTAGATGGTAAAAAAGCTGGAGTTTTCGGTATGGCAAGCGCTTTTAGTTTTTACCCAACTAAAAACCTGGGTGCATACGGAGACGGCGGTGCTATTATCACAAATAATAAAAAAGTTTACGAGACAGCAAGAAAGCTACGAAACTATGGATCTGATAAGCGGTACTATCATTCATTAAAGGGATTAAACAGCAGACTAGATGAGTTACAGGCTGCTATTTTAAGTGTTAAACTAAAGAGGCTTTCCGGATATATCGCTAAGCGAAACACGATCGCCAAGATATATTTGGACAATTTAAAAAATGTTTCCGAAATAACTCTACCGCAGATAAGAACCAATGCCTTACACTCTTTTCATCTTTTTGTGATAAAAGCCAAAAAACGTAATAAACTGATGGGTTATCTTAAAAAAAATGGTATTCAAACATTAATACACTATCCGCTCCCCATCCATAAGCAGCAATGTTATCAGGAATATAATAATTTATCTCTTCCTGTAACCGAAGAAGAATCACGGAGTATTCTCTCGCTTCCAATTCATCCATATTTAACTAAGAAAGAAGTTTTAAAGGTGTGCCTGTATGTTAAAAAATTCTATGAGAAATAATAAATTAACTTAATACCACCTACGCTAAATAGATATGAAAATAAACAATAAACAATTGGGACAGCTTAATGAAGTCGGAAAAAAAGTACTTCTAAATAGTAATAAAAATATTTCCATTTTTGTTGTAGAAAATGAGGGAATATCTTTAATCTCCACTCTTTGGAGGAGATTTGAGAATGAGTTCGAAGACCCTGGATTAACAGCTTTATGGGCCTGGCTTGAATCCTGGATAGAAAGCTATGGTCATTTAGTAAAGTATCAGTTTCTCTTGGGGTTAGATAGGGATGGTCATTTAGTAGGTATAACAATTTTAGTTAAGGAAACACTAAGAAAAATACCGTTTTCAGTTAAATCTTATCACATAGGAACATATGGGGAGCCTTTACAAGACAGTATGCAAATGACTAATAGCCAGATTTTAATAAAAAAAGGATACGAGAAAGTTTTTATAAATGCTATTGTTGAAACTGTAATGGTTAATTTTGCAGCTGAAGAACTGGTATTTGATCATTTATGGATTAAGCATGCAAATATCATAAAAAAATTGACATTCAGCCAGAAATATAAAGTATTTATTGACGAAAGTCCTATGTTATTTATGGATTTTGAAAAAGTTCGAAAAAACAATGGTAAATTATCTGAACATTTGGGAAAAAGTATGGCATATCAAGTAAGAAAAACTATTAGAGATTTTAACGATTTAGAGGTTCATTGGCCTAAAAATACGAAAGAAGCGCTTGAGATATTAGATGAACTTATAGCTATTTACACGAAAAACATGAAAAAAATCAATAGAAAAGGTAAATTTGCATCTACAAGCTACTTAACATTCCAAAAAAAGTTAGTAGAAAAATTGTTTGAGTTTAATAAAACTTTATTTATCAGAGTTAGAAGTAAAAAATACGGAACTCTGGGTTGTTTTTATTGTCTTGTAGACCACAATATTGCATATGCAACCCAACTTGGAATTGTAGATCTAGATACTGTTGACATTGGGTCCATAAATAAAAAAAGAGTCTATGCTGGATATACAGTTCATGCATTATTTATGGATGAATGTTTAAAAAGAGGATTTAAAGGATACAGTTTTTCTACAGGCCTAGATACTTACAAGTCATATTTGACTAATGCGAAGGAGTCAGAGTTTAACATTTACATCATGAATGGTATTAAACCTTGGATAAGATTTTTGATTTTTAAATATATCTCAAAGCTTGATAAAAATAAAAAAGCGTCACTCACGATAAGAGCTCTTAGGCTATTTGCTAATTTAGCCAATAAAAAAGAAAAAGACAATGAGCACAAACTTTGATTATTATAGGATATTTTGTTATAATATATCAATATAACTTATGAACATTATAAGCTTATTTCAGAAAAAAATAATTCGTTCACAAATATTGCGCAATATTTTACTATTCTTATTTCTTGCCTTAATAATGATTTTGAGTTTACGTGGTATTCCAGGTAATCCTACCGAAGAAGAGCTAAATCTGGCTGAATGGCGGGATGATGGACCCTTTGAGCTTTCTGCCGAGCGTGGGAAATACGCACTTCTCTATTCTTGGTTTGAGAATAAAACAAGTAGTTTTTCGATGCCATTAGCATATTTCGTACTTCCTGACTTAGCATACGGAAATGGTAAATATGTTTCTCTGTTTCCGCCTGGCTTGTCATTTATATCAATTCCTGGCTATCTAATAGGCCGTGAATTTCAACTTGCCCAGTTGGGTAGCTTTGCGACAGTGGCAATATTTGCGGTTGCTAACTTTTTTCTTATCAAATCAATTTCCGTACGATCATCTGCGAGTCATACAGCAGGAATGATAGCAGGAATAATATTCCTCTTTGCCACACCAGCTTTTGCCTATAGCGTGACTTTGTATCAACATCATATTACAACCTTTTTGATCCTTTTTAGTATTTATTTACTACAAAGAAAAAGCAACTTTTGGGCTTTAGCAGCGGTATGGTTTATGATAGCTGTTTCTATCACAGTAGATAGTCCGAATTTTTTTATGATGTTACCTATAGGCATTTATGGATTAGGCAGAATTATAAAAATACGAACTGTAGAAAATCAAATTAAAGTAAGTCTAGTGTTATATAGGGTTTTGACGTTTTCTGCTGTAGTTGTGCCTTTAGCACTTTACATGTGGTTTAATCAGGTATCTAATGGTAGTCCATTTAAAATGTCAGGTACTTTAAGTAGAGTAGAAACAATCGACGAATTTGGCAAACCAACTAATTTGTCAGAAGTCAAGTCAGATAATTCAAAAAGTCCTGTTGATAATAAAAATCTAGTTAATTTTTTTAATACTAGATATATGGTAAATGGTGTTTATATACACTTATTTAGTCCCGACCGCGGAATGTTAGTGTATACCCCAGTTATGTTTTTTAGTTTTTTTGCTCTGTATATTGCGTATAAGAAAAAGACACAAATGTTCACTTTGTTAGCTAGTGTCATGGCAATGAATATGATTATTTATGCAATGTGGGGAGATCCGAATGCCGGATGGGCGTTCGGTACACGTTATCTAATCCCATCATATGCAATTATGGCTATCTTAATAAGTATTTTATTGACTTATTACAGAAAAAACTCTTTGTTGCTTGCTTTGTTTGGAATAATAGCTATTTATTCTATTTTGGTAAATAGTCTTGGAGCCATAACATCAAATAAAAATCCACCCAAGAAAGAGATATCAGGCCTTGAAAGAATGTCTAAGAAAAAAGAGCATTATACTTACGAAAGAAATATTGAGTACTTAAATTCCGGAATTGTTAAGTCGTTCGTATATAAAACATATGCATATCGAATTTTGACACCATGGCAATATTATATAAGTATAGCGACGACGATATCCCTTTTCTTTGTTTTCAGTTTGTTAAATCTGAAACTATCTAATACAGCATATGAAAAATAACCTAATATTCAACGAAATTAGTTTTTCCTTTTCGCTTAAACCTTTGATTTCGCTAAGGAGATTATTTTACAGCAGGCCACTATTACAACTGACATTCGTGCTTATGTTAATTTCGATCGTTGCATTTACTTATTGGTATATGAATGATTTAAATCTATTATATCCTGATTCAAGATCTCATTTGAATATTGCAAGAAGGGTTATAGATAACCTAAAACCGGGTATTGCTCAGTTAGGGTCTGTGTGGCTTCCGCTCCCTCATGTCTTAATGCTACCTACTATATGGAGTGATTTTATGTGGCATAGCGGTCTTTCAGGAGCAATTATATCAATGATCTCATATATAATCACCGGTCTTATAATTTTTAAATCCCTTCGTAAATTACATGTAACTATGTGGGCAAGTATTATAGGTGTTTTGGTCTTCGCTTTGAATATAAATGTATTATATTTACAATCTACGTCCATGACAGAACTGCTTTTAATTTGTGTTATGACGGCAGCGGTATACCGCTTAGTGGACTGGTTTAAGACTGACAACTTAGTATATCTTATTCAAGCTGCTTTCTTCATATTCCTTTCGACTCTTATCCGATATGACGGTTGGTTTTTATTTATGATTGCGGTAATACTGATAAGCGTTAAAACACTTCATAAAAAAGGATATAAAACAATGGAAGGAACCTTTATATTTTTTTCAGCTCTTGCCGGATTCGGTATTATACTTTGGTTTTTATGGAATCTAGCTATTTATAATGATCCGCTGTTTTTTGCTTTAGGACCATATTCAGCACGAAGTCAGCAAAAAGTGATTGAAGAAGCGGGAATGTTATTTACGAAAGGAAATATTTTTTTATCTATAAAAACATATATTTATGCAATTATTTATAACACTAATTTACTTGTAGGCTTATTCGGTCTATTAGGCTCTTTTGTTTTTTGGTTAGATAAGAAAACATCTACGAATATCAAGATAGGATATGTTGCAATTTTATCACCACTTGTCTTTAATATTGTGTCATTATTTTTTGGACATTCGGTTATAAATGTTAATGAACAAACTAGTGGGTGGTTTAATATACGGTACGGACTTATGATGGTGCCTGCATGTGCTATTTTCACTGGCTTTTTATTTGATAGATTATATTCAATTCGTAATGTCCTAATTAGTCTTTGGTTATTTGTTTTAGTATTCGGCTATCTAAATTTGGAGGCGGTTACCCTTGAGGATGCGGAGAGCGGTATGATTGGTTTTAACGAAGAACTTTTAGTAGCGAGTGAAGAATTGGGAAGGTTAACTGAAAACGAAGAAGGTCTAATATTAATTTCTACCGCCAAACATGATCCATTAATTTTTTCTAGTAAGCTTCCGTTGACACGTTTTATACACGAAGGCACAAGTTTATATTGGGATAATTCGTTAGCACGTCCTGAAAGATGGGCACGGTGGTTGGTTTTTATACCTAATGATATGACTGATGCAGTTTATAAAGAGATATCGAAAACAGATTATAAAAACAAATATAACTTAGTACGTGACTTTAACACCGTAGACATTTATGAACTTAAACCTGAATTTTTTAAAAATTTAAATAAAGACCGTATTATTCAATATAAGTAATATGAATTTACACTATTTAAATTCAAGAAAAGCTACTTACCATATCTTAGAATTTACTCTCAAGAGCCTATTGATTCTTTCATTAGTGTTGTTTTTATTTTCATTTTTTTTGTCTTTTCATGCTAAACGCACATATGGAATTGGTATCGGAAATTTGAAAGTCCGCTCAATAGATACTATGAAATTTTCAAGAGATGTCTCACGTAGAGAAGCTAATAACGACGCTTTTGATTTAGTTATTGAAAAACAAATTTCACAAATTGCCTCACTTAATACTTCTCATGTAGCCATAGATACTCCATATGATGATGAATTCGTACCTTTTCTTAGAAGATGGGTAAAAATGGCACGAAAATACGAATTGAAGGTATGGTTTAGGGGAAATCTCTCAGGTTGGGAGGGATGGTTTGAATATCCTAAAATTGATAAGGCTACACGTATTAAAAGTATTGAAAATTTTATTAAGACTAATAAAGATATTTTTGAGGATGGTGATATTTTCACATCTTGTCCGGAATGTGAGAATGGTCAAATAGATGTTTATGATAATCCAGATAGCTATAAGGAATTTCTAATAAATGAATACCTAGCAACGAAAAAAGCCTTCCTAGCAATAAATAAAAGTGTAATAGTAAATTATAATTCAATGAATGGGGATATAGCCCGGCTTATTATGGATAAAGATACAACCAGAGCCATGGACGGGATTGTCACTGTAGACCATTATATTCATTCGCAAGAGAAGCTAGTTAATGACTTAGATGATATAGCAGAAAAATCCGGCGGTAGAATCGTTTTAGGTGAAGTGGGCGCACCGCTTTCTGATATTCATGGTGATATGACTGAGATAGAACAGCGTAATTGGCTAGCGGAATTATTTGTGAAACTCAATAAATTAGATGATCTGGAAGGAATTAACTATTGGGTATCATATGGCGGTAGCACTGCCCTTTGGGAGCCGGATGGAAAAGAAAGGCTGGCAGCAGAAGTAGTACGAAATGCATACATGGGACGCGAGCTGCGGGCGAAGCTGGTTGATCGCAAGGGTCACGTCATTACTGATGCGGAAATTTCAACCTTAAATGAAACATACTTAGTGGATTCTGGGGGTGTATTCACTATCCCGTACCTCTATAAAGGACAGAAATTGGAAATAAGTGCTAAAGGATATCCTGCCAAAACTAGGTTCTTAATTGAGGAAGGCGCAGAAGGGAAGCTGGTTTTGGATTTTGAGTCGACTCTAGATCAATCAAGATTTAGTCTATGGGATAGTACGCTGAGGCTAGTAAAATATCCAATAGACATACTATTCTCCCTATTGACAGGTAGAAAGATATAGATTATAATCCCATAATTATTAATTATAAGACTGATTATATTTATATGACTATAAAAATTATATCACTGGCAGCCTTTTTAACTTTAGCATCAGCCCCTATTAGTCAGGCGCATGCTGCCGTTACTGTACCTAGCTTTCCTTCCTGTGTTAATCCTCAAGGTGCACTTAAAGTATCATATGATTCAGGTTCTCATGGCATAATAGGTATGGATGGCTTAAGGACAGGAAGCGATAAAGTCTTCAAGGTTTCTGATTACGACCAGCTTTTGCAATGTTTCTGCCCTGAAAATGGTAATGGAATCCAGACAAACTGGTGGGAAGCAAGTAAGCTGTCAGTAGATGATATCGAATATTTGAAAAAAGAAGGCTGGCACTATGCTCCCGATGGATCCGAATGGGGACTCTCTGACAGGCCATATGTGGCTAAAAACTTTGATTATAATTGCAAGCCAAGTGATAACAATCCCACGCCAACTCCTACCCCCCAAACTAGCGTTGCTGGGGTGTTAAGTCTTGCTAGTACTGGAAATATAACTTTCATATATACATTAATGCTAACTGGATTTGTATCGCTTATCACAGGTTTATTCCTCAGATTTAAAAAATAATCCCCCGCAAAGACATTGAGATACTAAGATATTAGACGAATATAAAAAATTTTTTAATATCCTAATATCACAATAACTTAATACCATTTCCTATGAAGCGTTTTTTATCTAATATACTAATTATTTTCGGTATTTTCTGTTATGCTTTGGTTGTCTACTCACTATATGAGAGGGTTAATCCCCAGAGAGTCTCTTTCACGTACAAAAAACATATTGAAACTGTGTCAAATAATAAAGTGTTCGCCACTCCTACCGAAATCCGTATTCCGCAAGTATCTGTTAAGCTTCCTATTATTCATTCAAAGATTGTAAACGGTAAATGGGAGGCAACAACTGCGGGCGTTTCATATTTATCATCTTCACCAATTCCGGGAGAGATGGGAAATAGTATATTATATGGACATAACTGGTCAAATTTATTAGGGCCTCTAGTTCATGTAAAACCTAAAGATGTCATAGAGATAGTTTACAGCGATAAATCAAAAAAAATATTTGAGGTCGAGTATACAGTTACTGTAACACCCGATGAAACACATATATTACTACCATCGAAAGATAAACGAATAACTCTTTATACTTGTACAGGGTTTTTAGATTCCAAAAGATTCGTGGTAGTGGGGATTCTAAGAGAAAATCTAGCTGAGAAGGTCGCGGATTCGGGAAAATAATTTATCCATTGTCTGTATCATAGTCTCTAGTAAACCCTTTGTCTTATCATCTTCATTTATATTTTTCTCCTCCACTTTAGTTTGTGTTTTATCGGATTCCTTCGTAGGAGTCAGGTCGGTTTTATTATCTTCATCTAAATTGCTATTTTTAATATCTTGAGGCATATTCTTATTCGGTGAGATTTGAATATTTTTTTCTTCGCCATTCACATTATATTTTATACTCCCTTGATTATTTTTTACGCTAACATCAATGTCAGTTTTTATGGAATCATCTGTAGTAATTTCTTCATTAATATATTCAACACCGTTAACTTCAATTTTATTTTTGACTTTAGTTTCGGCGAAAACTTTATCCGACATAAAAAGTAACGCGGTTAATGAAAGTGCGGTAAGGATTGCGAACAATTCTCTGTTATATGATCGAGTCATAAATAATTGATAAAAGAATAACATACTTATTTTGAAAAGAAAAGCTGAACAGTAGTAATTGCTCACTATTTGTCATTGCGAGCGACTGAAAGGAGCGCAGCAATCCCATTTGATAACAGAGATTGCTTCGTCGGTTCAAGCCTCCTCGCAGTGACAACTTTTGATATCTAGTGAGCAGTTACGAGCAGTATCAATTTCCCGGAGTCGGGGGTGTTTGTACTTCCCAATCAATGACAGCATCAGTATCAAGACCAGGCGCTAGGCGCTCTGTAGAGCTCCCTAAAGGTACTATAGGATTAGTGGCTGGAGGGGTATAGCCTGAAGTATCTGTACCCCAGCTCATACGGTCGATTTCAGCTCCATCTGGCTTTTTTAGGATTAAATGATCTCCTACATTATTTAACCCATCTCCTATTTGTTTATTAAGAACGATTTTGAGTACTCCTGAGGGTTCAGACCAGAAGTTCCAGGTGTTGTTATCCTTGCTGATAAGCGCAAATTTACCTGTTTTCAAAATTTTATTGCCTGTTATTTTTACCACTATTCCAGAATTATCAGTTAGTGTGTAATTTTTTAGATTAACATCCTTATCTGTGGGATTAAAAAGTTCTATCCATTCATGGTTTTTGTGATTTTTCTTTACTTTATTACACGTTGCTGAGTTTACGTTTCCTATTGTAGATATATTTATATTTGTATTCGCAGATCCGTTATTTCCGCCTACGTTTGGTTTAATATTTACATTGTTACTTACATTAAGATTATTCACCTGATAGATAGTACAGTTATTCTCTATATCTACAAAAATATTATTTACAGATCCCGCACCATTTCCGATTATACTCAGATTCAAACCGCCGACCGTTATCCCGTTGTCTGCGGGAGAATCTGAACCGTGTGGCTTGTCTACTTTGTAGTAAACTTCATTTATGAGTACATCCTTACTCTGTATCACGCCGAATACCAGGTCGAAAATGACTGATTTTCGCTGGAAAATGTTTGTAGCAGATGCAGGAAAAATTACTTCAAAGCTATATGTTTTGTCATTTCCGGAACTTACAGCACTAAGCACAATACCGTTATCCGTGTTACTGTCAATAAAGAATTCCTGGACGGTTTTCGGACCATACATTACATTACCACCTTCTTTAATTACTATTTGAAGAATAGCTTCGATTTTCGGATCATCCCCTGCTCCGCCTTTTCTTACGCCTTTTACAGAAGTCAGATGAGTAACAGTATCGGTATTATGTATATCTATTGGCTTGGTAACTATATCACCCGGTGCCATGTTATCTGTGTTGAAAACAGGTTGTCCTGCGGGTACGTGGAAATCTACAGTCAGTTCCCCGAATGCTCTTACCGTAGAAGGCAAGGTAAACAAATGAAATCCTAATCCGGATAAGAATGTAAGAATTATAAGAAATGATATAAGTCTAATTATTCTTTTTTTCATGATTATGGATTATTTGATATGCCTAAAGTTGCTGATGACGTACTTATCCAATCAATAGCAGTATTCGTATCTATCCCGTTAGGCAATCTGGACATCGTTTTACCATTAGCTGGACCTGTTACAGACGGACTAAAGAAAGTTGTTACTGTACCCCAATTAAGAGCATCAATAATAGTATTGTCAGGTAATCGCAAACTTAGCGCTTCGTTATTTGCGTTTAATGAATTACCTATAGCAGAGGTCAGTTGAATTTTGATGGAACTTAAAGGCGGTGTTACGTTACTATCCTCAGCAATAATAACAGCGTATCCGCCGGCTGGTATTGGCGGTACATTGGGAATTATATCCGAAAAATCTTCATCATTTATTTTCCAACCGCTGACATTGATTGAACTAGATGTTGTGTTGTATAACTCTACCCATTCATCAGTCGCGTTTACATGAGGATTTATTTCGTTAATTAGTATAGCTCCTGCTACAACTTGTATTCCGGTAGGTGGTATTGGAGGAGTTGTATTGACTGGAGATGTCGGAAAAACTGATGCGGCGGTGAATGTATTCACTCCTGATACTTTTGAATCTGAGAAATAGCTGTGGGTTCCATAAAATGAGACAAAAAGCAAAATTAGACAAAAAGTAAAAACAAAATAAATTTTTCTCATGTTTTAAAATTTTCTATCCTTGCCAGAATTCGTTTCTCAACTTCTTTTTCTATTTCTTTTTTTATATTCCAAAGCTCAATACCAATAAATATAAGAGATGGACCTACTATGAGCGCGAAAAACCCTTTCGGGGAATTTAGAAAGCTTATGATTCTTCCAAGGTGCGGAATAGTGAGGAATACTTTCCCTAAAATTTGATTACCTAGAATTACTTTGCTATCTGCTGTTTTATTGGCATCGCCTTTGGTGTTATATACGGTTCCTTCTTCAGTAAAATCAAATCCTGTAATCCTGTGTGTTACATTCATATCATCTTTGGTTTGGTAGGTAATAATGTCATTTACAGCATAACTTAGCGGTTTGCGAATATATACTATACTACCTACAGGTAAGGATGGTTCCATACTGCCTGATAAGACCACCATAGAACGTACAGATCCTAAGACTGAAGTTTTGGAAGTGACGAAGGTCAAGGCAGTTAGGGTAAGGATTATAAACAAAACTGATTGGGTTAGAAATGTTAGTATTCTTAGGATTTTTTTAGTTTTATTGCTCTCCTTAAACTTATTTATCATATTTAAAATGATTTTTGACTTACTCTGCTTCGCAGAGGGAGAGTTTGTGGATACATCCTCCCCCACCGCGAGTAAGCAATTTTATAGTGGCCAATCAGCTCCAGTAAGAGCCTGGCGTGCATGAACTGTTACACTTGAATTAAATGTTCTACCTTGATATGTATTGTCTGCTGTCGAATCTAATTCAACTGTAAGCCTGAATTCCTGACGATCTCCTGCTGGTAGTGGCATCATTGTACCTGTAGAAGTACCATCAGAACTGAAATAAACTAAACCGTTAATTCCGGCTGGATTATTCACCAAATCAGCCCAGCCTGATCCATCCCAATACTCGACTAAAATAACTTTAACCTTATTTTCATCAAGTGTGGGTATATCCCATTCGCCTGTAGCAAAAGAACGTAAATGGACAGGTAATGTTCCATTGTTTACTACATCAAAACGAACATATCTGTCTTCATCGGGTTGCCAGTTAGTGACTGGAGTGGAATTTTCAAATATACCGCTACCTTGATCGATGTCGATATTAAGAGTTCCTGTAGCAAGTGTATTATTGCCACTCGTGGCACTGTCTGTGAAGTATGCGTATGTTGCTCCTCCCATAAGGGATAATGAAATTAGGATTGAAAATACGCTAATCGTTATCTTTTTATTAATCATTATATTCACCCCCTCTCCTTGTATGTTTAAAGTGTAGTATTAAATGATTTATTTCAAAAAAAATAATAAACAGACTAGTCCTAAATATTTAAAATAAAGAATGAATTAATATCGTGCGAAGGTCATTGCTATCAGATGAATTTGAAATTTCCGCCTGAGGAGTAAATGTTATATCGAGACAGAATTTACATGTGTTTAATAATCCGGACAGGAGTTTAAGCATACTTACCCGATAGCTGACGGCTTAAAACGCCAATGTTTTTAAACTATTTACTCAGTTATCGGGCAGGTGTAACGGAGTAAAATTGTAGAGTTTTTTCTAACTTTTGTTAAATATAAACCAATTAATAATAGCTGGTCAATATGATTAAAAGATGCAAACTATATACTAAATAAGTCAAAATATTTTCTAATTAAATTTTGAGGCTGTATGCAGATTAGATTATATCGACAATCTAAATAAATATTTCAGGTTTGGTATCTTACCGCAATATTATTAACCAATAAAGTAATCCGGCAGCTATCCGGTAAATGCCGAAAGGTATGAAAGTATGTTTTTTCACAAATGACATTAAGAACTTTATAGACAATATAGCAACGATAAAAGAGCAAATAAACCCTACAGCAAGCAGGCTGTATTCGTAAGGACTAAAAGTAATACTACTTTTAGTAAATTCGTATGCAGTTGCTGCAAATATGGTCGGAACAGCAAGAAGAAATGAGAATAGTACTGCGGTTTCTCTATCAAGTCCTAATATCAATCCTCCGATAATACTGGATGCTGCTCTGGATACTCCAGGGATTATTGAAATTGATTGGAAAACTCCGATTAGAAAAGAGTTTTTATAAGAAATATTTTCAATTTCATGAGTCTTAATTTTTTTATTTTTAAGTAAATACTCTATCAGAATCAATAAAATGCCCCCAATCACAAGAGCGAATACTGTAATTATTGCATTTCCAAGTAAAAAGTCCTTTATAAATTTATAAAGTAAAAAACCTATAATACCAGTCGGTAAAAAAGCGACTAAGATTCTCTTCCATGCCATATAGCTTCGCAAAAAAGAATTTCGGTATAGTACGATTACCGCGAGTATTGCTCCCAGCTGAATGATTATTTCAAAGCTTTTAAGAAACTCACTTTGACCAGCCCCTAAGAATTTACTGACTAATATCAAATGTCCTGTGGACGAAACCGGCAAAAATTCGGTAAGTCCCTCAACAATTGAAAGTATAATGCTTTGAAAATAAGTCACATCATCATTATAAATTGAAGAAAAGTAATTTGCTATTATTATGTATAGTATGCGGTACGTTTCATATGCCATTTCTGTAATATTATTGGGAATTCTTTTCTCACTTATTTATTATTTTTTTAATCCCTATAAAGAACAACAATATGCATCACCGGTTCCTGATTTTCTGCAGCTGAAGAATAACACTCAGGTGACATTACTTGATCTATGGAACCCTATTCTTGAAACTCTCGCCTCTTCAGATACAATTCCAGAAATTCAGGCTAGGGCTGCGTTAATATACGATATTGAGAATGACAAAGTTATCTATGAAAAAAATAGGATTGAGAGGATGCCGAT
>CAYMDS010000010.1:0-24401 GCA_964389405.1 uncultured Gammaproteobacteria bacterium
TTTGGCAAAATACTAACGGCAGATTCAGAAAGGATATTTGATTTAGATGATTTCATAGCCGAGATGATTGCTACCGTTCCGGTGCCGGAAAGAGGCGAAGTAGCGGGGGGGATTACTAATGCATATGAAATTCTTCCTGTCTCGTTATCTATATTATTTAATAAAATATTTGGATTAGGAAAAAATGTTCCCTTATCTATTTTTACATCAGTTAAAATATCTGGATCATAAGCAATTTCTAGTTGTACGCCTGTTATCTGATTAGTGCCCGTATCGATTTGGATATTAAGGTTGAAAACCTCATTCTCTTTTACTGTCTTAAGCTCCGGTGTAATAATAAGTGAAGTTTCAGCTGGTGACTTCGTAGGAATTGTAGGAATGGTTTTAGAGGGGTTAGGAATAGATGTCTGTTTTTTAGTAGGATTTATTGAAATCGCATAAAAAAGTAGTAGTGATGCGATGATTAGTAAAATAATCACTAGAAGCACTGTTCTTTTCATATATTTACTCTTTTTTATAGTATGAAGTTAACAGGATTGGAAGTCAAGAATGGCAGAGTAAGTTAATGGTTAAAGGCCTGACTGTACAGACAGTTCTCGTATAAAGAGGTTAAGATCAAACAGATTTACTTTTCCTTCATCATCTAAGTCAGCTTTCGTAGAGTTGGTTCCGGGACAGTTTCTGGGAGTCGGCATAAGATCACTTGTATAGCAACCATAAAGTATATTGTAATCAAGAATATCAAGTTTATTATCATTATTGACATCGCCTGTTACTAAGGTCGCAGATGGAATGTTTATTGATCCACCTGAAGAGATGTTTTGAATACCAGGAATTAGATATTTAAGATGCTGTTCTGTTTTTATCTTTACTGTGTAGCCGCCATTTGTTATTTTCCCTAAATCGACAACTCCTTGAAAGTTGCCGCTGCTAGATGCGTACTTTATGACTGCTTCTCTTGATGCAGTCAGTCTATTCAGATTATCGAATACTTCAACTAGAGTTTTTCTTTAGGGATGAAGTGGATTTTTATTACTTAAGGTACTTGACGGATTTCGATTGTCGCCGCTTTCTCCTATGCCGTGCAAATAAACAGTAAGGTTAAGTTTCGCATCGGCGGGGGTAGGTGTCAATGTAAGTGTGGGAGTGGCAGGTACGTTAATTTTAACGATTGCAGGAACTGTTAGTACTAATACGTTTTGGGATGCACCTTCATTTGCGCCGACAGATAAAATCATAGATGTATTTTTATGACTGATCGTTGTGGTAGCGCTACCTGTATGCCCTATGACCTTAAATTTAATACTCGCCACTTTGGTAGGCACCACTACTCCTTTTGTTGGATCGCTTCCGATACTCACAGTTCCCTCAACGCGTCCGGGGTTAAGATAAGGCCCTTCGAAGACAACAGGAAAAGCGGTTGTGTTGATGGTAATATCAGAAGGACTCTCAACTGTCAATACTGAAGAGTCATATTGAATTGCGAATGTGACGAATGAAGCCACCGCATCTGCGGGATCGACCATAAGATCCATATTAAATGATTCGTTGAGTTCATGAATTAAAGGAGAATCTGTAGTTGATGCAGGGCTAAAATAAAGACTTGGAATACCCGATGCCTGATTTCTGGTGTTTTGGCGGGTGAGAGCAAGACTTACAAGTAATCCAAGTGCGACTAATAAAGTAATACCCAATACAAAAGAGGTTTTTTTATTTGATAAGAATTTTGGCATATATCGGATATTGATAAACTCTGTTTTATGCACCTGACTGTACAGACAGTTCTCGTATAAAGAGGTTAAGATCAAACAGATTTACTTTTCCTTCATCATCTAAGTCAGCTTTCGTAGAGTTGGTTCCGGGACAGTTTCTGGGAGTCGGCATAAGATCACTTGTATAGCAACCATAAAGTATATTGTAATCAAGAATATCAAGCTTATTATCATTATTGACATCGCCTGTTACTAGAGAGACAGGAGCAAGATCGATGGTCCGACCAGCGCTTATTTTTTGAATTCCGGCAAATTGATTCTTAAGATGCTGTTCTGTTTTTATCTTTACTGTGTAGTTTCCTGTAGTAGCTACTCCTATGTTTGCGGATCCTACAAAGCTGCCACTGGATGACGCATAGGTTATCATAGCCTCAGTAGTAGCTGTTAGTTGGTTCTGATCATTATATACTTCTATAAAGCTTCTTCTTTCGGGATGAAGCGGGTTTTTATTACTAAAATCACTTGAAGAATTTCTGTTATCTCCGCTTTTTCCTATCCCATGAAGGAATACTGAAAGATTTAGTAATACATCGGCATTTGGATCAAATTCAGATAAATTCGGATCATAACTTTGTGCATTATCTGCATTGCCATCTGTATGGCATATAGGATCGCCACCATCAATTAAATTATTCTTATTATTATCTTTAGAGTCTGCGCATGATTCACCAATTCCGCCTTTCTCTCCATCAAGCTCTGGATTATATGAATCCGGGTTTTTAGGGTTCCAATCAGTATGGCAGCTAGAATCATTGCGGTCCATAAAGCCGTTAGAATCGTTGTCAACGCCATCTGTGCAGTTAGTTAATTTGACATTGCCAAAGTTTTTATTTTCGTGAGATTGTCCATTAGCTGTATTAATAAAATGAGCATTCGGGTTAAGTGGAGCAGTTTGAATCCATCCTGATTGAACCGTCTGATACACCATATAAGATCGATTATTGCAAAGCCCGGTAAATCCATATCCTTCAGTTTCTGAGCTAACCATTGATTTTACAATCGTACCGTTACTTTCTTTTAAAGCCACACTCCATCCCGATAGATTAGATTCTGCAGTATCTTTCATTCCATTATTATTTAAATCGTTATATACAGTGCCTTTTATAGACACTTTTCCAATTTCCGTTGATATATTCAAATATATCTCATCTAAATCTGCGGAAGTCGGTGCATGGTAGTATTTTCCGCCTGTATGTTCAGCAGTGTCTTTCATAAAATTAGCGTTTACTCCATTGCCGAGACCTATATTAAATAAAGTGTATCCGTGAGCAGCATATCCGTTTCTAATCGATTGGAAAGCGGCTGCTTCGGCTACTGCAGTTGTCGCTCCACCGCTGGCGGTTCTGGTAGGCTTACCATCTGTAAGAAATACTATAGATTTATTTAATCCGGATCTACCTCTCTGTGCGAATTCATCGTTTGCTTTATCTATAGCGCATTGAATACAAGTGCCCCATGTAAGACTCCTTATATCGCTGATGGCATCTTTTACTGAATTGAAGTCACCAGTTAAAGGAGTAATTTGAACATCATGATCAAAAGCTACAAGTGAGATTTTATTACTCGAATTCTGCGCTATCTTATCGACGAATAGTCTTGCTGCTTTTTTCGCAGGGCCGATTTCTTGAGACATACTATTTGATTTATCTAATACGACCACGATATCGGCAGATGCTGACGCGCATACGTCACTTGAAGGAGGTAGTGTAGGGTCAAGTGTATCTGAAATTTCAGTAATAGTCATTGGTATAGTAGGAGATATAATATCAGTTGGAGAAATCGTATCTGTAGGAGTGGGTGGAGTTGTATAGGAAATTAGAAGAGTCGGTTGCCCACCGCTGGCTTCTTTAGATCGAAATATGAGAACATCACGACCTTCCGAAGTTACAGCAAATGAAAAAAATTGCCCTTTTTTTTCATTTACCTTTTCAGTAATATTAATGTTTTTAGTTGTTTTGGCGGAGGTGCCACCGAAGCTGACGATCGATTCGCCGATGGTAGGTTGGGTAGTGTATGTAATTGATTCGCTCCAGCTATTATCCTCTACTACCTTAAGCGCTTGGGTGCCATTAGATGGATCGTTTACAAAAATCCTTAATTTGGCGTCAGTTATGGTCTTACCAGCTAATGAGCTAAGATCAAACTTCAGAAAAGCTGTTTTCATTTGCGTATTGCCATCTACCCGTAATACGCTAGTTGTTCCATAGCTTGTACCTGGGTTTGCACCGTCAACATATGTGTCCGCAATAGGTTCAAGTGAAACAGTAGTAGGAGTAGCCGCAAGTTGCCTGAGATCCTGTTGGCTCTGGAGTAATACGACCGTTACCGGAAGTGCTATTAAAGCGAATCCGAAGACGCCTAGTACCAGGAGTTTTTTATCGCTTAAGAGGTGATTTATAATTTTTTTGACTTGCTGCATAAACTTATAGCTTTTAAAATTTACTTCAGTTGAATAAGTATTATTTAATCCCTTGTGATTATTGTAATTCAACTGTTGTACCTTGAGTTTCTTTCAAAACACTTTCTTCTATACCAGTCGCAGTAACTATGCTTTTGGAACTGTCAGTAGTTGTAAAGTTAACTTGAGTTGATGTGAGATTCGTATTTCTTACCTTTGAAAAAGTAATTTGGGCGACAGTACCACTACCTGAAATAGGATTTTGGGATGGACTTATGCCGATCATATATGTGATTCTTCCATTATCTTTATCAATTCGTTTCATAAGATCAACTGCGCTTGTAAAAAAGGGCCCTGGTTTTATAGCAACATTCGTAATTGCTTTAGTATCATATTGCAGTTCCAGCTGAACTGCTGTTACTTCATTTGTACCTGTTTCGATATTTACTTCTATAATGCCGTTTCCGCTTGCATCAAGCGTTAAGGGATTAGGAAGAAGATAAAGAGTCGATTGTGCAAGTGGAGATAGAGCTCCTGTAGGAGACTGTTTTTCTATAGTCACTGGAGATTTAGATGGGTTTTTAGTCTGTGAATTAAGATAGAAAGTTACCGCTCCTGCTATTAGAATAACTATAATTAAGGGAAGAGCAATCTTTTCTACTCCAGATTTATTTTTTTTACTAGATGGATTTGATGTCGGACTTTGGGAAGACGGTGTATTCTCTTGCATACTCTTTGATTATGAGGTTATAAAAACATATTTGTCAATAACTATTGATAAGTTTTTAAATATTTACAATACTTCGATACTGTTTAAGGTGCTTCTTCTGTATAAGTTAGACTCTTACGTCTTAAAAGATTTGGTGTATTGATTATAAAATCTGGTCTCTCAATTAGTCTAACAGATGGGTAGTTATAGTTACTAGAACATAAATCCCGTTTATTTATAAATATTCCATCTATAATTTCTGCATTAATAAATATTGCTCCTTCTACAGTAAGTATTTTGTCTGTTGAAGCAGTACAGTCATTTATCCCATCAATAGTAAAATTTTTATCTGCACTATATATTCCTTGAAGATTCGATGGGGCAGTGCATGAGGGTGCTGATCCGACGCTTGAGTCGATAATAATATTATTTGATGAAGTAAAAAGGGCTGTAGAGCTTTTGGGCACCAGGATATTGCCTGATATGGTGAGATCACCATCTATCAGAAATATATAGTTTCTATTAAGTGGAAAGCTGTAATCATTTAATTTTACATTCCCGGAAGCCTTGTAAGCGCCTCTTGTTAGATTGGGCGGTAAATTACAGTTACTTAAATTACAAACTGACCCTAAGTTAGTTATAGGGGCGCCTGATTTATCAATACTCCCTAAAATTGAAGCGTAGGAAGTGGAAAGACGTTCAGGTGATGTTTTATAAACCTGCGGATAGCTTTCACCGCCAACTGTCCATTCGGACGCAGATGCCTTTCCTTTTCCAAATTCTGCTTTTCCATCTCCTGTGAAGAGAATGCCGGCAGAAGAAGATGCGTTTGGTATAGCTGTAAATGCACCTGAGCAAGAAGGATTTGACGGTACATAATTCGTGAATCCTTTATCAATTCTCATATTCATTCCCTGAGTTTGTATCCAGGGTATCGAATCTGTAATAGCAAGATTAAGATTTATGATATTACCTATCGCATCACATGTTGCGCCTGTAGTGAAATCAGTAGTACATCCGGGACCTACTGTAAAGGTATAGGTCGGTGGCGGGCCGTTTTTTGGATGAAGTAGTATAAACCCTTTTGGTAGATTACTGAAGGATACTGTATATGTGCCTGGTGTGAGTCCTATTATTTCATAAGTCCCATTAACATTATTTACGTTGACAGCTCCACTGCTTGATGTAATGGTTATCGGGCCTTTATATGTGGTTTCACCGGGATCAAATTTTTTATTTTTATTTATATCATTAATTATCGATCCTGCTGCCCGAAAGCCTTTTACCATACCAAAATTTCGATTATTTACAGCATTACCTTGATTTAGAGTTACTGTGTAAAAAGAAGGGTTAAGGGGGAAAGTTTGAAGCCAGTAAAGCTGAGATAAAGTTTCAAGTCTATATGTGCCGTCGCAAAGTCCTGTAAATGTATATACTCCATTGTTTTGTGTTTTTTCCATAAGTGGGTTTTCTAAGCCATCTCCGGAGAGCTGTGCATCCCATCCGGAAAGCTTGGCTTCAGTGGTTGCTCTTATGCCATTTCGATCCATATCTTCAAATACTAAACCGGTTATGACACCTGTACCTATTCCGATCGCATCTCTGATCTCGCCATAAATATCCGGGAGTGATGCCATAGAAGGTGATTTGAAATATTTCCCTTCCGTCGCATCCGCTATAGCTTGCAGAAATGCATCTGGTGCGCCGTTTGGAAAATTACCGTTTCCTCCGGTCCCATAACCCACGTTCATATATCTAGTTCTGTCTCTCTCAAATGCTGAGACTATCTCCTCATAAGTTGCCTGCATGGCGTAATTATAATTATTACCTGTCTTGAATTTGGGTTTGGCAAGATTTCCTTCGATTTGATTTGCTTTTCCGTCTGTTATAAGCACGACAAATTTTTTAGTGTTTGGTCTGCTGCGGTCATGTAGCTCTTCATCCGCCAAATGCGCAGCACATTGGATACATGTTACGAGTCCTTTTACAGATGCGTCTACCTTGTTTTTTAGATTTTGAATATGAGCGCTTCCTGAGTCTAATTTATGAAGTATCGTATTTGCCTCACTGTTAAAAAGCACTAAGCCGAGACGATTATGAACATTTGCTGCGAGTTGATCTATTAGAAATTTTGCCGCATTTTTCGCAGGAATTATATCGTTTCCTCCGTACATACTGGCTGAGGTGTCAAGAGCTATTATAATTTCTGATGCCTCATAAGAGCACTGACCGGGTACAAAAGGGGGTTCGGTAGGTGCTGGCGTGGGGATAACCCGGGGCCTTGTGGGATCAAATACTATCTCCAGCTCCGGTCCGCTGTTTTCATTTGAGTTATATCCTTTTTCGCGTGAATAGTAACCAAGATTTCCATTGTAGTCGATTTCATTTATTCCATCTTCATCATTATCTTGTGTACGGCGTCTGGTTAGATAGTCTGAGGTTATTTGTATAGAAAATTTTTTACCTTGGTTTTTTAACAGCGCATTAGTAATATCTGTAACTGGATTATCATTCCATGCGGCACCATCATTTTCGTCATTTGTGCTGTCTCGGGTTATCTGTACGGTTGCCAGTGTTTGAGAAAAAGCCGGTTTATTATCATAATTAATTGAAGACTCCTGCCATTCGTTTTCTCCGTCTAATACATTAAGAATTTTTACTTTACCCCTGTAACCGCCATGATCATGCACGCTTAAGCGAAGTGTCGCACTCTCTATATGATAATTCCAATACGGCGAATCATCAAATCTGATAAAGCTATAACTTTTGACATCACTATTATTATCAGGATTGCCATCCCGAATCTTTAGTAGAGTTGCTGAGCCGAAATTATCAGCAGGATCATTCGAGTCTACATAAGCGTCAGCTTCGGGATAAATAACCACTGTTTGTAAAGTGGAAGATTGCAAGACTTTTTTCTCGCCCGGGTTTTTTGCGGTGAGTCTCAGATATATAAAAGTACTTATTAAAATACAAAAAACGAAAAATCCAGCAAAAGCTATACTTGTTGTCTTAGTTATCCTCATAATCAGTGACACTGCTTACATTTAAGCATATGATTTTAGGCTTATGGTGTCAATTCAATATATTTAAATAAATAACGCTTTTTGGTATACTTTTTGTTATGGTTTTATCGGATATCGATATTAAAAAGGCGTTAAAAGAAAAAAAGTTACAACTCAAATCCCCACATGAGATTTTTTTCCAACCTTCCTCCATAGATCTTCATCTTTCAAAAAACATTATGACCTTTGCAAGAAGACGGGCGAAGGATTTCGTTATCGATACTAAAAAACCGGTAGATTCATATATGGAGTTTGAAGAGATTGATAGAACGCGTGGGACAGTTATCCATCCCCGGGAGTTTTTTCTAGGCGTTACTACGGAATGGTTTTGTTTATCAAATAAAATTTTGGCGAATGTAGAAGGAAAAAGCAGTTTAGGACGACTAGGGCTTGTGATCCATGCAACAGCAGGATTTATAGATCCTGGATTTGAGGGGCATATTACGCTTGAGATCACAAACCTTACAGATCTTCCTATTATTCTTTATCCTGATATGCCTATAGCCCAGATCCGTTTTTCGATTCTAAGCTCCCCGGCAGAGCATATGTATGGAGAAAAAAAATTAGGCAGTAAAGCTTATAAAAATCCATACAGTAAAAACCCTAAACCGATCGCAAGTCAATACTGGAAGAATCTGTCAAGTTTATAAGTTAAAGTTTAGCTTTTGATTATTGACGTTCATGTTAAATTTGATATTATAAACGCAACTTCATGCAAACCTCAGAAAATGCATATCTTGATTTATTAAAAGAAATACTTGAAAAAGGTAAATATAAAGACGATAGGACGAAAACCGGAACTAAAAGCGTTTTCGGAAGACAAATCCGCTTCGATTTAGAAAAAGGTTTTCCTCTCTTAACCACTAAGAAAGTGTATCTGCGTGGGATTATTCATGAGCTTCTATGGTTTATAAAAGGGGAGTCGAATATTAAATATCTGGTGGATAATAACGTCCATATTTGGGACGAATGGCCATATAAATGGTATATGCAAGAATCAAGAATCAAGAATCAAGAATCAAGAATCTTAACTCAACCGGAATTTATTGAGAAGATAAAAACAGATAATAGGTTTGCGAAAAAGTGGGGAGAACTGGGACCTGTATATGGAGTGCAGTGGCGGCATTGGAAGACACCGGACGGGCATGAAATAGATCAGATTAAAAATGTTATAGCGCAAATTAAGAAAAATCCTTATGACAGGCGTTTGATAGTAAGTGCATGGAATGTAGCAGATATTGAAGAAATGGCTAAAGCTGGTCTTCCTCCATGTCATAGTCTTTTTCAGTTTTACGTACTTGATGGAAAACTTTCCTGCCAACTTTATCAGCGAAGTGCGGATATGTTCCTGGGTGTCCCTTTCAACATCGCATCTTACGCACTCTTAACAATGATGGTTGCGCAGGTATGCGATCTTAAAGTGGGGGATTTCGTACATACCTTCGGAGATGCGCATATCTATAGTAATCATATAGATCAGGTGAAAGAACAACTTAAAAGAAAACCAAGAAAGCTGCCAAGTATGAAATTGAATCCGGAGGTTAAAGATATTTTCAAATTTGTCTATGAAGATTTTACTTTAGAAAATTATAACCCTCATGCTCCTATTAAAGCTCCTGTTGCAGTATAAAATAGAAAAGAGTAATGTATGAATATGTTAACTAAAGATGATCTACAGGCTATAAGGGGACTCATTGGTGATGCCGTAGAGCAAATACGAGGTGATATGAATTCGCGGTTTAACCAAGTAGACACTCGATTTGATGGAGTTGATGCTAGATTTGATGGAGTTGATGCTCGACTTAAGCAGATAGATGTTCGATTTGATCAGGTAGAAACTCGCCTTGATGGAGTTGAAAAAGGATTATTATCCACGAAAGGTGATATTCGAAAAATAAAAAAAGATATTGAGATTATAATTAATGTCTTTGATAAAGAAGACGTGCGCTTGCAAAAAAGAGTTAAGAGGATAGAAAACCGTTTAGGATTGCCTCCTATGGAATAGAAGACACATGAAAAAGCCTATAATCTCCATCATAGCAGCAATTTCTGAAAACAGGGCAATTGGAAAAGATAATAAGCTTTTATGGGATATTCCTGAGGACATGAAGCGTTTCCGTGAGGTTACGAAAGGTCATCCGGTGATCATGGGCAGGAAAACTTTTGATTCTATAGGTAGATTACTTCCTCAAAGGCTTAATATTATTGTTACCCGGGATAAAAATTATAGTGTTACAGGCGCTGTAGTTGTTACTTCGCTTGAAAGTGCAGTTGAGAAAGCAAAAATGGAAAAAACTGATGAAATTTTTGTAATAGGAGGAGGGCAAATTTACACTCAAGCAATAGATATCGCCGATAAACTGTATTTGACTATAGTCCATACGGAAATCGAAGGCGATACTTATTTTCCAGATTATTCAGCATTCAAAAAAATTGTATTTGAGAAGAAGAGTGAGTCGAATCGATATAGGTATACATTCTTGGAGCTAGTTAAATAAATAGAGTCAAGATTCAAGAAGCAAGAATCATGAATAGATGATCCTGTTTGCAATTCTTGATTCATGATTCGTAATTCTTGATTCATGAAATATAAAATCAATCTTGATATCGAATTCCGTAAAAATCCGTATAAAGGTTTATATATAGCACTTGAAGGAATTGATGGGTGCGGTAAAACTACACAAGCTGAAGCCTTAAGAGACTTTTTTGAGAAAAAGGGTAGAAAAGTTATCACTACTTGTGAACCTAAAGTGGATTTAGCAGGCGGAGATATCATAATGCAATATTTTAAATCAGAAATTTCTTTATCCGGTACCGCTTTTCAATATTTTGCGACAGCAAATAGGGTAGTTAATCAGGACGAAATAGTCATTCCGTCATTAAAAAAAGGAGATGTAGTAATTTCTGATCGGTGCTTCTGGTCAGCGATTCCTTATGGGCTTATGGATAAAGGAGTGAAGTTCGATAGATCTGAGACAGATCTCATGCTTGTTACAAACGGACTGCTTTCGCTATATCATCAATTTATAGTTCCTGATTACGTTTTTTATATTGATATAAATCCACAGACAGGACTCAATCGGTCTTTAAAGAAGAAGAATCGTCGAAAACTAGACTTTTATGAAAAAAAAGGAAAACTTGAAACAGTCGTCAAAGGATACAGATGGTTAGTAAGAGAATTTAAAGAGGAGTTCATATTTGTGGATGGGGAAAGGTCGATCAGTGAAATCGCAGCGGATATTGTTAAGTCCATACACCTTTCCATACACCTTAGAGGTGTACCAGGTAGGACACCTCGGTATAAAAAAATTTATGACAATAACTAAAGGTAAATTAATTGTAATTGAGGGGTCAGACGGGGCTGGTAAAGCAACGCAATTAAAATTGTTACAGGAACATTTATCTAGTATTAAGTATAAGGTTCAGGCGATAGATTTTCCCCGTTATTACGACTCATTTTATGGAAAGATGGTCGCGCAATTTTTAAGGGGTGAATTCGGAACACTTAAAGAAGTTGATCCTCATTTAGCATCACTTCTTTACGCCCTGGACAGGGGGTCTGCTAAAAATGAAATGGAAAAATGGCTTAATGACGGGGCATTTGTTTTATCAAATCGTTATGCCACATCGAATCTGGCTCATCAATCGGCGAAGCTTTCGGCAAAAAAAAGAAAAAAATTTATAGAGTGGGATTTGGAGCTTGAATATTCTGTAAATGGTATTCCGAAAGAAGACATCGTTATTTATCTATATGTACCGTATAAAATTTCACGAAAACTGGTACTTCAAAAATCAAAAGAGGTAAGAGAGTATGCCAGAGGAAAAAAACGTGATATTCATGAGAAGGACCTCCTGTTTATGAAAAAATCAGAAGAAGCATATCTTAGGTTAGTAAAGCAATTCCCGCACTGGGTAAAAATAATTTGTGTAGATAAAAAAGGAAATCTTAAATCCAGAGAAGAGATTCATGAAGAAGTAAAAAAAGTTTTAAAGAAAAAAGGAATTTATGATTAAAGCAATTATATTTGATGCAGATGGTGTTTTGATTCATAGGGAAAAATATTTTTCAGAACGGTTAGAGGATGACTATGGAATACCTAGGGAGAAAAGCCTTGAGTTTTTTAATGGAGAATTCGCTGAGTGTTTGATCGGTAAAAAAGATCTTAAGAAAGTTTTGCCTAAATATCTGAAGATTTGGGGTTGGAATAAATCACTTGAGGAATTATTTGACTATTGGTTCACAAAAGAAGGTAAAAGAGACGAAGAGCTAATTGATTACATAAACAGATTAAGAAAAACAGGGATAAAAATATTTATAGGGACAAATAACGAAAAACATAGGGCCGATTATTTAGGCGAGCATATGGGGCTAAGTAAATTTACAGATAAAATTTACGCATCCGGTAATGTAGGTTTTGCTAAGCCAGACTACAGATTCTTTGAGCATATTATTAAAGAGCAGAAATTAAATAAAGATGAAGTTCTTTTCTGGGATGATGATGAGGAGAATGTAGGTTCAGCTAGAGAATTCGGAATCCATGCTGAAATTTATAAGAGCTTTTCTGATTTCTTAAACAGTATGAAAAAATACAAATTATTAGATTAATGATTATTACCGCTTTTTATACTCGATAGACCCGTCTTCTTTAAGGAAAGCGTATCCCATCATAAGATTCCACCAATCGTAAAGGTCTATTTCATAAAGTATATCTCCGAGCTTTTTTCCTTCAACCGTTTTCAGTTTTTGAAGTATTCTTTTGAAATTATTATTTTTTCTTTTTCCTTCAAGCAGTTCTCTTTTTGAAACCAGTAGCTCATAAAGAACTTTTGCATCTATTGCTATATTTTTTTCTTCTTTATTTGCTTTAGTTTTAGTTACCTTAAGGATAGTATTTAAGACGTTATGTTTTTTTAGATTGGCATTTTTAGATAAATCTACAAGTAGCCATGCAACAGCGAGTATAGTTGCATATGAATCTGAAAGTGTAAAAGCTTTATCTATGCCGGCGTAGTCTTTGATCAGGCTCCAGATTTGTTTAATAGATTTACCGGCCATTTCCTGTCCTAACTTAAATCCTTCCTCCGTAGTCATTCGGTTTAGTGTCTTTTCGATTCGGACATCCGGTTTATTGATGCTAATTCCTTTTTCCAGTAAGTCTTTGATGGTGCATATAACATATAGAGCATCCGCATCTTTTGCGATTTTGATATTCAAATCCGTTCCTCCACCTTCAAATTCTTCGATCAGTTCTATAAGCTCCAAGCCAAATGATAAAGTCCCAAACATATCTGCTCTGGCCTTTTCCTCATTAATAACCAGGTATTTTCTTTGATCCCGTCCTATGTCTCCATAACGTGCTTCGGGAGCATCATGCCAGAGTGTAAGACCTAGAATATGGTTAAGATTAATGGTTTGTTTATTTTTCTGTAGTATATTACCGAGTGCTAGGCTTATAAGAATAACTCCTGTTATCTGATGGGCTATAGAAGGTGCGGGTGCAAAGGGGGAGAGATAGCGTACTTTCCTTAGCTCATCTTCGAGAGTAATAAGTTCAGTGATTAATCTGGCCGATGCATAATAATCTGTAAGTGGGTTTTGGGATTTTTTCACTGCTTAATGAGTAAGATTATAAGGAGCGATAATTATAGAGTCAATAGACAAAACTCTATATTGTATATTTAAAAAAAATATCTATAATAGTTATGTTTCATGGCAGAGATAAAAACTCCAAAACCATTCTCTCACCATACCGCCATAACCTCTCTAGACGGACGATTTCGGGGTAGAACAGAAGAATTTAATGAATATTTTTCAGAATATGCTACGAATAAATGGCGAGTTTACGTAGAGATAGAATACCTTATAGCATTCTTGCAAATTATAGGTAGAAACCTGGATAAAAAGACCCAAAAATCTTTGCGAGAAATTGCTAGTAATTTTAGCTTGGAGGATCAAGAATATATTTGGAAAATTGACGAGGAAATTAATCATGATACGAAAGCAGTTGAATATTTTTTAGGATCCCAATTTAAAAAGCTCAAACTTGAACATCTAACAAATTATTTGCATATAGGTCTCACATCTACCGATGTTGACGGACCAGCATTCACCCTAGGATTATCAAAATTTCACAAGGAAGTCCTTGTTGATAGACTAGAGAAGCTTATAAAGGTATTAAAAAAATTAGCTGACGAACATAAGGATGTTATTATGCCGGGGAGAACTCATGGCCAGATAGCCGTACCTACTACTGCAGGAAAAGAGTTCGCGTATTTTCTTAATCGTCTGGAGACCCAATACAAGAAAATAAATGATATGAGATTTGGGTCGAAGATATCCGGGGCTGTAGGTAATCATAATGCTCTAAAAGCAGCATTTCCCGATATAGACTGGCTAAAATTCAGTCAAATCTTTCTAAGTAATCTTGGTCTTGAATCTTATCCTCTAAGTACACAGGTTGAGCCGTATGATCATAAGATAGAATACATACAAGCTGTAAAAAGAATAAATCTAATCGTCATGGCAATAGATGAAGATATTTGGCGATATTTGGCGCTTGGTTATTTATCCCTAAGGGATAAAGAAGGACATGTAGGCTCTTCCACAATGCCACAAAAAATAAATCCAATAGGGTTTGAATTAAGCGAGAATTATACAAGCTTGGCAAATGGTATTTTTAACGTATGCGAGAATAAGCTTCCTTTAAATCGCTGGCAAAGGGATCTTACTGATAAATATTTACTGCGCGATTTGGGTCAGGCTCTTGTGATGTCTACTTTGTCGTATGAATCGACTGCAGAATCACTGCAGCAGATCGGGTTTAATAAAGGCCTTGTGGGGAAAGATTTAGATGAGCATTGGGAAATAATAGCAGAAGGTATTCAAACCATTCTTCGAACAACGACTTATACAAAGCCGTACGAAAAATTAAAAGAGCTTACACGTGGGAAAAAAATTACGAGAGAAGGATATGAAAACTTTATTAATGAAATTGAGGTCCATGATGAAATAAAAGTGAGACTAAGAGGACTTAGTTCGAATACATATATAGGGTTTGCAAAAGAATTGACTAATATAGCCCTTAATGAAAAATAATCTTTCTGATATACAAAAAGTTATTGATTTTATATATAGCACTTCCTTTGACGCTCATGAGTTTGCAAAGGAAAGATTTCCTCATAATATAATTACTAATCCTGCAGATAGATTTCGTCCTAATTCTATGTTCTTTGAGGGAGGGGGATTTGGTGATGAAGGAAAAGGCTTAACTGTAGCGCGTGAAGTGGACAAGATGCTTAGAAAACATAAAAAGGTCATAGTTTTTCGCTGGAACGGGGGTTCAAATGCAGGGCATGAGTGTATGCTTCCGGATGGGAAAATGATTGCTCTTCATCAGTTCTCAACCGGAATTCTTCATGAGGGAACAGTCGCGATAATGGGACGGACCATGGTACTTCATCCCGGGGATGTTATTGTGGAAATGAATGAGATCAAAGCTCGTCTGGGAAAAGTGCCCGGTAGGCTGGTAATTGATCCGAACGTTACACTTGCTCTGGATACTCACCGCGTGATGGAAAGAGTTACCAATAGCTGGCACTTAGGATATAGCGGCTCGACAGCGAGAGGCATAGCAACCTCCTATGCAGATGATACATTGAGATTGAAACTAACCATGAAAGATCTTATGAGCTCTGATTGGCAGACTAAATTCGGATATCACTATGACAGAGTTGAGAAATTCGTAGGAGCATATGGATTTGACCTTAAATCACTGCGTTTTGCGACTCTGGATTCAGGAACGAAAGGAGTTCGAATGGGCTCAAAACGTGACTTTATTAAAAGGTTAGACCATCAAAGAAATATACTTTCCCCTTTCGTGGATTATGAAGTTTTGGATTTTATCGATAAAGAGTGGAAAGGTGACACGCCTTTTGTATTTGAAGGGGCACAGGCTATAGGGTTACATCTTAAGCACGGTGTTTATCCTGATGTGACAGCGTCTGAGACCAGAGCGCGGGGGATCCAGGATGCAACGGAAGGGATAATAGATTATAGACTGATTGCTGGTAAATTTGGTGTCATTAAAGGACCATATATGTCCAGTGTCGGATCCAGAATTATGCCCGGATCGTTTGATTTTACATCTCAGCTAAAAACACGTGATGAGTTCGCAGAGTATGGTAAGTCTACGGGTCGTGCCCGGGGTATAATTCCGCCTGATATACCGGCTCTTTCATACTGGCGCTCTGTTGCCGACTATGATTATCTGGTCGTAACACATATGGATGCCGGGTATTCTAGTATTCCCGTTGTTACAGAATATCTTGATAGTGAAGGTAAAAAAGTGCGTTATAGACCTTATCAGTGGTTTATAGATACGGTTAAGCCTGAGATAAGAGAACTCCCGGGGTGGGATGGAAAAAAGGCGCATAAAGCAAAGACCCCTTCAGATCTTCCTGAAAACGCTTTGAGATTTCTTCGGTTTTTAGAATTGACGATGAATACAAAGGTAGCATGGGCTACGACAGGACCTGACTATAAGGACTTTGTATCCTGGCTGCCATAAGGTGCTTTCTATTTCTAGAGAGTTTTTGATGACATAATATAATAAAATGGCTATTTATAATAAACGTTTAGTACCTGAAGTAGTTAACACAATCAAAACCGAAGAAAAAGCTGAAGATACTCCGGCTATGACTATTGCCTCGCGTAATCAGGATAAGATTAGAGAGTATTCACGGATACTGAATAAAGAAATAATAGGTATTGACTTGAAAGTGTCCGAAATCCAATCCGAAGATCCGATGACTGTTTTTTCTGAAAAAGCAAAAGCAGCCTGGCATGCAAATAACGGTGAGCCGATAATAGTTGAGGATAGTTCGCTAATGTGTAAAGGGATTGAGGGAATGCCTGGGCCTTTTATAGATCAGTTTAGCAATAATTTAACGAAGAGAGAAGCTTTGTGTAAGATGCTTGATGGTAAAGACAGGTCCGCAGTTTTTCAGGTGATCTTAGGACTTTTTGACGGAAGGGATGTGCATTATCGTGTAGGAAGAATACTAGGCTCTATAGCAGAAAAACCGATCGGACTTGATGGATTTGGATTTGACGATATATTTATTCCCGCCGGTCATAAAAAAACATATGCTCAGATGTCAGTTGAGTTGAAAGATAAAAATTCACCGCGCCGGATTGCTCTTTTGGAATTGGCGAAAAAACCCTTTGCGATGGGTAAAAATGTATATCTTCTACCTGAGCCTTATTCTTTACAATCAAAAATGCTTGATGTAAACAAGCTTTCTGGAAATAAAAAAGCATTAGCTTTTGCGTATTCACTTGAACAATTTGTGACTTCAAAACCTCATGCAGATTTTTCAGTTAATAAAAGAAAACAGTTTGAAGAAATATCCTATGCGGAAGGACAGGTTAAGCAATATGTTGCAGATAAAAATTCCGCAAGTGTGGGACTGATTCTTACACCTTGGGATACAGCATTGGATCTTCATAAAAGACCTCGTCGTATAAGAGTAAATGATTATAATCACCCCGTATTTTGGCAAATGGGGGACGAGGCGACGAAAGTAGCACTTGCGGCAAGAGCTTATGAATTCAGCCTTAATCATAATGAGCAAATGTATTCATATATCAGAGACATAATGTCAGGAAAGGTAAAAGCTATAAAGCGACCTAAAAATAGGTCTGTGGTAATTGAAGAGATGTTAAAAATAAGAAAAAAGGATTCCTGGTATCCATCTAAAGAGGAAGAAATTGAAGTTTTCGGAACTGCAGCATCCAGAGAAGTGGGTTATGCCAGGATGTACACAGATGATTACATGAGTAGAACTAAAAGTGCGAATTCTGGATTAATTCTGAATTCTACAGGGATTCCTTCATCGCTTTTTTCCCTTGGGGGTATGCCGCCTGTTACTGGATGGGCTGATGTATTAGTTACGGCAGCTTTATCGTATATGAGATGTTATATTCCCCGAAACAGCGTTTTTGCTGGAAATTTAAACAGACAATTAAAATTATTTAATCAGGCGAAAGATACAATTAGTTCATTAAAACTACCTATTGATATTTATGAGCTGATATTAAAACAGATCGGAATAGCCGTAGGCGTAGAAAGCCCAAAAGAATTAGCTGAGACGACTAAAAAAATCCTCAAAAGCGGTTGTTCTCTTATGCGAATTTACACCACGAATCCTGACCCTCGCGTAATCGAGGCGGCGAAGGCCATTCGTCAAGCGGCAGGATCTAACATGACTATTTGTGTAGGACCCATAGTAGATGTAAAACAGGCCCGAAGACTAATTCATCCGGATATCGATGTCAATATACTTTTAGCAGGGCATGGAGGAGGCGAGAACTGCACATCACTATCAGGCGGAGGAACTGCTAATGCTTTAGAGCTTCTATATGAAATGTATTTAGATCCTGATTTTGATGATGTTGCGATTGGTCTTGAAGGCGGTACGGGAGATGAAATCGGAGCCTTGCTTGGTCTTCTGGATGTGATTTCTTTAAATAGACGAGGTGTAGCAGGAGGAATAGAGACAGGCGGGCTTTTCGTCGAACACGTAAATGGAAGACCAGTGCAGCCTTACCATGGATCAGCCAGCAGTGTCACTCAATGGATCGAGGCAGCCCTTAATCCCGATATAGCAAAAAAAAGGCTAAATGAGGCAGGAAGACTGAAAAATATAGAAGGGGTATTAAATTATATAGTTAAGAAACACTCGACTCATAGTATTGTCGAGCTTTTTTGGGAGCGTAGAATGTTCGCGGGAAGGGCACTTGCCGATCAGGGATCAAGAAGTATTTTTGAGTTGAGGCAAAAAATTGCAGAAAGAGGACATATAAATCATAGATCTGTTACTATGGAGGCTGCATATATAGCAGGAGCCCATAGATCAATCTAGCCTCAAAATATCATCCTCCCTCTTGAAATTATCAAGCCCATCTGATATCGTTCAGTTTATGAAAAATTTGAAGAAATTGGATCCTGAAATTTACGGATATATTAAGGCTGAGGAAAAAAGGCAGAAAGAAGTTCTGGAGATGATTCCCTCTGAGAATTATGCATCCTCGGCAGTGCTGGAGGCTTTAGGTACGGTCTTAAACAATAAGTATTCCGAAGGATACCCGCGGAAACGATATTATCAAGGAAATGCTGTAGTTGATGAGGTAGAGATTCTTGCCCAGGAACGCGCAAAAAAGCTTTTTGATGTGCCATTTGTAAATGTTCAGGCTCTTTCAGGCTCTCCCGCGAATGCCGCAGTTTATATGGCAACACTTAATCCGGGAGAGAAGATAATGGGGTTATCTTTATCCTTTGGAGGCCATCTGACTCACGGCGCAGCGAATACCTTCTCAAGTAGGTTTTTCAGCTCTGTTTCATATACCTTAGGGAAAGATAAAACACTTGATTATGACGCTATCCAAAAGCTGGCTGAAAAAGAGCGCCCTAAGATAATAGTCTGTGGCTTCACAGCATATCCAAGACTTATAGATTTTAAGAAATTTTCAGATATCGCAGACGGTGTAAACGCGTATCTACTAGCAGATATCTCCCATATAGCCGGTTTGGTAGTTGCGGGGGTACACCCAAGTCCGGCTCCCTATGCTCACCTTGTAACCAGTACAACTCATAAAACTTTAAGAGGCCCAAGGGGTGCTTTAATAATGGTTACCCAGAAAGGACTAAAAAAAGATCCAGATCTAGGAAGGAAAATTGATAGTGCGATAATTCCAGGTCTTCAAGGAGGCCCTCACGATAACCAGACTGCGGCAATAGCAGTTGCACTTAAGGAAGCACAAACCGCCAAATTCAGGAAATATTCAGAGCAAATCGTAAAAAATAGTAAGGCCTTAGCTGAAGAATTACTAAATGCGGGATTTGATCTTGTGAGCGGCGGTACGGATAATCATCTTATTCTTATAGATTTGCGCTCCAAAAGAGTAAATGGCAGGGTGGCGGCTCTCGCTTTGGAGAAAGCTGGAATCGTGCTGAATTACAATGGTGTACCTTTTGACAGCATGCCACCTCTTTTCGCATCAGGAATAAGACTTGGGACACCTGCCATAACGACCCGGGGCATGAAAGAAAAAGAGATGAAGAAAATAGCTCTCTGGATGGAGCAGGCTGTAAAAGAAGTATCTGGCATGCAGCTTCCAGCAGATGATAAAGAGCTTCGATCTAAAATGCTCAAGAAATTTAAAGAACACATTGAAAATAATAAAAAACTGGCAGAAATTGCTAAAGATGTGAAAAAACTTTGCCTAAAATTCCCCTTACCTTGACCTTGTTGCTTTTAATTTATATTATTAACGTATGACTGACCTTGAAGCTTCCAAAGGTTTGCCGATTAATTCGGATAACTCTAGAAAAGAAATTAGAAATATTGATAAAGCTTCACAAGTTTTAGATTCGATCCATGCACTTTCTAGCGGTGATTTAGAAAGTCCTTATCCAGTTCTGCAGAGGTTGTGGTCTGGTGAGGCGATATTGCCTTCAAAAGGTAGAATAATTAGTGCTAGAGCCGCTTTCCCTCCTGTTGGTCCGGATAGTGAAGTTGTAGATCGTGTAAAGACAGGAGGTTTCTTTGATAGTGCGGATCCAGCTAATCCGGTATTAGAAATTGGCATCGACTCTGCTGAATTTACTAAAGGAAGAACTTACGATGGAAAAAGCCGTATGACAGTAGAGAATTATAGAGTAGTTATGATGCCAGATGGTAATTTACAAGTACAAAAAGAAACTGATGATGGCCGGTGGGTTGATAACGAATTACCAGACGATTGTCGCAATGCGGCTTTAGCAATTATTAAACTAACGCAGGCATCTATTCAAGTCGCAACTGAATTCAAGGATTGGGATTCTTTTCATGATAGTGTATATCAAGCAGGCAGAATCCCTGATCTTGCGGGTATAGAATCTGTCGATGATGCAGGAAGTATTATGTATATGGGCGGCTTGAGTCGTTATGTAGGTTATGCTAGAGAGGAAATAAATAATCAGGACTCCGTAAGTGGCGGAAGTAGCAGTATAGGCACTTACAGAAAAATTGACCGACGTGTTTTAATACCTGATTTATTGGATTATCTTGGTGATAAACCTCAAAGCAAATCATATAACCCAGAATGACAAAGTTTACTAACCTCGGGAGTTGAACTATATTGCCACCTCGGAAAATTCAGAAATTGTACTTAGGTTTAAAAACAATCGTTTTTAACTGGTTTGAGGTTAAATTTGCAGACTAACTCAGAAGATATATCCCGAGGTTGAGCCACAAGTCAACACCCGAGGTTGACAAAGTTGATATATTTGCTGTGATAACTTGCTATAGGTTTAAATTTAAGGTAAAATATCAAGCGTGATTTTTAATCCCATTTATGGCTACAGAAAGGCTAACCCCGAGAGACAAAATTAGGCAGGAAATCTCTGAGATTCCATCAGTAGTTGAAGGAGATCCAAGAGGTTGGTGGAGGAGGTCGGCTCGGTTAGCTATAGGATTTAAAAATAAACTAAGGGAAAATCCTGATGAAAGAGTTAAAGAATATTTTGAGCCTTATGTTAATAGGACATTAGGATTATTAAGAGCCTCTAGTAGATTAGGTGATATCCCAGTAGATGGAATAATTGATGATGCTGAAAATAACATTATGACTCTTTCTAGAGAGATGGCTTCTCAATTTGAAAGAACTGCATCAGAGATCGAAACCTATTTTGTGCCTCTTGATGAGCTAGTTAGCTCTAATCCTGAAAGATTTCAGACAGAAGATAGGATTATAAACGGTGTGAATTGTCGTATGTTAAGGATATTACATCCGAAATTAAACAGTTGGTATGAAGTTCCACTACCTATTAATGAGCAGATATGGCATAAAGGAGGACCAGCTAGGGCAACGCTTGATGTTTTTGCCGGATCACCTGAGTCGATGCAGGAAAGCGAGTTCCCATGGAATGATTATGATGTAATCACAGCGGGAAATGATAATATTTCAAAAACAGCAATATCAATAGGTGTTGATCCAGAAGGTATTGAGCCTCTAGGTTCGCCTGATTTAAATTTTCAGCAATTTTGTTTAAGTCGCGATACAGATCAAAATCAAATATGCCTTGGCGCAGATGGATTATATTATTCCAAGGATGCACTCGAAGCAGCAACTACAGGACATATAAGAACAGTTGGAGTATATTCACCTCATAGGGCAATTTATGGATTAGACAAAACATCTATAGGACGTACTGAAATTGCTACTCCCAGGGGACTGATGAGATTAGTAAAGGCTGTAGTCGAAGGAAAAGCACTCTCATTTGATTATAAACCAATCAATGCAAATACTGATATGGGCATTTATATTTTGTTTTTAGCTCGAAAATGGGAGAAAAGAGAAAATTTCCCTGAATTGTTGCAAAAAATGTATTATTTGTTATCACAGATGCATCAGGTAAGAGAAGGTGAAAGTAATATTTTCGATGTATTAGAAAGAGCACATGTGGAATATCCTTTCTTCGATTTCGGTAAGCCTGTTGACTCACTTGAAGGTTTAATCCGTTGGAAAACCAATAAGTTAGTAAGGCAAATTGACAGAGAGGCAGGATGGGCATTAAACCTACCGGCTAATTTCAAAATTGTGCGAAAACAAGGAGACAAAAGTCCAATTCTTATATCGCTTACAGGCTTCGCTCCCGATGATTCCCAGGTTGATACTAACGAAAGATGGTATAGCTTTCGCAATAGATCGGACATTCGTAAATTAGAATATAATACTATTGAAAGAGATCCATATGATAGATTGTTTAGTAAAGTAAAATTCGATAATGGACCTGATGTCTTTGATGAATCAGAATTTGAAGATGAAGATTAGAATCTATATCGATAGTAGAAATTTATATTATGTATTCTAACTAGAATATATTTATTATTAAATGATTTAAATCTTTATTGCATGACGTATTTAATTTATTGTATAATACCGTTATCACACACATCTGACTGATTGTCCTGATTGTTCGAGAGGTCGGATGGAGGAAGGTCGCCTTCGCATAAAGCTACGGCGAGCTAAAAAGGACAATATGAGAACTATTACACTAGAAGAATTACTTGAGGCAGGATGTCATTTCGGCCATCAGGTGACCCGTCAAAACCCTAAATCCGCTGATTTCGTTTTCGAGGCACGCGATAATATCCACATTATAGATTTAGAGAAAACTAAAGAAGGCCTTGAGAAGGCTGCGGTATTTATCAGGCAGACCGCACTTCGTCCTGAAAGCACACTTCTAGTCCTTGGTACTAAAAGGCAAGCAGAAGGAATTGTGCGGGAAGAGGTCGAGAGAGCTTTTAAAGAAGGAATCTCAGGACTATATACCGTAACAGCCCGCTGGATAGGCGGAACATTCAGTAACTTTTCAGAAGTAACGAAGAATTACAAAAAACTGAAAGATATTACAGATAAACTTAAAAATGAGTTTGAAAAGATGAAGTATACGAAAAAAGAGATTTCTCTTTGGGAAAAGGAACGCCAGAAGCTTGAGCGTTATTACGGCGGCGCGAAAGATATGCAGAAAGTGCCAGATGCTATATTCGTCATCGATACTCATACCGAATCTCTAGCCGTGAGAGAAGCTCGAAATATGGGAGTAAGTGTGGTAGGTATCGTAGATACAAATGCAGATCCAGATCCGGTAGATTTCGTAATTCCTGCAAATGATGATGCATCTGGGAGTATTAAGCTTATTCTTAACTATATAATCGATGCATGGATTGAAGGGAAGAAAAAAGGAGCTAAGGGCGAAGGACAGAAGGCAGAAGATGGGGAACAGGTAGGAAATAGTAAGGAGCTAATGGCTAATAGTCAGCCACAGAAGAGTGCAGAGGAAAACGGAGGATCAGGAAAGAAAACAATTAAAAAGGACACAGCAACGAAAACAGATAAAAAAACCACAGTAAAAAAGAAAACGGAAGTTAAGAAAGAAACAAAAGCAAAGTAGCATGTAGCAAGTATCAGGTAGTATGATCAGAAATTTGTTCTTACTACTTACTACTTACTACTTACTACTTACTACTAGCTATGGCTAATATCGATCTTCAATTACTTAAAAAGCTACGAAGTGAAACATCCGCAAGTGTCTCTGATTGTCGTCGGGCTCTTGAAGAGTCAGCCGGTAATTACGAGAAAGCCCTAGCATGGCTTCAAAAAAGATCAGAAGCAATTGCTGAGAAAAAAGCTGATAGAACTACCAGTCAGGGAATAGTTGAAGCCTATATTCATGCAGGCGGTAAAGTCGGAGTACTGGTAGAACTATTATGTGAGACAGATTTCGTAGCCCGTACGGATGAGTTTAAACAATTGGCTCGCGAAATAGGCATGCAAGTAGCAGCTATGAAGCCTGACAATGTTGATTCATTATTAAAACAGGAGTATATTAGAGATGGATCCCTCACTATGC